>CAKRIL010000036.1 GCA_934343915.1 uncultured Lachnospiraceae bacterium | reverse complement strand
TCTGCGTGTGATTAAAAGAAGAGGTTTTTATGCTGATTGATTTGTACGGAGTTCTTTCTCACGAAGGAGAAGTTAAGAGACTTGCGGCACCGATTGAAGCGGACAGGTTCTGCTCAAAGCTTGGTGAATATGCGTTTGTAGAGAAGCAGGATGTAACTCTTGCCTTTACTAATGTCGGAGGGAAGAAGATAGAGGTGGAATCGCATATAGATGTGACACTCAATATTCCCTGTGACAGGTGCTTAACAGATGTTCCTTGGCAGATTAAGGTTGATTCGAACAGAGAGCTTAACTTTGGTGAAGAATCGCCTGATGCAGACGAGACATTGGAGGACATGCCGTTTATTAACGGTACGGAATTTGATGTCGAGAAGTATGTATATAGTGAGATTTTAGAGAATTTTCCAATGAAGGTTCTGTGTAAAACAGACTGCAAGGGAATCTGTAACGTATGCGGCATGAATCTTAATCATGGCTCGTGTGAATGTGACAGACAGGTCTTAGATCCTAGAATGTCCAAGATACGCGATATATTTCAACAGTTTAACCAATAGAACTGCTTTGTAAGGAGGTGTAACAGATGTCAATTTGTCCAAAGAATAAGTCTTCTAAGGCTAGAAGAGATAAGAGAAGAGCGAACTGGAAGATGAGCGCTCCTAACTTAGTAAAGTGCAGCAAGTGCGGTGAGTTAATGATGCCTCACAGAGTTTGCAAGAACTGTGGTTCTTACAATAAGAAGGAAGTTATCTCCGTTGCTGAATAATTGAGAGCAGATTAGAAGAATTTTACAGGAAGGATACCGAATATGGTATCCTTCTTTTTTTCTCTTATGAAAAGGACTGCCATGTGCAATATATTTTGTTTATAAAATAGGGCTAAAAAAATTAAAATGCTGTATATCGGGTATTGATTTCTGAAAAACAATCTTGTATTATGTATAAAGTGGTTGCCATAGTTGAAAAGAGGAGAATAATTATGCAGGAAAAAGTTATAGTAGCCGTAGATGCCATGGGCGGAGATAATGCTCCGGCAGAGATTGTCAAGGGTGTTATTGATGCAGTTTCACAGAATGAGAATATAGTGGTTAAGCTTGTCGGACAGGAGAATGTAATTTCTGAGGAACTTAAGAAATATACATACAGAGAAGAGGCTGTTCAGATAGTGAATGCTTCTGAGGTAATAGAGACAGGTGAACCGCCTGTTATGGCTATACGCCGCAAGAAGGATTCGTCAATAGTTGTTGCTCTTAATCTTGTCAAGAAGGGTGAGGCCGATGCGTTCGTATCTGCCGGAAGCTCAGGAGCTATTCTTGTAGGCGGTCAGCTCATTGTGGGAAGAATCAAGGGCGTTGACAGACCACCTTTTGCACCGCTTATCCCTACCAAGAAGGGTGTATCACTTCTTGTTGACTGCGGAGCCAACGTGGATGCGAGACCTGCACATCTTCTTCAATTCGCCAAGATGGGTTCTATATATATGGAATATGTTCTTGGTGTCAAGAATCCGAAGGTTGCGATTGTCAATATCGGAGCCGAGGAGGAGAAGGGCAACCAGCTTGTCAAGGAGACATATCCTCTCCTTAAGGAGTGCAGGGAGATTAACTTTGTCGGAAGCGTAGAGGCGAGAGACATTCCGGAGGGCAATGTAGACGTTGTAGTGACAGAAGCTTTCGTAGGCAACGTAATTCTCAAGCTGTACGAGGGTATGGGAAGTACTTTGATAGGCATGATTAAGGCAGGAATGATGACCAGCCTTAGAAGCAAGATAGGTGCATTGCTTGTTAAGCCGGCACTCAAGAAGACACTTAAAAAGTTCGATGCGACAGAGTACGGCGGAGCACCGATGATTGGCCTTAACGGTCTTGTGGTTAAGACACACGGCAATGCGAAGGCTAAAGAGGTGTGTAATTCCATCCTTCAGTGCATGACATTCAAGGAGCAGGGAATTAACGATAAAATCAAAGAGTCCATAGCCAAAGAACAGGCGGACGAACAGTAAATTTTTTAAGAAAAGGAAGGAAGTATTTAGAAATGGAATTTGAAAAGTTACAGTCAATTATAGCAGAGGTTTTGAACATTGATGCCGATGAAGTCACAATGGATAAGACATTCGTTGATGACCTTGGAGCAGATTCTCTTGATGTGTTCCAGATTATCATGGGTATTGAAGAGGAGTTCGATATTGAGATTCCTAACGACGCTGCTGAGAACATTTCAACTGTAGCAGATGCCGTTGAGCAGATAAAGAACGCACTTAACTAAGACATATATTATCTTTAAGAAAAAAGCCCATCATAGGTGGGCTCTTTTTCTTAGTAGGTGCTGTTCATTTTACAGGAGGTGTATGAAGGAAAGTTATGACCGATGCACAATTAGAGAAATTTGAGAAAATAATCGGATATGAGTTTAAGAATAAGAGACTTCTTGAAAGAGCACTTACACACAGCTCATATTGCAACGAAATTAAGCGCCTTAAGAATCAGAGCAATGAGAGGCTGGAGTTCTTGGGTGATGCGGTACTTGAAGTGACCGTGAGCGACTATCTTTTTGAAAAATATCCTGACAAGACAGAAGGAGAACTGACTAAGCTTCGAGCAAGCATAGTATGCGAGCCGACACTTGCACTGTGCAGCCGTGAGATAAAGCTTGGCGAGTGGATTCTTTTAAGCAAGGGTGAGGAGCATACAGGCGGAAGGAACAGGGATTCCATCACATCCGATGCGATGGAGGCTGTTATCGGTGCGATATACCGTGACGGAGGCTTTGAACCTGCCCAGAACTATATCAGACGATTCATACTTGAGGATATAGATAATAAGAAGCTGTTCTATGACAGCAAGACGATTTTACAGGAGCTTCTTCAAAAGGATAGTGGCGTTGAGCCGGAATATGAGATTACCGGTGAGAGCGGGCCTGACCATGATAAGCACTTTACGGCAGTTGTTAAGTGCGACGGAACAGTAATCGGTGATGGTGAAGGCCACACCAAGAAGGCTGCACAGCAGTCTGCGGCTTACAATGCCATTTTAAAGATGAGAAATAGAATATAGAACAGGAACAGACATATGTATTTAAAATCCATAGAGGTACAGGGCTTTAAATCCTTTGCCAACAGATTAGTATTTGAGTTTCATAATGGTATTACGGGTATTGTAGGCCCTAACGGAAGCGGTAAGAGCAATATAGGTGATGCGGTGAGATGGGTTCTCGGTGAGCAGAGTGCCAAGCAGCTTCGAGGCGGCAAGATGGAGGATGTCATCTTTGCGGGAACGGAGCTTCGTAAGCCGGTCAGCTATGCTTCGGTAGCAATCACGATAGATAATTCCGACCATGCACTTCCGATTGATTTTGACCAGGTGACTATCACAAGAAAGGTATTCCGTTCGGGAGAGAGCGAGTACCTCATGAATGGTTCGTCATGCAGACTCAGGGATATCAATGAGCTTTTCTATGATACGGGTATCGGCAAAGAGGGCTATTCCATCATCGGTCAGGGTCAGATTGACAGAATCTTAAGCGGTAAGCCTGAGGAGAGAAGAGAGCTCTTCGATGAGGCGGCAGGAATCGTAAAGTTCAAGCGCCGCAAGGCGGCAGCACAGAAGAAGCTTGATGATGAGAGCCAGAATCTTGTGCGTGTCAATGATATTCTTGCAGAATTAGAGAAGCAGGTAGGACCTCTTGAGCATCAGGCTGAGAAGGCTAAGGAATACCTTAAGTTCAAGGAAGAGCTTAAAAAAAATGAAGTTAATCTGTTCCTTATTGAATCGGATGAATTCAAGGAGGAGCTTGCGAAGGTCAATGAGACATTCTCGATAGCGGATGCAGAGCTTAAGGATGCACAGGCGGAGTTCGAGAAGTCGGGAACCGAGTATGAGGCTAATGAGGAGAGGCTGTCAAGCCTCAATCATACCATAGAGGAGAACAGCAGCATAGCCAATCAGGCGGAGATTGACAAGAACAGACTTTCAAGTCAGATAGAGCTCTTAAATGAGCAGATTAAGTCGGTGCTTGCGAGTGATGAACAGCTAAATAAGCGTCTTGATTCGATAAAGGAACGTCTTTTGGATTCGGATGAGGAGAAGAAGCGTCTTATATCGGAACGCTTTAAGCTCACTGACCGTCTTGATGAGATGAAGGCTGACTGTGAGGAAGCGGACAGGCTTGTAAAGAGTCTTAATGAGAGCATTGCAGAGCTTGAGGGAAATGTTGAGAACGGGAAAGATGACGTTATTGACAACCTCAACGAGAGAGGTCAGATAAAAGCCAAGCTGCAGAGAAATGTCACGCTCTTAGAGCAGGTCAACATTCGTAAGTCGGAGCTCACAAGAAAGCTCATCAACTGTAAGAGCGAGGAGGATACGCAGAAGCAGAGCCTCGATTCACTTAAAAAGCAGCTTGAGAATATAAGGGCGGAGATTGCGTCTATCAATGAAAGCCTGTCTGACAGGGAGAAAAAGCAGCTCTTTGTAAGGGATGCCATAAATAAATATAATAACGATATTAACAGCCTTAACAGAACCGTGATGGGAGAAAGCTCGAAGCTTGAGTCCTTGAAGAACATCACGGAGCGATATGACGGATACGGAAACAGTATCAGAAAGGTCATGGAGCAGAAGGAAAGAAATAAGGGAATCATAGGTGTTGTAGCTGATATTATCAAGACAAAGAAGCAGTATGAGACTGCCATAGAGACAGCACTTGGAGGAACCATTCAGAATATCGTTACCGATAATGAGGATACTGCCAAGGGTCTTATCGCCTTCCTTAAGCAGAATAAGTTCGGACGAGCTACATTTCTTCCTCTTTCTGCGATAAGCGGAAGGGATATTAAGGTGGACTTATCGCTTGCCAATGAAAGAGGTGCGATAGGGTTCGCCAATCAGCTTGTGGAATGTGACAGTGAGTTTGCCGAGCTTGCAAGATATCTTCTCGGAAGAATACTCGTTGTAGACAATATAGATAATGCACTTGCAATAGCAAGAAGACATAACCATTCATTAAGAATAGTGACGCTTGAAGGCGATATGTTAAGTCCGGGCGGTTCGATGTCCGGAGGTGCATTTAAGAACAGCAGCAACCTTCTCGGACGAAGAAGAGAGATTGAGGAGCTTGAGACATCGGTTGCCGATAATGAGAAGAAGCTTAAGAAGCTCGAGGATGAGCTTGCAGCGGCAAGAGAGAATCTAAGCGGCATAAGAAGCGAGATTGAACAGCTCAGGACAAATCTTCAGGATAAGCAGCTTGAGGAGAACACCTCATCCATGAATCTTGATGCTGCGGTGAAGAAGCAGGAGGAGCTTAACAGAGCATATTCCAACAGCAAACGCGAATCTGAGGAGATTGAGATTTCGGTTCAGCAGATTAATGCGGAGATAGATGCGTGTAAGATTGCACTTTCCGAGTCTGAGAAGCTTGATAAGGAGCTCACGGACAGAATCAATGCCGATAATGCCAAGATTGAGCAGAATAAGGCAGAGCTTGCCGCAAGACAGGCGGAGGCAGAGAAGAAGCATATTGAGCTTGCCAATTTCTCACAGCAGGATAATTTTGCAGAGGAGAATATAAAGCGTGT
This sequence comes from uncultured Lachnospiraceae bacterium, assembly GCA_934343915.1. GTDB lineage: Bacteria > Bacillota > Clostridia > Lachnospirales > Lachnospiraceae > CAG-882. The sequence continues at coordinate 21,025 of CAKRIL010000036.1, read as the reverse complement.
TCTCAGAGAGATTGCAAGACTTAATGATGAAGCGGACGAGATTAAGGACAGCTTGGGCTCGGCAGATGACGAGATACGCGAAAAGAAGGAAAATATAGCAAAAATTGGCGAAACGATAGCTGCTGCCGAGGCAAAAATTGCCGAATATGCAGGAATTACTGCAAAAGAGCGCGAAGAAAGAGATAAGGTGCAGGAAAAGCAGCGTGAACTCTTCACGAAGAGAGAGGAGATTTCAGGCCGCATCAACACACTCGACAAGGAGTGCTTGAGAATATCGTCACGAATTGAGAAGATTGAAACGATGAGGGATGACCGCATAGATTATATGTGGAACGAGTATGAGCTTACACTTATCCGCGCGGCGGAGCTTAGGGATGAGAGCCTTGATAATTCCGAAGCACTTAAAAAGAGCATAGCATCATTAAAGAGCGATATTAAAAAGCTCGGTGATGTCAATGTCAATGCGATTGAGGATTACAAGGAGATATCCGAGAGATACATATTCCTTAAGACACAGCATGACGACCTCATAACTGCAAGAGATACACTCATCAAGGTTATAGATGAGCTTGATACCGGAATGAGAACACAGTTTATCGAGAAATTTCAGGAGATTAAGGTTGAGTTCGATAAGGTATTCAAGGAATTATTCGGCGGTGGAAGGGGAACACTCGAGCTTGAGGAGGATGTTGATATACTTGAAGCAGGAATTAAGATTATATCACAGCCGCCGGGAAAGAAGCTTCAGAACATGATGCAGCTCTCCGGTGGAGAGAAGGCGCTTACGGCTATATCTCTTCTGTTCGCGATTCAGAATCTTAAGCCGTCGCCGTTCTGTCTTCTCGATGAGATTGAGGCAGCGCTTGACGATTCGAACGTCGTAAGATATGCCAAGTATCTTCATAAGCTTACCAAGAACACGCAGTTCATTGTAATTACGCACAGACGAGGTACGATGGCTGCTGCGGACAGACTGTACGGTATCACCATGCAGGAGAAGGGTGTGTCAACGCTTGTATCGGTTGACCTTATTGAAGACCAGCTTGATGATAAGAAGGAGGAGTAAGTATGGCAGGTTTTTTTAAGAAGCTTGTTTCAGGTCTTACAAAGACAAGAGACAATATTGTTCATGGCATTGACAATGTGTTCTCAGGGTTTTCAAAGATTGATGATGACTTCTACGAGGAGCTTGAGGAGACACTTATTATGGGTGATCTCGGAGTGAACACCACGGAGGAGATTATTGAGAATCTTAAGGAAAAGGTTAAGGAGAATCATATCAAGAATCCTGAGGAGTGCAAGGAGCTTCTCATCAACACTATTAAGGAGCAGATGGACCTCGGTGAGAATGCATATGAATTCGAAAACCGGAAGTCAATCATTCTTGTCATAGGCGTGAACGGAGTTGGAAAGACTACATCAATAGGCAAACTTGCGGCACAGCTTAAGGCACAGGGCAGGAAGGTAGTGCTTGCAGCCGCCGATACCTTCCGTGCAGCAGCTATTGAGCAGCTCACTGAGTGGGCTAACCGTTCGGGTGTTGACATTATATCGCAGAGCGAGGGCTCGGATCCGGCAGCAGTTATATATGATGCGATTTCAGCCGGAAGGGCAAGAAATGCGGATATAATTATCTGCGACACCGCAGGAAGACTTCACAATAAGAAGAATCTCATGGAGGAACTCAAAAAGATTAATCGTATCATAGACAAGGAAATGCCTGAGGCATACAGGGAGAATCTTATTGTGCTCGACGGTACGACAGGTCAGAATGCTCTTTCGCAGCTTAAAGAATTCAGGGAAGCAGCTGACGTTACGGGAATTATTCTCACCAAGATGGACGGAACGGCGAAGGGCGGAATAGCAGTGGCAATTCAGGCCGAATACGGTATTCCGGTGAAGTATATCGGAGTCGGAGAGCAGATTGACGACCTTCAGAAGTTCAATTCTCAGGATTTTGTCAATGCACTCTTTGACATTCCGGAGCAAATCTGATATAACGAATATGTAAGCTTCAATAATTTAAAATGTTAAAGGATTATTGGGAGCGTCTTTACCAATCAAAAAAGAAAGAAGCGTAAAAAAATGGGCGAAAATTATCTTACATTAGAGAAGTTTGAGGAAGCTGCCGAGATAGTCAAGAAGGTAACACTTGAGACTAAGCTTGTATACAGCGAGTATTTCAGTAATCTTACAGGTAATAAGGTATATTTAAAGCCGGAGAATCTCCAGTACACCGGTGCATACAAGGTAAGAGGTGCATATTACAAGATAAGCACACTCTCTGACGAGGAGAGAGCTAAGGGACTTATCACTGCTTCGGCAGGCAATCATGCACAGGGTGTTGCATATGCGGCTAAGCTCTATGGTGTCCGCGCCGTAGTTGTAATGCCTGTCACAACACCTCTTATGAAGGTCAATCGTACCAAGGGATACGGTGCAGAGGTAGTGCTTTATGGTAACGTGTATGATGAAGCCTGTGAGTATGCGCTTAAGCTTGCAAAGGAGCAGGGACTTACATTCGTTCATCCTTTTGATGATTATGATGTAGCCACTGGTCAGGGAAGCATCGCGATGGAGATTATCAAGGAGCTTCCGACAGTAGATTACATATTGGTTCCAATCGGAGGAGGCGGACTTGCAACAGGTGTGTCCACCCTTGCAAAGCTTCTCAATCCTAAGATTAAGGTTATCGGTGTTGAGCCGGCAGGCGCTAACTGCATGCAGGAGTCTATCAAGGCGGGCAAGGTTGTAACACTTCCGAGCGCAAGCACAATAGCCGATGGTACGGCGGTTAAGACACCGGGAAGCAAGATTTTCCCATATGTAAAGAAGAATATTGATGACATTATTACAATTCAGGACGAGGAGCTTATCGTTGCATTCCTTGATGTTGTGGAGAATCACAAGATGATAGTTGAGAACTCAGGACTTCTTACTGTTGCTGCACTCAAGCATCTTGATGTCAAGGGCAAGAAGGTTGTATCAATCTTAAGCGGCGGTAATATGGATATTATAACAATGTCCTCCGTTGTCCAGCATGGTCTCATTGCAAGAGGAAGAGTATTCACCGTGTCGGTTCTTCTTCCTGATAAGCCGGGCGAGCTTGCAAGAGTTGCGGGCGTAATTGCTGAGCAGAAGGGTAATGTAATCAAGCTTGAGCATAACCAGTTCATAAGCATCAACCGCAATGCGGCAGTTGAGCTTAAGATAACCATGGAAGCCTTCGGTGAGGAGCATAAGGCTCAGATTATTGATGGTCTTAAGGCGGCAGGCTATGATGCCAAGCTTATTCAGACAAATATCTGATTAAAAAGGGATTATATATGTTTGGTAAAAAAAGAATATCCAAGGTGCAATTTATTGCCCTTGGATTTTTAATAATTATTATTACGGGAACACTGCTTCTGATGCTGCCTGTCTCGTCAAGGGATGGTCAGGCAACAGGATTTTTGGATGCATTGTTCACTGCGACAAGCGCAAGCTGCGTGACGGGACTGGTTGTTGTCGATACATATACGCACTGGTCAATGTTCGGACAGATAGTTATAATCTGTATGATTCAGGTGGGAGGACTCGGCTTCATAAGTCTCGGCGTAATACTTGCATTGATTCTCGGACGTAAGGTGTCCTTAAGACACAGAGGACTTATGCAGGAGAGCGTCAACACACTCCAGCTTGGCGGAATTGTCAAGCTCACCAAGAAGATGATTATAGGTACGCTGATATTTGAGGGAATAGGAGCGGTAATACTTGCGATACGCTTTTCATTTATGATGAGTCCGGGGAGAGCCGTATTTTACGGAATATTCCATTCCATATCGGCATTCTGCAACGCGGGCTTTGATTTGCTTGGCTGCTATGGAGAGTATAATTCACTGTGCGGCTTTGAGGGCGACTGGACAATCAATCTTACCATAAGCGCACTTGTCATCATAGGCGGACTGGGCTTCGTCGTGTGGGATGATATATCCAAAAATAAGTTCAACATAAAAAGATACAGACTTCATTCCAAGATTGTGCTTGCAGTGACAGCTTTTCTTCTGGCTGCCGGCACGGTTCTGTTCATGATATTTGAGTGGAACAATACGATGAAGGGGATGAATGCACCGACAAGATTTCTTGCATCATTCTTTTCGAGCGTGACACCTAGAACGGCGGGCATGAATTCGGTAGATACGGGAGCACTCACGCCTGCGTCAAAGCTGCTCACAATGATTCTCATGTTCATAGGAGGAAGCCCGGGTTCGACCTCCGGCGGAGCAAAGACAACAACCATCTTTGTCATGGTTGCGTACCTGTGGACTACGATGCGCGGCAAGTACGGAATAGATGTGTTCAGCCGAAGACTCAAGGAGGACGTGGTCAGAAAGGCTGCGCTTGTAATAGGCGTGAATATGCTTCTGTTCATTATCGGAGCAATGGTTATCTTTGCCGTACAGCCGTCACTCGGCTTTTCGGATGTGATTTTTGAGGTGATATCCGGTATCAGCACGGTCGGAATGACGACAGGAATAACAAGGTCGCTCGGCACTGCATCAAGAATAGTGATTATACTTTTAATGTACTGCGGCAGAATCGGAAGCTTATCCTTCGCATTGTCATTCTCTGAGAATAAAAGGATAGTTCCTTTGCAGCAGCCTGAGGAAGAGATAAATATCGGTTAATTAAGGGAGGAATATATTTTGAAATCTTTTTTGATTATTGGAATGGGACGTTTCGGCCATCATATTACACAGAATCTTGCACAGCAGGGCGGAGAGGTGATGATTGTTGACACCGACCAGAACAAGATGGAGGATCTGCTTCCGATTGTCACAAGCGCCAAGATTGGTGACTGTACCAACGAGGAGGTCTTAAAGACCTTGGGAGTAAAGAACTTCGATATGTGTATTGTGTGTATCGGAACGAACTTTCAGAGCTCGCTTGAAATAACAAGCCTCTTAAAAGAGATGGGTGCGAAGTACGTTGTGAGCAAGGCAACGAGGGATATTCATGCCAAGTTTCTTTTAAGGAACGGTGCGGACGAGGTTATATACCCTGACAGGGACATTGCCGAGAAGCTCGCCGTAAGCTACAGCTCCGACAATATATTTGACTATATTGAGCTTGGCGGCGACTATGCAATATACGAGATTCCGGTTATGAAGGAGTGGGTCGGACATTCCATAAAGGAACTCAATTTCAGAAGCAGGTATAATGTAAATATTCTCGGAACCAAGACGGGCGACGATAAGACTTCGCTTATGCCTACTGCCGATTATGTATTTGAAGGAAATGTACATCTTCTTGTGGTCGGAACCAAAGCCGATGTGCAGAAGATAATAAAAAAGATATAAGGAGTAAATTATGAGAGAGACAGCTTTTAACTGGTATTCGGATATGGGTGACGGAAATTATAAGAATCCTGTATTGTACACTGATTATTCAGACCCGGACGCGATCCGCGTGGGTGACGATTATTTTATGACGGCTTCGTCCTTCTGCAATACACCGGGACTTCCGATACTTCATTCTAAGGATTTGGTTAATTGGAAGGTTATCAATTATGCGCTTAAGAATATTTCGTACGACAGATATGTGACACCACAGCACGGCTGCGGCGTGTGGGCTCCGGCAATCCGCTATCATGACGGAGAATTCATAATATTTTTCCCAATGCCGGACGAGGGAATATTCGTCACTAAGACGAAGGACCCTTGGTGCGAGTGGTCCAAGCCGCATGCCATATATGAGGGAAAGGGCTGGATTGACCCATGCCCGTTCTGGGATGATGACGGAAGAGCATATATGGTGTCAGCGTTTGCCAAGAGCCGCATAGGCTTTAAGAGTATTCTTCACCTTACGGAGATGAAGCCGGATTGTTCGGCTCTTCTTGATGAGGGAAGGCATGTGTTCGACGGGAACGAGAATGGCCAGACTACGATAGAGGGACCTAAGCTTTATAAGAGGAACGGCTACTATTACATAATGGCACCTGCGGGCGGAGTTAAGCCGGGCTGGCAGGTGGTTATGCGCTCCAAGAATATATGGGGACCTTATGAGTACAAGAACGTGCTTGTTCAGGGCGATACCGAGGTGAACGGGCCTCATCAGGGAGCATGGCTTGACACGCAGACGGGAGAGGACTGGTTCCTGCATTTTCAGGATGTGTATGCTGCGGGAAGAATAGTGCATCTGCAGCCGGTCAAGTGGGTTAATGACTGGCCGGTTATGGGCGAGCAGATAAGTGAGGATGCGGGACAGCCTGTAATGGTACATAAAAAGCCTGACATCGGTGATGCCGGACGTGAGGCTTTTGAAGAATATAAGAAGCAGAAAGGGCTTGCGGATATATATGCACCTGATGCGTCGGATGATTTTTCGGGAAAGAGACTCGGACTCCAGTGGCAGTGGAATGCCAACCATTCGGATGACTGGTATGAGCTTACAGGAGAAAAAATCAGGCTTAAGGCAGTTGCCAAGCAGCCTGATACCTCGATTGCGGATGTTCCTAATCTGTTATTGCAGAAGTGGATTGCACCGGAATTCTCGGCGGTGACGGAGCTTAGTGTGGATTCTCTTTCGGAGGGAGACCTTGCAGGAATGGTATCTCTCGGCGTTGACTATGGTGTCGTGGCACTTAAGCGCAGGGACGGCGATAATGTCATAGTCTCAATAACGGGAACACAGAACTTCAAAAATGAAAAGGCATATTCACAGGATGAGATTACCGGGCTTGCAAGGCTTGATAAGGCTGTTAAGAAGGTATTTTTCAGGAACCGCGTCGAGGCTCTTCCTATGGTAGAGAAGAACGTGACAAGGAACAAAATATATCTTGATTACAGCGTGGATGGCATTAACTATACGAATGCAGCTGCATATGAAGCCACAGCGGGGCGCTGGGTAGGAGTAAAGCACGGAATATTCTGCTGCAATGAAGCATCAGGTGAGAATAATTGCAGTAACGCCGGCGGACGCGGAGCAGAATTTGCGTATTTTACTGTTGAAGCATTGAATTGAATGCACAATTATCTAAAGGGACAATTATTTTTCAGGCTGTAAAAGAAAAGTCGGCGCAGGTTATAGAACTTGATGCAGATAATGGTTAAAATGCACAATTTTAGTTTTTTTCGGTTGCTCAAATTCGGACAAAGTTATATAATAACAATAGGCTCGTCGTTAAATTTTAGACAAGTTACACATATTTTTATGCATTTTAATTTTTACAGCCTTGAGGCAGAATTGGAGGATTATGTATGATTAACATTCCTGAAATGAAAGTAGGAATCGTGGCAGTATCAAGAGACTGCTTCCCGGAATCTTTATCGGTAAACAGAAGAAAGGCACTTGTTGACGCATACGCAGCAAAGTATGACAGCAAGGATATATATGAGTGTCCTGTATGTATCGTTGAGAGCGAGATACATATGGTTCAGGCACTTGAGGATATTAAGAAGGCAGGATGTAATGCACTCTGCGTATATCTCGGAAACTTCGGCCCTGAGATTTCAGAGACACTTCTTGCTAAGCATTTTGACGGTCCTAAGATGTTCGTTGCAGCAAGCGAGGAGAACATTGCAACACTTTCAAGCAACCGCGGCGATGCATACTGCGGTATGCTGAACGCAAGCTATAATCTCAAGCTCCGCAATATCAAGGCTTACATCCCTGAGTATCCTGTTGGAAATGCAGAGGAATGTGCAGATATGATTCATGACTTCCTTCCTATTGCAAGAGCCGTATATGCACTCAACAATTTAAAGATTATAAGCTTTGGTCCAAGACCTCTTAACTTCCTTGCATGTAATGCACCAATCAAGCCATTATATGACCTTGGTGTTGAGATAGAGGAGAATTCAGAGCTTGACCTTTTTGAGAGCTTCAACAAGCATGCAGGAGATGAGAGAATTCCTGAGGTTGTCAAGGATATGGAGGCTGAGCTCGGGGCAGGCAACAAGAAGCCTGAGGTACTTGAGAAGCTTGCACAGTATGAGCTCACACTTCTTGACTGGGTAGAAGCACACAAGGGATACAGAAAGTATGTAGCAATTGCAGGAAAGTGCTGGCCGGCATTCCAGACACAGTTCGGCTTTGTTCCATGCTATGTCAACAGCCGTCTTACAGGAAGAGGAATCCCTGTTTCATGTGAGGTTGATATCTATGGAGCACTCAGTGAGTTCATCGGAACAGTTGTATCTGAGGACGCTACAACACTTCTCGATATCAACAATACAGTACCTGCTGAGCTTTACAACAACGATATCAAGGGCAAGTTCAATTATACACTCAATGATACATTCATGGGCTTCCACTGTGGAAATACATCATCCAAGAAGCTTTCCTTCTGCGAGATGAAGTATCAGCTCATCATGGCAAGATCACTTCCTATCGAGGTTACCAACGGTACACTTGAGGGAGACATTGTGCCTGGCAATATCACATTCTATCGTTTACAGAGCACAGCGGACACTAAGCTCCGCGCATACATAGCACAGGGTGAGGTACTTCCTGTTGCAACACATTCCTTCGGTTCAATCGGTGTATTTGCCATTCCTGATATGGGACGTTTCTACCGCCATGTACTTATTGAGAAGAACTTCCCTCATCATGGTGCTGTTGCATTCGGTCACTATGGCAAGGCACTTTACGAGGTATTTAAGTATCTTGGTGTTCCTGTTGAGGATATCAATTTCAACCAGCCTAAGGGTATGTTATATCCGACAGAGAATCCATTCTGCTAATATGCAGTGTGAATACTCACACACATAGGTAAAGAATCAGCCCCCATAAATGTTGAGACTTCAATATTTGTGGGGGTTTTAAATTTAAAACAATAAAAAGGGGACAATGAAATGTATTATATTGGTGTAGATTTAGGTACTTCGGCTGTTAAGCTTCTTCTGATGGATGAAGCAGGAAAGATTATGAATGTCGTATCTAAGGAGTATCCTCTGTATTTTCCTAATCCGGGATGGTCAGAGCAGCATCCTGAGGACTGGTATGAGAAGTCGGTTGAGGGAATAAAGGAGCTTGTTTCGGGCTTCGATACATCCAAGGTTGCAGGAATAAGCTTCGGCGGTCAGATGCACGGACTTGTCATTCTTGATGAGAATGATGAGGTTATAAGACCTGCCATATTATGGAATGACGGAAGAACAATAGAGGAGAACGATTATCTTAATAATGTAATCGGCAAGGATAAGCTGTCGGCATATACAGCCAACATATCCTTCACCGGCTTTACGGCATCTAAGATTCTCTGGGTAAAAAATAAGGAGCCGGAGAATTTTGGGAGAATTAAGAAGATTATGCTTCCGAAGGATTATCTTGCATACAGACTCACGGGAGTACATTGTACCGATTATTCCGATGCATCGGGAATGCTTCTTCTCGATGTAAAGAACAAGCGCTGGTCAAAGGAAATGATTGATATATGCGGAATTAAGGAGGAGATGCTTCCTAAGCTCTTTGAGAGCTATGAGAAGGTGGGAACATTAAAGCCTGAGGTTGCGGATATGCTTGGACTTTCCGACAAGGTAATAGTGGCAGCAGGTGCGGGCGATAATGCGGCGGCAGCAGTCGGAACAGGAACCGTCGGTGACGGAAGCTGTAATATATCTCTCGGAACGTCGGGAACAATCTTCATATCTAGCGATAAGTTCGGGGTTGATGAGCACAATGCACTTCATTCATTCGACCATGCGGACGGACATTTTCATCTTATGGGCTGTATGCTCAGCGCAGCGTCATGCAATAAGTGGTGGATGGACGAGATTATAGGCACCAAGGATTACGCGGCAGAGCAGAAGAACATTGACAAGCTTGGAGAGAACAGTGTATACTTCCTTCCATATCTTATGGGTGAGCGCTCACCTCACAATGATTCGCTTGTAAGAGGCGGATTTTTCGGGCTGTCACTCGATACGACAAGAGCTGATATGACACTTGCCGTGTTAGAGGGAGTTGCGTATGCGATAAGAGATTCATTTGAGGTGGCTAAGAGTCTCGGAATTAAGATAGAGAGAACCAAGATTTGCGGCGGAGGTGCCAAGAGCCCTCTTTGGAAGAAGATTATCGCAAATGTATTGAATATCAAGGTGGATGTCATTGCGGCAGAGGAGGGGCCGGCTCTCGGAGGAGCCATGCTCGCAGCTGTTGCCAATGGCGAATATGCTTCAGTCAAGGATGCAGCCGATGCAATTGTCAAGGTAGTCGATACGGTATATCCTGACGAGGAGCTTGTGAAGAAATATGATGAGAGATATGCTCATTTTGTGAAGCTTTATCCGGCTGTGAAGGAGCTTTACAGATAAGCTGCTCTCGGGATGGAATGGGAGGAGCCATGAGGATAAGGATAAGTCACGCCAATGTACAGTTCGGCGGTGACGTGATTTTACAGGATATTAATTTTGAAGTGCGGGACAATGAAAAGATTGCCATAGTCGGAAGAAACGGCTGTGGCAAGACCACACTTTTGAAGCTTATCGCAGGTGATATCGGCATGAGCAACATAGACAGTGATGAGGAATGCGGATATGATATGGCGGGTAAGCAGGAAATAGGCTTTTTAAGGCAGATTAATTTCAGTGATTCGGATATATCGGTGGAGGATGAGATTAAAAAGGTATTTGCTCCGATATATGAATGTGAAGGACGCATGCGTGAGCTTGAGGAGAATATGAAGAGCTCGCAGGATGCGTCTATTATGCGTGAATATGCTGAGCTTCAGGCAAGGATGGATTCACTGCATGGCTACACATGGAAAAAGGATATGGAGACAATGTTCCAGCGTTTCGGCTTCGAGCTTGCCGATATCAAAAGACCGATTGGAAGCTTCTCGGGAGGTCAGCAGACAAAGATAGCGTTCATAAAGCTTCTTCTTACAAGACCTGACATAATGCTTCTTGACGAGCCGACGAACCATCTTGACCTGCCGACAATAGAATGGCTTGAGGGCTATCTTAAGACCTATGACAGAGCTGTCGTCATAGTGTCGCATGACAGAATGTTCCTTGACAAGGTTGCGGATGTTACCTATGAGATTGAGTATCACAGAATCAAGCGCTATTCAGGGAATTATACTGCCTTTATGAAGCGCAAGGAAGAGGATCTCATAAAGCAGGAGAAGGATTACGAGGAGCAGCAGAAGGAAATCAAGCGCCTTACGGACTGGATTGAGAAGTGGAAGAATACACCTACGAAGGTGGCTGCCACACATTCTAAGCGCATGGCGATAGAGCATATGGTAAAGATTGAAAGGCCGAGAAGGTTCGACACCAAGGCATTTCATGCAAGATATATTCCGAGAATCGAGAGCTATACGAACGTCATCAATGCAAAGAATCTTGAAATCGGATATGACAAGGTATTAAGCACGGTCACATTCCTTTTACAGAAAAAGGAAAGACTTGCGATAATAGGTGAGAACGGCAAGGGAAAGTCCACACTTTTAAAGACATTGATTGGCGAGCTGCCGCCGCTTGGAGGAGAGTTCAAGTTCGGGCAGAACGTTGAGTGGGGATATTTTGACCAGCAGAAGGCGGTTATGGAGAAGTTCGACCCTGAGCAGACGGTACTTGACAACTTTTGGGAGGCGTACCCTGATTACCTTCGCGAGGAGGTAAGGAGCGCACTCGGAGGCTTCCTCTTCTCGGGCGAGGAGGTCGAAAAGAAGATGGGACAGCTCTCGGGAGGCGAGAAGGTTCGTCTTGCGCTGTGTAAGATGCTTCAGACAAGACCTAATCTCCTTATTCTCGATGAGCCGACTAATCATATGGATATTGTAGGCAAGGATGCACTCGAAAAGATGCTCAATGAGTACGAGGGGACCGTTCTTTTCGTATCGCATGACCGTTATTTCATAAGCAGGATTGCCACGGGTATACTGGAATTTTCAAGTGAAGAATCGGCACAGGGCAATGTAAAGCAGTACAGGATGAATTATGAGCAGTACCTTGAAGAGAAGGAAAGGGAGGCTTCGGGTATTGTAAAGAATACCGTATCCGGCATGCAGCAGACCGCAAAGGAAGCGGCAAAGCAGAATCAGTCCGTGCCGACGCTGGATGATGTGTTCGACAAAAAAGCTTACTATAATCCGGGCAAGGTGCTGTCAAGACTTAAAAAGCAGCTCGAAAAGTATGAGAATATGCTTGCGGAGAGTGAGAAAAAGGCGGATGAGTACAAGCTGCAGCTTATGAATCCCGAGCTTGCATCGGACTATCCGAAGCTTATGGAGATTCAGAGTAAGCTTGATGCGGAAGAAAAAAATCAGGAAAGTATATTGGAGCGCATGCTTGAGACAGAGCTTGAGCTTGAAGAAATGCAGGAAGATAATCAGCAATGAGTGACGCAGACAGATTTTATCTCGCACCTATGGAGGGTGTGACAGGATTCATATACAGGAATGCTTATGCAGAATTCTTCGGGGGAATGGACAAATATTACACTCCGTTCATTTCGCCGGGAGAGCATAAGAGCTTTAAATCAAGAGAACTAAAGGACGTGCTTCCGGAGAACAACAAGGGGCTTAATGTGGCTGTTCAGATGCTCACCAACAATGCGGAGCATTTTATCGTGACGGCACGCAGGATGCAGGACTTCGGGTATAAGGAGGTCAATCTTAATCTCGGCTGTCCTTCGGGAACGGTTGTGGCTAAGGGAAAGGGCTCGGGCTTTTTAAGCTTCCCGGAGAAGCTTGACAGGTTCCTTGATGAGATATATAACGGGCTTGCAGGTACAGGACTTGATATATCGGTTAAGACAAGACTCGGAAGATATGAGCCTGATGAGTTCTATGAGCTTCTTGAAATCTATAACAGGTACCCGATAAGCGAGCTTATAATTCATCCGAGAGTACAGAAGGATATGTACAGGAATAAGCCTCGCATGGAGTTCTTTGACTATGCAGTGCAGCATTCGAAAAATCCTCTTGTATACAATGGTGATATATTCACCGCGGAGGCTTATAAGGCTCTAAGAGAAAAATATCCGAAGACTGACAAAGCCGCTGTGGGTGCTGTCATGCTCGGAAGAGGAGTTATATCCAATCCGGGCTTAGTTGAGCTTATAAAGACCGGAAAAATGCCGGAACGAAAAAAGCTTCGAGAGTTTTATAATGCGCTTGCCGCAGGGTACCGCGCAGAGATACCTGATGAAAAGAATGTGGTATTCAAGCTGAAGGAGATTCTCTTCTACATGGCGGACTTAGCAGAGGACAGGGAAGCCGCATGGCGCAGAATAAGAAAATCGAACAGCATAGCTGAGCTTGGCGCGGCAGTTTGTGACTTTTTGGGGTAAAAAAGTGTTGAACTTTTTTAGTTATGTATATATAATTTAAGAGTATTTTTATTTATTTTTAATAATTTATTAAAAACACTAGGGAGGAAAGAGAATGTTTGAGAAAATGTTCAAACTCAAAGAGAACAACACTACGGTGAAGACCGAGGTTGTCGCAGGTCTTACCACATTCATGACGATGGCGTATATCTTAGCACTTAATCCGGCTATCTTATCGGCATCCGGAATGGACCCACAGGCAGTGCTCATGGCTACGGCACTTGCAGCTTTCATTGGAACAATCGCCATGGCACTTCTTGCCAACTATCCTTTTGCACTTGCACCGGGACTTGGTCTTAACGCATACTTTGCTTATACGGTATGCGGTACTATGGGATATTCATGGCAGGTAGCACTTTTTGCAGTATTTATTGAAGGTCTCATCTTCATCTTACTGTCACTTACCAATGTAAGAGAGGCTATCTTCAACGCAATTCCTACACAGCTTAAGAAGGGTGTATCCGTAGGTATCGGTCTTTTCGTGGCATTTATCGGACTTCAGGATGCCGGAATCATTGTTGATGGTTCAACACTTGTAACGGTTGTTGATTTCACTGCTGATTTCAGAACAGCAGGTATCAGCGCACTTCTTGCACTTATCGGACTTCTTCTTATCGGTATTCTCTATGTTAAGAAGGTTAAGGGTTCAATCCTTATCGGTATTGTTGTTACATGGGTGCTCGGAATCATCTGCCAGCTCACAGGTCTCTATCAGGGAGCAAGCATGCTTCCGCAGTGGTCCAATTTCGACCTTACGGCTATCGGCAAGACATTCGGACAGTGCTTCAACCTGAGCGGACAGAATATCAATGTTCTTGATTTCATTGTAATAATGTTTGCATTCCTTTTTGTAGATATATTTGATACACTTGGAACCCTTATCGGTGTTGCCAACAAGGCTGACATGCTTGATAAGGATGGAAAGCTTCCTCGCATTAAGCAGGCGCTCTTGGCAGATGCCATTGCGACAAGCGCAGGTGCAGTTCTTGGTACATCAACAACAACAACCTTCGTTGAGAGCTCATCAGGTGTTGCAGAGGGCGGTAGAACAGGTCTTTCATCAATTGTTACAGGTGTTCTTTTCCTTTTGGCAATATTCCTTTCGCCTGTATTTATAGCAATTCCGGGCTTTGCAATAGCTCCGGCACTTGTATTCGTCGGATTCCTTATGGTTTCAGCGGTTACCGAGATTGACTTCAACAATCTCACAGAGGCTATTCCTGCATACATCTGCTTACTCTGCATGCCTCTTATGTACAGCATTTCCGATGGTATCGCATTCGGCGTTATCTCATATGTCGTAATCAACGTATTCTGCGGAAAGGCTAAGAAGATTACACCGCTTATGTATGTTCTTGCATTGTTGTTCGTTCTTAAGTACATATTCCTGTAAGAATAAGAGCTGTAAGGCTGACATTATAACATAGAAATATATGCAAAATAAAACTTTCCACAGCTTGGTATACATAATAGGTATATCAGGTTGTGGAAAGTTTTTTTGTGCGTTTATTTACTTAGGTCTTACCGTGAGCCTCTCGATAAGTCCGTTCTCATCAACTCTTCTCACGGTGGCGATAGCCATTACATAGTAGCCGCCGATGGAGGCGATGAATTCAGCCTGGGTATCGTTGACAATCTCTACATTGGATACAAGGTATTGTCTGAAGGTGAACTTGTTCTTAAAGAACATATCTATGGCTTCTCTTCCGTATACATGATATTCCTGACGGCCTGTGCTGTTAGGGCAGTAGTCGCGCAGAGTTCCCTCAGGTGCGAAGATGTCTGCAAGTGCCTTGTTATCACATTTTACTAATGCGTCCACATATTTTTCAATCGCTCTCATAGTCTTTCCCTCCATTTAATATACTTTCTCGGAATTGAGAAGTGCATCCGTTCCGCCGTCGGTGAAGAGGATTATTCCGTTGATACCTCTTGACGCATCTGACAGAAGGAACTTCATTGATTCGGCAATCTCGGAAGGGTCCATAAGTGCATCGGAGCCATAACGTACCGGGATAGGAAGTGCGCTTACAGCGTATTTTGCCGCGTCGTTTAAGCTGTCTGTCATAGCGGTTCTTACATTGCCCGGGGCAACGGCATTCACACGGACTCCGTTGGCAGCCCATGAAGCCGAGATACGTCTTACCCAGCGGGCGAGAGCATATTTGGTAGCCATGTACATTGACTGACCGACGGTTTGATTGGTGGTGTCAAGCTTGCTTACAATGTTCCTGATACGCTGCTCATCACCTACATTATTGAGAAGGTCAACTATATCCATTCTGCCCGTACCCTGTGAAATTGTGTTGGATACCGTGACTACGACATTGCCATGCTTCTTTTTTAGGAGCTCATAGACACCGCGGGCAAGCTTTACCGTGCCAAAATAGTTGAGTGAGATTACGAGCTCGTAATTTCCGCAGCTTCCTGATACACCGGCGTTGCACACGATTCCGTCAAGCCCGTCAGGACATCTCTCGTAAAGTCCGTCTATCGCTGCCTGCCTGCCCTCAGGAGTGGCGAGATTGGCACAGATATCTCCGTTCTTTAAATCGATGTTGATTACATCGTGACCATCCTTCTTAAGTAATTCGACAACCGCAGCTCCGATACCGCTTGAGCCGCCTGTAACTGCATATACACCCATGATTAAATCCTCCTTTTTTGTGTGGAAAACTTTTGATGAGGTGATTATATAACAAAATCTGGTATTAAATAAATGTTCAGATTACTGAAATTTTTTAATACCAGATTCAAGCTTTAAATATTCAGTTTCATGGGGTGCTTTCATTTGATAGCACTAATTGCTCTGCTGCAAAGCAGCTCTTACTATGACATGAAGGTGAGAAGCTCATCAACGCTCTTGCGCTTCGGTGCCGGCGGAATCTCAACAGGATAGCCTACCGGGATGAGAGCTATAGCCTCGATGTTCTCAGGAAGAGCAAGTATTTCACCGGCCTTCTTAAAATCAAATATTCCGAGAATAACGCTTCCGAGACCTGCTTCATAAGCTGCATTACAGAAGTTGGCGGCACTGATACCGGCATCATACATCTGCCAGCGGTCCTCGCGCTCCGTGCTGTAAGAGCCATCGCGCTCATAGCCTGAACGATCCTTTACAAAGCACTCGACGATAAGGAGCGGGGCATTATTGATAATGTCTGCGTTCTTCGGCCAGCTGTCGGTGCATTCAGCGGCGATTTTTGCCTTGGTGTCACCTGTGACAGCCACATATCTTGTAATCTGTGTGTTTTTCCAGCTTGGGGAGAAGCTTGCGGTCTCCACAAGCTCACGGATGAGTTCAGGGGAAACGGCATCAGGCTTAAATGTTCTTATGGAACGTCTTCCTTTTATACATTCTTTTGCAGTCATTGTATTGTACCTCCGTATATTATTGTTATTATTTTAATATAGTATTTTGGGCGTGTAAACATTTATAATTAATTTTTGTATACTGTACATGATAAAATAATGGACGTTAGGAAATAAAAGCATTAAAGCCGATGAAAAAAATGGGAAAAAATAATTTATAATTTTTAAAAAATGTCAAGAAAAAATACTTGACAAGTCAGAAGCTTTGTAGTATCCTAGCAAAGGATTGAGGCTGATGGCTTAGGAGAGTGCTGTATGGACGATATGGAGAAGATGGAAAGAATTGTTGAACAGACACTTCTTTATGATTTTTACGGAGAGCTTCTTACACCTCATCAGAAGATGATATATGAGGAGTATGTGCTTGATAACTTTTCCGTAAGTGAGATAGCCAAGGAGCACAATATCAGCAGACAGGGCGTTCATGACCAGCTTAAGAGAGTGGACAAGCTGCTGAATGAGTATGAGAGTACACTTCACCTGATTGACAGGTTTATGAAGATTAAGGATAAGGTGAATGAGATAAGCAACTATTCCAAGCAGGTGTTATCGTCAGATAATTTGGAGACTGCGAAGGAGCTTGTGGAAAGAATTGATTCGATATCCAATGCGATTATCGATGAATTGTAGGCTTTGCAGCAGAAGACATGGACAGATGGGCAGTTGGCCCGGATAAGGTGGTTACAGAGTGGCATTTGACAGTTTATCCGATAAGTTACAGAATATATTTAAGAATCTCCGCGGCAAGGGCAGACTCTCAGAGGCGGATGTCAAGGCAGCACTTAAGGAGATTAAGATGGCACTTCTTGAGGCGGATGTAAGCTTCAAGGTTGTCAAGCAGTTCATAAGCTCAGTTCAGGAGCGTGCCGTAGGTCAGGATGTGCTTAACAGTCTGACACCGGGGCAGATGGTAATTAAGATTGTCAATGAAGAGCTTATAGCTCTCATGGGTTCTGAGACTACCGAGATTGATTTGAAGGGTGGTCAGGCAATCACCATCATCATGATGATGGGACTTCAGGGTGCAGGTAAGACGACTACCACGGCTAAGATTGCCGGTAAGCTCAAGGAGAAGGGCAAGAGACCTCTTCTTGTTGCCTGCGACATATACAGACCGGCTGCCATTAAGCAGTTGGAGATTAACGGTGAGAAGCAGGGCGTTCCGGTATTCTCAATGGGTGATAAGATTAAGCCGGCGGATATCGCCAAGGCAGCGGTTGCCCACGCTGAGAAGAACGGCAATAACGTCGTAATATTAGATACAGCAGGTCGTCTTCACGTTGATGAGGAGATGATGGCAGAGCTCAGAGAGATTAAGTCGGTTGTCGACGTGCATCAGAGCATACTTGTTGTCGATGCCATGACAGGACAGGACGCGGTCAATGTTGCAAGCAGCTTCAATGATGAGGTTGGCATTGACGGAGTCATAATCACGAAGCTCGATGGTGATACCAGAGGCGGTGCGGCACTTTCAATCAAGGCAGTGACCGGCAAGCCTATTCTATATGTTGGTATGGGTGAGAAGCTTTCTGACCTGGAGCAGTTCTATCCGGACAGAATGGCATCACGAATCCTTGGCATGGGAGATGTGCTCACACTTATCGAGAAGGCACAGAGCCAGATTGATGAGGAGAAGGCTAAGGAGATGGAGCAGAAGCTCCGCAAGGCTGAATTCGATTTCGAGGATTACCTTGAATCGATGAAGCAGGTCAAGAACATGGGAGGTATCGGAAGTATTCTCAATATGCTCCCGGGCATGGGACTTGGCAATCAGATGAAGAATGTGAATCCCGATGCGATTGATGAGAGTGCTCTCGGACGTGTCGAAGCAATCATTCTCTCAATGACACCTCAGGAGAGGCGCAATCCGTCACTTCTGAATCCATCCCGCAAGTACCGAATTGCAAAGGGTGCGGGAGTTGACATAGCAGAAGTCAATCGTCTGGTCAAGCAGCAGGAGCAGATGAAGAAGATGATGAAGCAGATGCCGGGAATGTTCGGCGGTAAAGGTGGTAAAAGAGGAAAGTTCAGACTTCCTTTTTAACATAATTCAGATAATATTTAAGGAGGTGAATTACAAATGGCAGTTAAGATCAGATTAAGAAGAATGGGACAGAAGAAGGCTCCTTTCTATAGAATCATCGTTGCTGATTCAAGATCCCCAAGAGATGGCAGATTCATCGAGGAGATTGGAACATACGATCCTAATAATGACCCTAGCACTTACAATGTTAACGAGGAGTTAGCAAAGAAGTGGTTAGCAAGCGGTGCTCAGCCTACTGAGGTTGTAAGCAAGATTTTCAAGCTCGCTGGTATTGAGAAGTAATATGTTGGAGGTGTGACATGAAGGAATTGGTTGAAGTAATTGCGAAAGCACTTGTAGACAATCCTGACGAGGTCGTTGTGACTGAGACCGTTAAGGAAAAAGCCATTGTCCTCGAGTTAAAAGTTGCCCCATCTGACACTGGCAAGGTTATCGGCAAACAGGGCCGAATTGCTAAGTCAATCCGCGCAGTTGTTAAAGCAGCGGCGACGAAAGAAGATAAGAAGGTTATTGTTGATATAATGTAATTTTATGATGCCTTTTTTGTGCCGGGTTATGCCCGGCATATTCTTTATTATATAGTGTATAAACAGGAGGTCTCGATGCAGGACTTATTGCAGGTTGGTGTTATATCTTCGACTCACGGGATTGCAGGAGAGGTTAAGGTGTTTCCTACAACTGATGACGTGAACAGATTCGATTATCTCAAGGATGTTATACTGGATACCGGAAGAGAGAAGATTAATCTCACGGTAGCAGGAGTTAAGTATTTTAAGAATATGGTTATCCTTAAGTTTAAGGGTATTAATAATATTAATGATGTTGAAAAGTATAGAGGCTGTTCTTTATGGGTTACAAGGGAGAACGCCGTTGAACTTGAAGAGGATGAGTACTTTGTGTGCGATATGATTGGTCTCAAGGTTATGACGGATGAGGGCGAAGAGCTTGGAGAGCTTACCGATGTCATTCAGACAGGTGCGAATGATGTCTATGCCGTTAAGACTAAGGAGGACAAGGAGGTTCTTCTTCCCGCCATCGCGGACTGTGTGCTCAATGTCAATATAGAGGAGAATACCATGACGGTTCATGTCATGGACGGGTTGCTTGATTTATGATTAATTTTCATGTGCTTACACTCTTTCCTGAGATGGTGCTCAACGGACTCAACACAAGCATTATCGGAAGGGCTGTCGAGAACAACATAATAAAGATTGGTGCCACCGACATAAGAGATTTCTCAACGAACAAGCATATGAAGGTGGACGATTATCCATATGGCGGCGGTGCGGGAATGGTGATGCAGCCGGAGCCTGTCTACAAGGCATATGAGCATGTCAGAAGGGATATGCAGGGCAGTGTCAGGGTTCTCTACATGACACCTCAGGGAAGACGCTTTGACCATGAGATGAGCAGAGAGCTTGCCAGGGAGGATAATCTTATATTCCTTTGCGGCCATTATGAGGGTATTGATGAGCGTGTGCTTGAGATGATAGTGACTGACAATGTTTCCATCGGTGATTATGTGCTTACGGGCGGCGAGCTTCCAGCCATGGTGATGATTGATTCCATATCAAGAAATGTGCCGGGAGTGCTCAACAATGACGTGTCCGCCGAGTTCGAGACCTTTCATGATAATCTGCTCGAGTATCCGCAGTACACAAGACCTGTCGATTTCATGGGAAAGCAGGTGCCGGAGGTGCTTTTGTCAGGACATCACGGCAAGGTTGACGAGTGGCGCAGACAGCAGTCAATTTTAAGAACCTACAATGCACGGCCTGACCTGCTTGATGGAGCTGTGCTCTCCAAGAAGGAGAAGGCGTATCTTGAGGAGCTTAAAAAGGGAAAAATAATAAAATAATACTTGCATTTTCCATGGCATCATGTTATAATCTCGAATGTTGTGAATATAGCTCGATGCTCCTCTGGTACGAAAGGGTATTAATGAACATCAAAATTTTAAGGAGGCTCACAAATGAACGATATTATTAAGAAGATTGAAGACGCTCAGTTAAAGGAATCTGTTGCAGATTTCAACGTAGGTGATACAGTTAGAGTATCAGCTAAGATTAAGGAAGGTAACCGTGAGAGAGTACAGGTATTCGAGGGTACAGTACTTAAGAGACAGGGCGGAAGCTCAAGAGAGACTTTCACAGTCAGAAAGCTTTCAAACGGCGTAGGCGTTGAGAGAACATGGCCATTACATTCCCCAACTATCGAGAAGATTGAGGTTGTAAGAACAGGTAAGGCCAGAAGAGCTAAGTTATTCTACTTAAGAGACAGAGTAGGTAAGGC
>CAKRIL010000035.1 GCA_934343915.1 uncultured Lachnospiraceae bacterium | reverse complement strand
GTCTTGTTCCCTTGTTCGTGATAGGAAGTGTAGCTAACTTCTCCTCAAAGTTCTTCCAGTCCTCGTTAGTGTATACATACAGACACTTATCAGGGCTCTTGGTAACAACAAATTCATCGCCGAGCTGCTCGCGGAACTTCGCAGGCATAATCAGTCGTCCCTTAGCGTCAATAGAATGACTGTACTCGCCCATGAACATTGTCATCACCGCCTTCCTGCATATTGTACTTCTTCTATGTCAAAAAGCAGTTCATATCTACCACTTTCTACCACATTCTTCCACTTTTCACCACTTATGATGCCATTTTATACCTTTACCACACTAAAAGCAAGTGTTTTTTAATACTTTGGAAGAAATTACCTCTTTTTCTGATATTTTATTTCCGATATTTCCGTACACAAAAAACACCATGGAAACGGAATGTTAAAATCCGTAACCATGGTGTTAAAATCCGTACTATTCAGTTATATACAGCCTATGCTTCCTTCTGCTTCTTCAGCTTGACGCGGTTGTAAATCACAAATGCAAGTGCAAGCACTATAAGTATTATCGAAAGCACCTGCGATGCGGCGATTCCTCCGAGTGCCTTTATCACAAGCTGGTCTGTTCTGAGGCTCTCTATTAAGAAGCGTCCCACACCGTAGCCTATGAGATATATGGCAAATATTTCGCCGTCGAACTTCTTATGTCTCTTGTAGATACAGATTCCTATGAAAAGCAGGAGGTTCCACACTCCCTCATACAGGAATGTCGGATGCACCTGAACATAGCTCACTCCGTCGATTGTGACAAGGTGCTCAATAAGCTCCTCTGTAATTCCCTTAGCCTCAGTCACCGGAAGCTGCATTGCGAACAGTCCGTCCGTATATCCTCCGAATGCTTCTCTGTTAAAGAAGTTGCCCCAGCGTCCGATTATCTGACCTATTATAAGTCCCTGCACAGCTGTGTCAGCCATAAGCCAAAACTTAAGCTTTTTGACCTTCGTGAATATAAAAAGCGTCAGCACGGATGCAATCACGCCTCCGTATATCGCAAGACCGCCCGCTCTGAAATTGAGTATCTCAAGAGGATGTGCACTGTAATAATCCCACTCAAATATAACATAATATATTCTGGCTCCGATAAGTGCGGCTATGAGCGTGTACAATGTAAAATCAATATAGTCATCGACCTTCTGACCGGTCTTTTTAGCCTCCCTGTAAGCGACAAGCGCACCCGTAAGCATGGCGAGTCCGATTATCACACCGTAATAGGCAATTTCGATTCCAAACACCGTAAACGACTTACCCGGGTTAAGTGTAAGTCCAAGATGCGGAAAGCGTATTGTTGTATTCATATAAATATACCTCCGTCTTTCAGCTTTTGCGCTGTCTTATCTATTATATCATATAAAAATCCAAATACAATAACCTTTGCCTTTCGCATTGCTTTTTTCTTATTATTATGCTACTATTAGGCGGAATGAGTTTTTACTATATAAATGCAAAACAGAAATGAGGAATTACTATGAAATTAGGTATTGTTGGACTGCCGAACGTCGGCAAAAGTACATTGTTCAATTCTCTTACGAAGGCAGGTGCGGAATCCGCTAACTATCCGTTCTGTACCATCGACCCTAACGTAGGTATTGTCACAGTTCCGGATGAGCGTCTTAATAAGCTCGCCGCACTCTATAATTCAGCAAAAATTACTCCTGCCGCTATCGAGTTCGTTGATATCGCAGGTCTTGTAAAGGGTGCCTCCAAGGGTGAAGGTCTCGGCAACCAGTTTCTTTCACATATCCGTGAGGTAGATGCCATCGTCCATGTAGTCCGCTGCTTCGACGACAGCAACATCGTCCATGTAGATGGCAGTGTTGACCCTATAAGAGATATAGATACCATCAACCTTGAGCTCATCTTCTCAGACATTGATATTCTCGAGAGAAGAATCGCCAAGGTAGGCCGTGCAGCAATGAACGACAAGGCTCTCGCCAAGGAAAACGACCTTTTAAAGAGACTTAAAGCTCATCTTGAGGAAGGGAAGTCCGCAAGAAGCTTCGAGACCGATGATGATGACGAGAAGGCACTCATAGCATCATACACCCTTCTCACGGCTAAGCCTGTTATATACGCAGCTAACGTGTCCGAGGATGATCTGGCTGATGATGCAACCTCCAATGAGTATGTTGCCGAGGTTCGCAGCTTCGCAGCTTCCGAGGGCAGCGAGGTGTTCGTTGTATGTGCCAAGATTGAGGAGGAAATCTCCGAACTTGACGATTCCGATAAGAAGGAATTCTTAGCTGACCTTGGTTTATCCGAATCAGGTCTCGACAAGCTCATAAGAGCAAGCTACTCACTTCTCGGTCTTATCAGCTATCTCACTGCCGGTCCTACTGAGACAAGAGCATGGACAATCACCAAGGGAACGAAGGCTCCTCAGGCAGCAGGAAAGATTCACAGCGACTTTGAGCGCGGCTTCATCCGTGCCGAGGTTGTCAACTATCAGGATCTTCTCGACTGCGGTTCGTATGCGGCAGCCAAGGAAAAGGGGCTTGTAGGTCTTGAAGGCAAGGATTATGTGGTTAAGGACGGCGATGTCGTTCTCTTCCGTTTCAACGTATAAAAATTAAGAGGTTATTTATGAAAAGGATTCTACTGATTGCAACAGGTGGTACCATTGCATCCAAACCAACCAACAACGGTCTTACGCCGTCTGTAACATCCGAGGAAATACTTGAATACATTCCTGAAGTGACTGAGATATGCTCCATCACGACCTATGGTCTGTTCAATCTTGACAGCACCAACATATGCTACCAGCATTGGATTGCCATTGTGAAGTGTCTGAAAGAGCATTACACCTCATATGACGGCTTTGTGATAACTCATGGCACGGATACCATGGCATACACCGCCGCCGCTCTGTCCTACATGGTTCAGAACAGCATGAAGCCTGTCGTAATAACCGGTTCACAGAAGCCTCTTGCGTCCGTCGATTCGGATGCAAGAAACAATCTTTTAAATGCCATAGTATTTGCATGTGACGACCGTGCGCACGGAGTCCACCTTCTCTTCGACAACAAGGTTATACTCGGTACCCGCGCACGTAAGACACACACCAAGAGCTTCAATGCTTTTAAAAGCATTGACTTTCCGGAGATAGCCATCGTGCGTGACCGCAGAGTGAGATATTACATTGAGGAAAAGGTCTCCGATGACGGCCCTGATTTTTATACAAGCCTTGACCCCAAGGTGTTCGTGCTCCGGCTTGTTCCGGGTATGAATCCCGACATATTCTCTTTTCTTAAGGAGCACTATGACGGACTTGTCATCGAAAGCTTCGGCGTAGGCGGAATACCCTGCTATGACAATGAGGATTTCATTGACGCAATCGCGGACTGGATTGACTGCGGCAAGGCACTTGTCATGACGACTCAGGTTCCGCACGAAGGAAGCGATATGTCCGTGTACATGGTAGGCCAAGTAATAAAAAAGAAATACCGTCTTATGGAAGCCTACGATATGACAACTGAAGCCATCGTTGCCAAGCTCATGTGGATACTCGCACAGACCAAGAACCCCGATGAAGTGAGAGGGCTCTTCTATCGACCTGTTCAGAATGACCTTAACATATAAAAGGAGCACACAATGAATTACAAAAAGATTTTATCACCGTCCATTCTCTCGGCAGATTTCGGCAATCTTGCACACGACATACGCACCATTGATGAAGCCGGTGCCGATTATATCCATATCGACGTGATGGATGGTATATTTGTCCCAAGCATTTCATTCGGTATGCCAATCATCAAATCAATACGTCCCGTAACAGACAAGATATTCGACGTTCATCTTATGATAAAAGAGCCAATACGATATGCGGAAGAATTTGCTGCACTTGGTGCAGATATAATGACCGTGCATGTCGAGGCATGCAGTGATGTTGAGGCTACACTTAAGAAAATAAAAGGACTTAACGTGCGTGCCGGTATAACACTCAACCCTTCCACACCTCTAAGCAGCATTGTTCCGTACATGCCTCTTGTTGATATGGTGCTTGTCATGAGCGTCAACCCCGGTTTCGGAGGTCAGAAGTTCATCGAGAGCTCAATCAATAAGCTTAAGGAAACCGCGCGTCTTAGGGACGAATTAAAACTGAATTTTGATATTGAGGTTGACGGCGGTGTCAACTTCGACAATATAAAATCAATATGCGGGGCAGGAGCCAATGTCATCGTCGCAGGCTCCACCGTATTCAAGGGTGATGCCTCCGCGAACGTAAAAAGACTCATGGAGCTTATGTAAGCTTCATGAGTCTTTTATTATCTCTTCTTATTCAATTCATTGTACATTGCGACGTAGCTGTCGTACCGGACTGCATTAATCTTTCCCTCTTCCACTGCCTTCTTCACTGCGCAATGAGGCTCATTTACATGAACACAGCCTGAGAACCGGCAGCATCCCTCATATGGTTCAAATTCAGGAATATACATTCTCAGCTTATCCTTGTCATCTACCATAATTGACAGTGAAGTGAATCCCGGCGTATCAAGAATATAGCTGTCTTCGTCGAGTACGAACACCTCCGAGTGTCTCGTTGTGTGTCTGCCCCTTCCGATCCTCTCACTTATGCTTCCGGTCTCCATACGGACACCCTCCACCAGGGTATTGAGAATTGAGGACTTTCCCACACCTGAAGGTCCTGCCAGAGCCGTCGTGTGATGCTTAAGAAGCTCCTTAAGCTCATCTATACCCTCACCCGTCACAGTGCTTGTGAACATGACACGGCTTCCGCTTCCGGAATATATCTCAGCCAGTCTGTCCATCTCCGACTGTACCGATTCATCAGTCTTGTTAAAGCATATAATCGTCGGCAGTTCATACCCATCCATCATCACAAGGAAGCTGTCAAGCAGTCTTAGATTAGGCTCCGGCGACGAAATGGCGAACACTATAAGTGCCTGGTCAACATTAGCCACAGCCGGTCTTATCATTTCGCTGCTTCTTGGAAGTATCTCGACGATATTTCCAAGAAGCTTTTCTTCATCTACAATATCAATATCAACATTGTCACCGACAAGGGGCTTGACATTCTTATTGCGGAACCCGCCCTTTGCCTTGCATTCATATGTCCTGCCTTCTGCATGAACATAGTAAAAACCTGCGATACCTTTGATTATCTTACCACGCATATACTATACTTTTCCACTTCGTATGATTGTAATTATTCAGTCAAAGTAACACTGAGAGTACATAACTGCACTGTTGCCTCCCCTGATGGTGCAACATAATATGCAAATACTCTGAGCTCTGCAGAGCCCTTGTTAAAATCTGAAAGTGCTTCTCTTACCTGAATTGATTTTTCAGTCATACCTGCATAGGATGTATATTCCTGTGTGGCTATATTCTTCTCATTCCCGTTCTGTGCAAGCACAAAATTAAGTCTGATAAATGTGGCATCCTCAGGAACCGTATTGCTGCCCGATGTAAGATCCTCAGCCAATACTGTCTTTGAGAGATATACATACTTGATTGAAGAATCGTTTCCTGAGCTTACAACAAAATTAATTGCTGTTCCCTCAGCCGCCTTCTCTCCTGCCGCCGGCCCGCTCTGAGCTATTACAAGTCCCGGTGCAACCGTCTGGCTGTTCTCACGCTTAACCGTACCAACAACAAAGCCGTTGGAAACAATGGCATTCTTTGCCTCATCCTCGGTCATGCCCGACAGATTCGGAACCTCCGTGTAGACCTTGCCGTCACCCATACTTATATACAGAGTTACCTCATCTCCCTGTTTAACCTTGGCAAGATGCTTCGGTGTTGAGCTTATTACATGGAACTGCTCGACCTCCGAGCTTGAGACATATTCCGTCTTAACCTTAAGTCCCAGTGCTTCAAGAGCCTCTCTCGCATCATCCTCAAGCATATCATCAACATTAATCATCGAGAACGACTCCGGACCGCTGCTCACCGTGAGTATTACGGTGGTATGCTCATTAACCCTTGTTCCTGCATCAAGATTCTGCTCTATAACAATTCCTGCATCATAGGATGAGTTGGAATACATAAGCTTGAAGCCTAAGTTGGCATTCTTAAGCATAGTCTGAGCTTCCTCATAGTTGTAGCCTGTCACCTGAGGCACCTCTGTCTTTCCGTCGTCGGTCTCAGAGGTCTGGGGTGTAGTCGTATTGTTCGAATTGCCGTTACCGCTTCCAGAGAGAACCGATACCATCTTAAATATGATAAACAGCGTTATAATTACAATGATTACGGCAACTGATATTCCGAGTGCCGTGATGACCTTGTCAACGGTACTTCCCTTACCGCCATTCTCGTCATCCTCGTACTCATCATCTTCGTCCCCATCACTGATGTCATCCTCATCATCATAGCCGTACTCATCATCTTCATCATCATTGTTCCTGCTTGAAACATTCGTTGACTTTACTGACGACATCTGATGAATCATATCAAGCTCATCCTCTGTAATCATCTTGGTCGGGCCGTTGCTTGCGACCGGTCTCATAACAACAAAATCCTCATCCGGTGCAACAAGTGATCTCTTAAGGTCAGCAATGAGGTCAGACATATTCTGATAACGTCTTTCGGTCTTCTTCTGGGTACACTTAAGCACTATCTTCTCAACGCTTATAGGTATTCCCGGCACAAGCTTCGCCGGTGACACAATATCATCCTGAATGTGCTGAAGCGCAACGGACACCGTCGTATCTCCCTCGAACGGAACCCTTCCGGTGAGCATCTCATAGAGCATTATACCGAATGAGTATATATCGCTCTTCTCATCACTGTATCCGCCTCTTGCCTGTTCCGGTGATATATAATGCACCGAACCCATTGCATTGGAATTAATCGTATTCGAGGTCGCCGCTCTGGCTATACCGAAATCAGTAACCTTAACCTTGCCTTCCTTGGATATAATGATATTCTGAGGCTTAATATCCCTATGGACTATGTGATGGTTATGCGCAGCCTCAATTCCCTGTGCAACCTGAATCGCAATGCTGACAGCCTCCCTTACTCCGAGTCTGCCCTTCTTTTCAATATATTTCTTAAGGGTAATACCCTCAACAAGCTCCATTACAATATAATATATTCCGTTCTCATCACCTACATCATACACATTGACGATATTGGCATGAATAAGTCCTGCTGCAGACTGTGCCTCCACACGGAACTTAGTCACGAATGACCTATCCTCACTGAACTCAGGCTTGAGCACCTTAATTGCAACATATCTGTTCAACTTATGGCACTTCGCCTTATAGACATCTGACATTCCGCCGGAACCAATCTTTCCGAGAATCTCATATCTGTCCGCAATAAACATTCCTGGCTTTAACATATTACCTCCTACTAAAGCTCGATAATGACGACTGCTATATTGTCCTTGCCGCCATTCTCATTAGCTCTGCCTAACAGTTGCTTCGTCTTGTCCTCAATGGTCATATCCGAGGCTAAGACCTGCTCAATCTCTTCATCTTCAACCATATTACTCAGTCCGTCCGAACACATAATTATTCTGTTCCCCGCCGTAAGCTCCGCCTCAAAGAAATCAGCCATTACCTCCTTAGAGCCTCCTATTGCCCGTGTAATGACATTCTTCTTCTCATGTCTGCGCGCTTCATCGCGTCCTAACTTTCCAAGTGCAACCATCTCAGCCACAAGAGAATGATCCCTTGTTATCTGTGACAGTCTGCCGTCATAAAGATAAAGTCTGCTGTCTCCTACGTTGGCAACGTACATAGATTCCCCGATAATCGTACACACAACCAAGGTAGTTCCCATCCCTGAATACTGTTCCGACTCTGCTGCTTTCTCAAGAAGCTTTCTGTTAGCTTCAACAATAGCATCATTGATAATCGTTATCGGATTGTCCGAGCCCGAATTCTCAATACTCTTTATCAGAGTTTCAACAGTATAGCGCGAAGCTAAATCACCTGCCTTATGTCCGCCCATTCCATCTGCCACCAAGAACAGATTCGGAAGCTTCCCGACAGGTTCCATACTGCAGAAGATGTAATCCTGATTGACTTCTCTTATTCTGCCTACATCCGTAGCTGCATATGCCCTCATTACATTCCTCCACGCAGATTATTCTGCGTTATTTTCATCTAAATAGCTCTTGCGAAGCTGACCGCAAGCACCATTAATATCTCTTCCCATCTCTCTTCTTATTGTACATGCAATCCCATTTTTTTCAAGAAGATTTTTAAAATTGCTTATCTGTGGTCCCTCCGTCTGCTTGAAATCCCTCTCCTTAATCGGATTAACCGGTATCAGATTGACATGGCAGTTCATTCCCTTTATAAGTGAAATGAGCTCCATTGCCTGTTCCCTGCCGTCATTTACACCCTTGACAAGGCTGTATTCATATGTAATCCGCCTTGATGTCTTATCCACATAATATCTGCACGCATCTATCAGTTCTTCTATGGAATACTTATTGGCAACCGGCATAAGCGTTCTTCTGAGCTCATCGTTAGGTGCATGAAGCGATATTGCAAGATTAACCTGAAGCTGCTCATCCGCGAACTGCCTTATTCTCGGCACTATTCCGCATGTAGATATGGTAAGATTTCTTGCACCGATGTTAAGACCGTTCTCATCGGTCAATAGCGTGACAAAGCGTCTTACATTATCATAATTGTCGAACGGTTCTCCTGTTCCCATAATGACTACATGCGATACTCTCTCTCCCGTATCCGCCTGTATTCTGTATATCTGATCAAGCATCTCGGAGGGAAGAAGACTTCTTGACAAGCCATTGAGCGTCGAAGCACAGAAGCGGCAGCCCATACGGCAGCCCGCCTGTGATGAAATACATACGGAATTTCCGAACTTGTATCTCATAAGCACACTCTCAATAAGATTGCCGTCCGACAGCTTAAAAAGATACTTTGCGGTTCCGTCTATTGCCGATACCTGCTTATCAACCTGTGTGACCACAGTAATCGGGCTTACCTGCGCAAGCTTATCCTTAAGGCTCTTAGGCACATTCTTCATTGAGTCATAGTCCGTCACAAGCTTCTTATGAATCCAGTCATATACCTGCTCCGCCCTGAACTTTTTTTCACCGAGTTCCTCAATAAGCTGTACAAGTTCCGGCTTGGTAAGTGATTTTATATCCATATTTTCTCCTATATTTTCTTAAGCTTTGCCACAAAAAAGCCGTCGCATTCATATACACCCGGAATTAACGTGAGCATTCCGTCTTTTGCGTCCTGTGCAAGCTTATCATACACAGCCTCTCCTGCCCTTTCTGCATCCTCAAAAAGAGACTTCGGAAGCACATCCGTTATATCCTCCGGTGCAAAGCCCTTACTCATTATATATCGTACATTTTCCTCGTTTTCCTTAGGATTTAACGTACAGGTGGAATATACCATATATCCGCCCTGCTTTACATATCCGCACACTGAATCGAGAATATCCCGCTGTAATTTTATGATTCCGTCAAGCTTTTCCTGAGTTACATTATATTTTATGTCAGGCTTTCTGCCTATTATTCCAAGTCCCGAGCACGGAACGTCCGCAAGCACGACATCTGCACTCGCATCATCCTCCGCAATATGCATGGTCGCATCGACAGTCTCCACATGTATGTTGTCAATTCCCAGCCTGTCGGCGTTCTCCTTAATCTGCTCCGTCTTTCTGTCAGACACATCCCTCGATATCACGCAGCCCGTTCCGCCCATGCTCAGTGCTGCAAATATGCTCTTGCCGCCCGGTGCGGCGCACACATCTATAACCCTGCTGCCCTCCGCAGGTGCCGCAACAATTCCCGCAAGCATACTGCTTATATCCTGAATCTGGAACTTTCCATCATAAAATTCAGGTATGTCCTCAAGATAATTAAAGCCCGAAATAAGTATCGCATCCTTGACATAAGGTGCATCCTTGACCGTGATTCCCTGCTCAGACAGGCTGTTCATAAGAGCACCTTTGTCCGTCTTAACGATATTGGTCATAGCCGATATGCTTTTCTCCTTAAGGAAGCTGTCAAGAATTCTCTCCACAACCGCATCGTCATAGCTTGATCTTAAGATATCAATAATCTCCTGAGGCATCGAATATCTGATGGTATAATCCCCGGGAAGCTTCATATCAGGAAGCTGTCTGCTTATATTCCTTAATACGCCGTTCACAAAGCCGCCAAGATTGTTAAAATGTCTCTTCTTTGCAAGTTTCACCGCCTCATTGCACACCGCACTGGCAGGAACCTGCTCCATGTACATAAGCTGATATACGCTCATCCGCATAAGATTTCTTATAAGCGGCTTCATCTTATTAACACGCACAGAAGACACCTGATTAATCACATAATCAAGTGTCAGTCTGCGTTCTATTGTTCCCTTTACAAGCCTCGAAATAAATGCCCTCTCATTTTTTTCAAGATACTGGTATTTGCGAAGTGCCTCATTAAGCAGGACATGAACATACTGTTCCTTCTCATTTACCTCCATAAGTATATCGAGGGCTATTTCTCTTTCATTTATCGTATTAGTCACGACTGTTTCCTCTCAGCAGTAATAATCTTGCAAGCTGAATAATAGCGGTCGCTGCACTTGCCACATACGTCATGGCTGCTGCGCTTAATACCTTCTTAGTCTGCTCTACTTCCGAATCATACAGTATTCCGTTATCAGCCAGCAGTCTTAAAGCTCTCGAAGAAGCATTGAACTCAACCGGAAGTGTCACGAGTTGGAACAGCACGGCGAACGAGAAAAGTATAATACCTATGTCAATAAGGACACTGAACGAACCGAATATCAAGCCCATCAGAATCAGTATGAATGAGAACTGTGAGCCGATACGTGCAACAGGAAAAAGCATTGTTCTGAAGTTGAGGAACGAATATCCCTCATCATGCTGTATTGCATGTCCGCACTCATGCGCAGCTACTCCTATCGCTGCAACCGAACGTGAATTGTAGGTTGCATCCGACAGGTTGAGTGTCTTATCTGTCGGATTGTAATTATCAGTCAGACTTCCCGCTACATGCTGTATTCTGACATCATAGATTCCCTTGGAGTGAAGTATTCTCTCCGCAGCCTCCGCACCGGTAAGCCCCGTCCTGCTCTGTACCTTACTGTACTTTGAAAAGCTTGACGACACACGAATCTGTGCAATTATGGCAATAATTCCCGTTATAACAAGCAGAAACCATGTAGGGTCATAGCCATATCCATATGAATAATATGCCAATACCATATAAATCATCCTTTCTTTTATCTTTCTCTCTTTAAAACCGTTCCCTCGTTAAGCTTATAGCCTCTCAAGAACGAACCTGCATCCATGCGCTTCTTACCCTCAAGCTGTACCTCATGCATTCTGAGTCTTCCGACAGCCGTGGTAATATCAAAGGAATTCTTTGATATATCAGTTATTCTTCCACATTCATCCTGTGTATATTCCTTATTATCATCAACGACATCCGCACTGTACAGCTTAAGCATCTTTCCGTCGAGGAACGTGTACGCGGCAGGTGCCGGGTCAAGTCCTCTCATAAGTCTTTCAAGCTCCTTGGCAGGTCTTGTAAAATCAAGATTGCCGAGTGCCTTGTCTATCATTGATGCGTAGCAGGTCTCTCCCTCCTGTTTAACAGGTGTAATTGTTCCTGCCTGTAAGCCTTCAAGAGTCTTTATAAGAAGCTTTGCCCCGACAACCGCAAGCTTATCGTGGTATGTCTCGTAGGTTTCCTTAGGGTCGATGGCAACCTCCTCCTTAAGAAGCATGTCGCCCGTGTCAAGTCCCTTGTCCATCTGCATTGTCGTGACACCGCTTACCTTCTCGCCGTTAATTATAACCCACTGGAGAGGTGCCGCGCCGCGGTACATCGGAAGAAGCGACGCGTGAACATTCACGCAGCCGTACTTTGGAAGCTCCAATACGCTGACCGGAAGAATCTGTCCGAATGCCACAACGACTATCACATCAGGATTAATCTTTTTAAGCTCCGAAAGGAATTCTTCATTCTTTCTTATCTTCTCCGGCTGATATACAGGTATTCCTGCCTTGACAGCCTCCGCCTTAACAGGTGTCATAAGAAGCTCTTTTCCTCTTCCCTTAGGCTTATCCGGCTGTGTAACAACCGCAGCCACATCATGTCCGGCATCAATAAGTGCCTTAAGAGTTCCCACCGCGAAGTCCGGTGTTCCCATAAAAACTACTTTCATCTATATCTCCAATCCAAAATTACTTGTGCTTTTTGCTCTTATCTGCATCCTCGGTGTTCATAAGCTCACCCTCGACAAGCTCTGTGTAGAGGTGTCCGTCAAGATGTGCAAGCTCATGGCATATCGCTCTTGCAAGAAGCTCCTCGCCCTCAATAATATACTCATTCATCTCCTCGTCATACGCCTTAGCCTTGACATAGTTAGGTCTTGTCACCGTTCCCGCCTTGCCCGGAACGCTTAAGCACCCTTCACTGCCTGTCTGGCTTCCGCTTGTCTCAAGAATCTCAGGATTAATCATTACGATAGGGCCGTCACCGACATCAATGACTACAATTCTCTTTAATACTCCTACCTGCGGAGCTGCAAGTCCTACTCCGTCAGCCTCATACATTGTGTCAAGCATATCGTCAATCAGTGTAAGTGTACGCTCGTTGACCTCGCTAACCTCTCTGCATACCTTGTTAAGACATGGGTCTCCGATTGTTCTAATCTGTCTAAGTGCCATTTTATATTCCTCTTTTCTTATTATTTACTGGTTGAAATCAAACTGTACACTGATTGTCTTAAAATCCTGCTCTTGTTCTTTAATATACTTCTCTAATATATCCTTAATCTGTGTCAGAACTGTGTACTGTTTATG
Source organism: uncultured Lachnospiraceae bacterium (assembly GCA_934343915.1). Classification (GTDB taxonomy): domain Bacteria; phylum Bacillota; class Clostridia; order Lachnospirales; family Lachnospiraceae; genus CAG-882. Next base: position 14,665 of record CAKRIL010000035.1, on the reverse strand, counting down.
TTTAAAAAATAAAAGAACTGAAAAAATATCATTAAGCTTATACACCGGAGCCTTAGTCGGGCCTATGATGCGCGGCATCATCTCCTGTGCATACTGCATATCCTTTTCAAGCTGTCTTTTTACATAATCATGCAGCCGTGCAGCCGCATCATTGGCGTTCTTCTCATACTTTGATGATAGCTTCACCGTCATGAGATTAGCCGCCGGCGGATAATCCATAAGCTCTCTGTACATTATCTCCTGCTCATAGAAGCCGTCATAGTCATGCTTTACCGCCATCTGCACGCTGTAATGTGACGGGTCATAGGTCTGAATAACGACATTACCCGGCTTATCGCCGCGTCCTGCCCTTCCTGCCGCCTGTGTGAGAAGTTCAAAGGTTCTCTCCTGGGCACGGAAATCCGACGAATACAGCGACAAATCCGCGAGAAGTATTCCCATCAGTGTGACATTGGGGAAATCATGTCCCTTGACAATCATCTGTGTGCCGACAAGAATATCAGCCTCTCCTCCCGCGAACTCCTCAAGAATCTTTTCATGACCTTCCTTACCCTTGGTTGTATCAAGATCCATGCGGAGCACCCTCGCTCCCGGAAAGCTCTCCTTTACCGCCTGCTCTATCTTCTCGGTTCCGACCTTGAAACCGCCTATATACTTTGAACCACAGGCAGGACATATCTTCCTGTCCGGCTCCGAATAACCACAGTAATGGCACACAAGCCGTCCATTGTTATGTGCCGTAAGCGCTATGTCACAATGAGGACATTTTATCACATGTCCGCACTCTCTGCAATTAATAAATCCAACATACCCGCGCCTGTTAAGAAAAAGCATTATCTGCTCTTTTTTCGCAATTCTGTCCTCTATAAGAGCTTTAAGCCGTCTGCTGAATATCGACTTGTTCCCGCTCTTTAGCTCCTCCCTCAAATCAACCGTCTCAACCTCCGGCAGGGTGCTCTCACCCGCCCTATTGTTAAGCACAAAAAGCTTATACTCCCCGCTTCTTGCCTTATAATATGCATCAACGGATGGCGTTGCCGAGCCGAGTATCACCGACGCATCGCACATGGAGGCAAGCTCTATGGCAGTCTCCCTCGCATGGTATTTCGGCACCGAATCGCTCTTGTATGCCCCCTCATGCTCCTCATCTATCACTATAAGTCCAAGCTTGTCAAACGGTGTAAACAGTGCCGAGCGCGGACCTATCATAATCTTGATATCCCCGTTCTTTGCTCTCAGATACTGATCGTATCTCTCACCCTTGGACATCCTCGAGTTGAGTATTGATACCACATTTCCGAATCGTCTGTAAAAGCGCATAACCGTCTGATAGGTCAGCGCAATCTCAGGTATAAGCATGATAACCTGTCGTCCCATTGACAGAACATGCTCAATTATCTCAAGATACACCTCCGTCTTGCCGCTTCCGGTCACACCCTTAATCAGATATGTTCCTCTTATCCCCCTGTCATAGTCCTCTATAATAGAGTCTGCGGCAAAGCTCTGTTCCTTATTAAGCGTACAGCCCTGAGTTCTCTCATACTCGTGGCGGACGGGATTTCTGTACACGGTGCTGTCAGTCTTTTGTATAATTCCCTGCTTTTGCAGTGAAGCTATGGTCGATGCCGATATGTTAAGCTTGGTTCTTATAAGCCCTTCATCGAGAGCACCATCCCTTAACAGTGCCGATACAAGCCGGCTCTTAGCGGCATAATGCCTCCTGTCACACTCGGCAATATAATCAGATACAGCCCGTTCATTCTCTGCGTACTCATCAGTGAAGGATATTATACTCTCCTTCTTTTCCTTTACCGTCTCCTTGACCGGAAGAACGGTCTTTAATGCCTGATTGATTGTTGAGCCGTAATTGTGCTTCATCCAGTAGGCAAGCTTAATCATCCTGCCGTCAATCGACACCGCTCTCTCAACGATGGATTCTATCGGCTTCATTCTTGCCACATCGAACTCAGGCTCGTCGGTTATATTGACAACATAGCCCGTAATTCTTCTTGTTCCGAAAGGTACATTCACCTGTGAGCCGATTTCGACAGAATCCAAAAGCTCATCGGGCAGAATGTATTCAAAGGTCTTATCCAGTTTATCAATAGAAATATCAACTATGATATCTGCGAACCACATTTCAATTCCTCAAGCACTTCCTTAATCAGTACTCTCTCATCCATAGGGTACTTAACTCCCTTGATTTCCTGATAATCCTCATGTCCCTTTCCTGCAAGGACAATTATGTCGCCCTCTCTGCCGTGCTCAATCGCATAGCGGATTGCCTCCTTGCGGTCAGGAATCTCAATAAATTCTCCGCCGGTCTTCTCAATACTGCTTCTTATATCGGCAATTATATCAAGCGGCTCCTCATATCTCGGGTTATCGGATGTTATGATTGTAAAATCAGCGAGCTTTCCCGACACCTCACCCATCTCATAGCGTCTTAGCTTTGAACGGTTTCCGCCGCATCCGAACACACTTACAATCCGCTTCGGGTTGTATTCCCTGAGTGTCTCAAGGATGCTCTTAAGACTCATTGCATTGTGCGCATAGTCAATCATGAGTATGAACTTGTCGGACACCTTCACAGGCTCAACCCTTCCCTTGACGGCAACCGTGGAAAGAGCCTCCTTAAGCTTCTCCTCATCGACCTTGAGCTGCTTAGCCTCCGCAACGGCATACGTCACGGCGACTGCACATAATGAATTGTATACGCTGAATCTTCCCGGAATTGACAGCTTAATGTGAAGGTCTCTTCCTGCCACATCATACTCCGTGCTTATATGTCCCGGCTCATGTATATAACTTATGTTGACCGCCCTCAGGTCAGCTCCCTCGTTAAGTCCGTAGCTTTGAACCGTACAAGTATGTCCCTTAAGCACCTTGGCTGTATGCTCGTCATCATAATTTACTATTCCGACCCTGCACTGCTTAAAAAGAAGTCCCTTGCAGTGCATATAATCCTCAAAGCTTGCATGCTCATTAGGTCCGATATGGTCAGGCTCAAGATTGGTGAATACTCCTATATCGAACATGATTCCGCCGCATCTCTTCATCATAAGTGCCTGTGATGACACCTCCATGACAACGCACTGACAGCCGTTATCCGCCATCTCCTTAAAGTACTTCTGCACATCATAAGATTCCGGTGTCGTATTAACGGATTCAATATGGCGTGAACCTGTTATAATCTCAATTGTTCCTATAAGTCCGGTCTTATATCCGCAGCGCTCCAGAATCTCTCTGACCATGAACGCTGTTGTAGTCTTTCCCTTGGTTCCGGTTATTCCTATCGTGAACAGTCTTCTTGCCGGATGACCGAAGTAAGCCGCCGATGTAAGTGCAAGTGTATTCCGGCAGTCAGCAGCTGCCACAAAGGTGGTATTCTTACGATGCTCCGTAATCTCAACCACTTCCTCCGTTATTATCGCTGCCGCTCCCTGATTGATTGCTTCATCTATAAAAGTATGCCCGTCGAACACTGTTCCTCTCACGCATACAAACACACAGCCCGCGGTAATCTTTCGCGAATCGCATACAAGCTGTGTAATCTCAATATCCTCACTGCCATTGTATATTTTATAATCAAGCTCCGAAATTAATTCTCTAAGTTTCATGTCATTCCTCATTTCCGGGCGACTCCTCGCTCCTCAGCTTTCAAGAATACTGTCTGCAACCTCATTAAGCTTCATTCCTCTTGACCCCTTAAAAAGCACTGCCGTTCCCGGCTTCAGGCTGCCTGTAAGGTAGTTCTTAATCTCATCCAATGTATCAAAGTGCCTGATATTCTTGACATACTGCTCGGCACCATAGCCAATATTTTTTGCAAGCTCACCGTAAAGTACAAGCTCATCCACCCTGCTCTTTCCCGCATACTCACCCACAAGTCTGTGATATTCCTTCGTGTTCCCGCCGAGCTCCAGCATATCCGCAAGCACTGCCACCCTGTATGAAGCCGGCATCTGTGAGAGTACGTTAAGTCCTGCCTTCATGGAATCAGGACTTGCATTGTAGGAATCATCAATGTATGTTATTCCGTCCTTCTTTGTAACATGCTGTCTCATTGCAACGCCTGTGTAACCGCCAAGTGCAGCTGCAGCGCTTTCAGCATTCACTCCGAAATGCTCTGCCACGGCAAGTGCGACAAGCGCATTGTTGACATTGTGGTCGCCAAGCACCGCAAGCCTTACTGAGGTTCTTCTGCCCTCATGAACCGCCTCAAAGGATATGCAGTCACCGTCGGTGCTTATATTTTCCGCCCTGTAATCGCAGCCTTCAGTGTGTCCGAAGGTATACACCTTAAATGTTCTTGTGTCATCAGTGCCGAATATCTCTTCTCTATCTTCCCTGCACAGCTTCGCACGCTCTCTAAGCAGTGCATCATCACCGTTTAAAAATATGCAGCCACCATCCTTAAGTGCATCCGTAATATGCCATTTTTCACGAAGAATGTTCTCCTGTGAACCAAGCTGTTCAATATGGCTCACGCCAATGTTGGTCATAACAGCGGCGTTAAGAGTGAGGAGAGATGCCAGACGCTTCATCTCTCCCTCCTCGCTCATTCCCATCTCAATAACTGCCGCCTCATCGTCCGGCTCGATATTCATAATGGTAATCGGCACGCCTATCTGGCTGTTGGCATTCCCTGCCGTCTTATATACCTTAAGTCCTCCTGAGAGAGCACAGGCAATCATCTCCTTCGTTGTAGTCTTTCCGACGCTTCCCGTAACTCCCACCTTATCAAGTGACAATCTGCTCTCATATTCCTTGGCAGTCATCTGCATCGCCTTGACGGAATCATCGACAAGAATCACCGGCTTTGCCTTAGCTCCCCCGCTCTTCCACGCAGCAATCAAATCAGCCACCGCTTCCTCACTCTGCGTCAGTGTACCTGATGCCCCACACTCAAACGCATTCGCAATATATTTATGCCCGTCAACACGCTCGCCCACAATCGGTGCGAACATAAGTCCCGGCTCAGCCTTACCCGAATTGGTGGCAAAATTAACTATCACCGTATCCTCATCGCCGCATAAGAGTCTTCCCTTTGTGGCATCCACAATATCCCTGACACAGAAGTTCTTCATAAAAATCAAATCCTCACTTGATAAAAATATTAAAATTTTTTAGAATAATCGGCTTAGAATAAGCGGATTAGAATAATCGGCTTAGAATAAGCCTATTATCTTATCATCTACCACATCAATATTCTCCGCCGCAGGTACCTTAGGAAGTCCAGGCATTGTCATAACGGTTCCCGTTATTGCCACTACGAAGCCGGCACCCGCATTGACATAAACCTCCCTGATATTGACATTGAAGCCCTCAGGTCTGCCGAGAGCATTAGGGTCATCAGAGAGTGAATACTGGTTCTTAGCCATACATACCGGAAGATTGCCATAGCCCATCTTCTCAAGCTTCTTAAGCATTCTTGAAGCCTCTGACGAATAGCTTACAGAGCCTGCTCCGTATACCTTCTTTGCGATTGCCTCTATCTTATCCTTTAAAGGTGCATCGAGCTCATATGTGAACTTAAGCTCGCTCTTCTTATTCTCTATTGTCTTGATTACCTTAGCCGCAAGCTCTTCTCCGCCCTTGCCGCCTTCTGCCCACACCTTTGCAAGTGCGAATTCGCAGCCCATATCCTCGCAGTGCTTCTTGATGAACTCATATTCTTCCTCAGTATCAGTGAGGAAGGAATTAAGCGTAACCACAACAGGCACGCCGAAAGCATGAAGATTCTCGATATGCTTGTCAAGATTCACAATTCCCTTCTTTACAGCCTCAAGGTTCGGAGCTGCAAGCTCATCCTTCTTAACGCCTCCGTTGTACTTAAGTGCCTTTACGGTAGCAAGTATGACAACTGCGTCCGGAGCAATTCCCGCCTTACGGCACTTGATGTCGATAAACTTCTCTGCCCCGAGGTCTGCGCCGAAGCCCGCCTCCGTCACAACATAATCTGCCATCTTAAGTGCTGCCTTTGTAGCTCTCACGCTGTTGCAGCCATGTGCTATATTCGCAAAAGGGCCTCCGTGTACAAGTGCCGGTGTTCCCTCAAGTGTCTGAATCATGTTAGGCTTTATGGCATCCTTTAAAAGTGCCGCCATTGCACCAACCGCCTTTAAGTCTGCTGCCGTCACAGGCTCTCCTGCATAATTGTATGCAACAATTATCTTTCCGAGTCTTTCTTTTAAATCTTCCATATCCGATGCAAGACATAATATAGCCATTATCTCAGTTGCAACGGTGATTACGAAGTGATCCTCTCTCACGAAGCCGTCAGCCTTCGCTCCAAGACCGACAACAACATTCCTTAACACTCTGTCGTTCATATCAAGGCATCTTTTCCATACAATCTGTCTTGTGTCGATTTCGAGTGCATTGCCCTGCTGGATATGATTGTCAAGCATCGCAGCAAGAAGGTTATTAGCTGAAGTTATAGCGTGAAAATCTCCCGTAAAATGAAGGTTAAGCTCCTCCATAGGCACGACCTGGGCATATCCGCCGCCTGCCGCACCGCCCTTAACGCCAAAACAAGGTCCGAGTGAAGGCTCTCTAAGTGCAACCATAGTCTTCTTTCCTGCTCTGTTAAGCGCATCTGCCAGTCCTATACTTATTGTGGTCTTTCCCTCACCGGCAGGTGTAGGGTTGATTGCAGTTACAAGGATAAGCTTTCCTTCCTTGTTGCCCTCGATGCTTTTAAGGTATTCGTCCGAAAGCTTCGTCTTATACTTTCCGTATAATTCAAGGTCATCCTCCTTGATTCCGAAGTTCGCTGCAATCTCCTTAATCGGTCGCATATCTGCGCTCTGTGCGATTTCAATATCACTCTTCATGTGTATTCTCCTTCTCACTTGTGATGAAATTTACCCATGTATGTAATACATCACATGGGATGTGTTTTATTTTTAGAGCTTTGTAAGAAGCTCCTCAAACTCTTCCATGCTCATAAGCACCTTTCTCGGCTTGGTTCCCTCCTCAGGTCCCATGACTCCCGCATCTTCAAGCTGATCCATTATTCTTGCAGCCCTGTTAAAGCCTATGCGGTATACTCTCTGAAGTATGCTTACGGAACCCTTTCCCTTCTCAATAAGATAGCGTCCCGCCTCTGCAAAATAATCGTCATAATCATTTCCAAATGCCTGACTCTCGGCAAAACCCGGATTGTTAATCTTCTCGGCTACATCATTGTGATAGCCGCCTGCCTCACCGCAGTTAGCCTTCAGGAATTCTACAACAGCACCCACCTCGTCATCCGACACGAATGCGCCCTGTATTCTTGCCGGCTTCGGATATCCTGCCGGTGAGAATAACATATCACCCTTGCCAAGAAGCTTCTCGGCACCAACCATATCAAGAATGGTTCTTGAATCCACTCCTGATGATACCGCGAATGCGATTCTTGACGGCACATTCGCCTTTATAAGACCTGTGATGACATCTACCGAAGGTCTCTGTGTGGCAATTACAAGGTGTATTCCTGCCGCTCTTGCAAGCTGTGCAAGTCGTACAATAGCATCCTCGACCTCATTCTTGGCAATCATCATAAGGTCAGCAAGCTCGTCTATGATGATTACAAGCTGCGGAAGCTTCGTCGGCTTATTCTCAGCTTCAACATCCTTAAGCTGCTCAACCTTGGCATTATAGCCCTTCAGGTCACGCACACCTGCCTGTGCGAACTTCTTGTATCGGTCATCCATCTCGGCAACAGCCCAGTTGAGTGCTCCTGCCGCCTTCTTTGAATCCGTCACAACCGGAATCATAAGGTGTGGAATGCCGTTATATACACTGAGCTCAACCACCTTAGGGTCTATCATGATAAGCTTGACCTCCGACGGCTTGGCTCTGTAAAGAATACTCATTATTATTGTATTGATACATACCGACTTACCTGAACCCGTAGCACCTGCTATGAGTACATGCGGCATCTTAGCAATATCGGCAACAACAACCTGTCCTGCGATATCCTTTCCTACACCGAACGCAATCGGAGACTTGCTCTCCTCAAAAGGCCTGCTCTCGATAAGCTCCCTGAGGGTGACACCCTGTGTCTCCTTATTTGGAACCTCTATTCCCACTGCCGCCTTCCCCGGTATAGGTGCTTCTATTCGGATGTCCGCCGCTGCAAGGTTAAGCTTGATATCGTCCGCAAGCGACACAATACGGCTAACCTTAACTCCCTGCTCCGGCTGAATCTCATATCTTGTGACAGCCGGGCCGCAGCTTACATCAGATACCGTAACCCTTACACCGAAGTTGGAAAGAGTCTGCTGAAGCTTCATGGCTGTATCGTGAAGCTCTCTGTCGGATGTTGAATTAGCCGAACGTCCTCTGTGAAGAAGTTCAATAGGAGGGAACTGATATACCTCCTCGGCTATCTCCTCATTGAGCTCCTCAGACTGGCGCACCTCAGCATCAATCTCAGCGTCAACCTGCTCCATTGTACGCTCAGGCTCTTTATTCTTACCTGCATGCTCACTTGGTCTTACAGCTTCGGTCTCATGCCTTGCAGGTCTTACCTCATCTGCATCAGCCTTGGCACGCGGCTGCTTCTGTATATCCTCAAGTGCAGCTCTTCCCGCCGCATCAATCTCTGCCTGTCTGCTCCACTGCTCCATGCCGTCGTCCTCAGGAAGCTCCTGAAGATGTTCGCCATAGGCTGCATATGAGTCATCCGCATCATCAGCATGAGCCGGTTCCTCATGATAATTATTGTAGTCCTGTTTCTCATACATATCATGGCTTCTGTCTTCTGCATGAATCTCAGGCTTGATTTCCTTGACCTCTGATGTATTGGTCTTAACTTCTGCCGCGTTCCTGCGCTTCTTAGTGGAGACAACACTTTCATTGACGGCATTCTCAGGTGTTATATCAATGATATTCTCGGAATATCTGTCATTTTGGAATACCTCTTCAACCTGAGCCCCTGCTATGACATTGTTCCTTCTTCGTATGTTCTCAGCCTGCGGAAGCTTCTGTTCCGCAGAGGCATCCCTTCGCTCCCTCGGTATTTCTATTGAGAAATCGACACCGCTCACCTTCTTGTCAAAGCGTCTGTGCCTTGTAATCTCCTGCTCCCTTGCTTCCTCCCTCTGAACTCTCTTCTTCTCGGTCTCCTCCTTGTACTCATATATGTCATCCTTGGCAGTCTTAAAGACCTTCCTGCTTCCGCTTGACAGCCCTTTAAGTATTGAGCGCTCTGAGATAATGAGAATCGCAATTATGATAAACACTACTATTATTATATAGGCTCCGACCTTGCCGACGGCAGGTGTCAGGAAGCTGCATATCGCACCACCTATGATTCCGCCGCCCTTCTTTACGGGAACGGCAAAATTATAGTAGCCCGACAGCTTCTCCATGCTCTTGTAGGCACCGTTAATCATTTCGATGAATGAGCACACGAAAAATGAGCCGATAAAAGCCGTTATGAACTTAACCCTTGCAACTCCGCTCTTTTTGCCCTTGCGCATCATAAGGTATGTGCCGAGCACCAGTTCCAACGGGAATATGTACGCGAGCACACCGAACGTGCCGAACTGAAGTGCCTCAAAAAACGTGCCGAACTTTCCCGCGAGCCCGAAATTGCTTATGAACAGAATGAGTGCTACCGCCAATGCAATAAACAAAGCGGCCTCATTGAATGCCGCACTGTTAATCTTCTTTTTCTTTTTTCTTGACCTTGAACCTGAAGCAGCCGTCTTTCTGCTCTTTGTCGCAGTGGACTTGGCAGTCGTTGTTCGTGTCGACTGTGTTGTCTTTTTTCTTTCAGGTGATGCTTGCCTGCTTGCAGCCATTACTATTACCTCACTTCTAAAAAATCTCTATCAAAAAATGTTATATTCGTAAATCAAAATTCAACTCCGCCGCGTTTACATTACAATCATCGACGCAAGCATGAAGCCTCCGAGTGCGAGGCAGTAGATGGAGAGAATCCTGAATCTCCCCCTTCTCAGTATCCTGTTGAGAAGGATAAGTCCGATATAGCCCGTAATCATGGCAAAAACCATTGCAAGTATATACCAGCCCGTGTTCCCCGCATCCGATGCGCCGAACCTTATAAGGTCGACTATGTCGAGCACCACCGAGCCGATAAGCGCGGGAACCGCAGCAAGAAACGTGAATCTCCATGTGAGCTTTTTGTTGAAGCCGAACAGCAGACATACCGTAATCACCATTCCGCAGCGCGACAGCCCCGGAAGTGCCGCAAGTCCCTGAACCGCTCCCACGACGAACGCCTCAAAAAAGCCGACATCCCCTATCTTCATTTCACCGTTCTTTATTCCGTCCGTCAAAAACAGCATAACTCCCGTTGCCACAAGGAATATTCCCGGGAACACCACCGTCCCCGACGCGTAAGAGGCAAAGCTTCGGCAAGCCACGCCCACTATTCCCGTGGACACCGTGGCTGTCAGTATCAAAAGTGCAAGCTTTCTGTACGCTCTGTTCTCGAACCGGATGAGCTTGATTATGTCCTTCCTGAATGCAAAGACTATCACTGCTATGGTAGCGAGCTTCAAAAACAGGTCAAAAAGCACGCTGTTTCCCACACCGAAGCCGAACACATTCTTAAGCATAAGAAGATGCCCTGAGCTGCTCACGGGAAGGAATCCCGTGATGCCGTCTATTATTCCGCTGATAATTATCTTAAGTGCTTCCAAATTATCCCCTCCACATATTTACACAATTAATTGAATTATAGCATTTTTTTACAATGAGGTCAAATCAAACTATTAGTAAGATTCTTTATTTTCTTAAGTGCATCCTCAAGTCCGCCCACTTCATCGATAAGTCCCGCGTGAACCGCCTGTTCTCCCACCAGAACAGTTCCCAAGTCCTTCGAGAGCATGCTTGTGTTCATCATCATTTTTTCTATTGCGCCCTTCTCGATTCTGCTGTGCTCCTCGATAAAGTTCACGATTCTGTCCTGTATCATCTTAAAATAATCGTAGGTCTGAGGTGCCCCTATTACGGTTCCGCTCATCCTCACTGGATGAATGAGCATTGTTCCCGTCGGCACGATGAATGAATAGTCCGACGCAACCGCGAGCGGCACTCCGATTGAGTGGCTGTCGCCTATGACAAGTGTAACCGTCGGCTTGCCGAGTGACGCAATCATCTCGGCAAGAGCCAGTCCCGCCGACACATCACCGCCTATTGTATTTATTATAACAAGCGTACCCTTTATTTTTTTACTGTCGGAAATCCTTGCAAATATCGGAATGAGGTGTTCGTATTTCGTCGTCTTACAGTTATTAGACAGCACCTCATGTCCTTCTATCTCACCGATTATCGTTATGAGCTTTATGCTCTCGTCATCGCTGTCAGAGAGTGAAAGCTGCCCGAAGGCTTCAATCTCCTCCCTGTCCTTCTCGTTCTGTGATTCTTTCTTATTGTCCGCCATACCTTCCTCACTTTCCGCAGATTTCAATTTTTCTGCATTTTTTCATACGGACATATTATCCGCATTTTCGGTAAAAAAATGTAAACACGCGGTGTAATAAGATTCAGGTGTCAAAACATGCTGCTCTGATTCTTATGTGTATATCATGTTATATTTAGGCATATCAGCTCCGTTGTACGAAGCAAGTTGTTCTAATGACTCTGAAAAAATTATTTCTATTTCCGCCACCGTTGCAAAATCAGCCCTCCATGGCTGTTTGCAACTCATCCGGCATCCATGCCGTCTGTGGCTGTATGATAAACAAAGTCTTAAGAACAACTAAGCTTCTCCCAAAAGTCGTGATATGCCTAAATATACATTGATATACATATTAAGGTTGTGAAATCTACATTAAAAAAGCATCATATACCCCGCGCTCGGTGCTCAGGTTATACAATGCCTTATTAATACAGTTTTAAGAAACAATTTAATTATATTATTTTTTCTCCATCGCCCTTTTTAATAACTGGAGTCCTATAAGTATTGCTCCTCCGAGTATAAAATATCCTGCCTTAAATGTCGCAAAGGTCATGACCGGCTGCGGTGCTTCAAGTGTCGCTGGTCCTATCACGATGGCATACATCGAGCCTATGACGAGACCGAGGATTAAAAAGACCATCTGCGGACGGAACTTTTCAAGACCTGTCCTGAGAAGCTTCACGCTCGTGAATATTCCCGTGAGTATTCCGAGTCCGAATATTATAAGTATCGGAATATACTTAAATTCCAGATGTAAAAAACCTCTGATTGCACTCATTATCGGCACATACAGCCCGAATATGAGAAGAATCGTTGAGCCCGAGATTCCCGGAAGCACCATGGCTGATATTGCAATGGCGGCGACAATGAACACATAGATGCCCTTTACAAGGCTCAGTGCCGATATGTCCATGCTTCCCCTCGAAAGGCTCTGATTCATGTATGTTATAACAGCCACAACCGCTATACCGAGAAGCGCAGACAGAATGTGTATATACTTTCCCTTGATTGTCTCCCACTCGTCATGTATTATTATCGGAACCGCGAACAATGACAGTCCCAAAAAGAGCGAGCACAGCTCATATATATGGCTGTCAAATATCCTGCCAAGTGCAAGCACGGTGCAGATAAATCCGACCACCCAGCCTGCACCAAGCTTCAAAAGAAATATCAGTGCGCTCTTTTTCTGCTCACTGCTGCCCGAAATAATATTGTCGAGTGACTCAATAAATCTGTCATAAAAGCCCATAACGAACGCTATTGTACCGCCAGACACGCCCGGCACCGCATCCGCCATCGCCATGCAGAAGCCCTGTATGGCAGTCCATATAATTCCCATAATATTCTCCTATTTTATACATTTACATACAACATTCCGTGTTCCACGTTACTATTATATTTAGTGAGAATATTTTTTATGATAAAAGATTGTGACAAGCTATATATTATACCTAAACATTTTCCCCGGCTTCGACTTTTTTCTTCAGATTCGGAAATCCCGCTCTGCTCTCCGTCTTGCTGAGCACATAGAGCTTGTCGAGCGTCTTTACGAACGCCTCGCACTCCTCCTCTGAAAGCTGACAAAGAAGCCACTCATAATATATACCCTCAAGATATGCCTTGGAGTTTTTGAGGCTCTCCGCCTTCTCCGTCGCATACAGGTTCGAGCTTCTCTTGTCCTCGGGATTTACCTTTCTTATAAGATACCCCTTATTTTCAAGGCTTGCCGTTCTTCTCGCGGTTGCCCCCTTGTCAAGCTTTAGCTGCTCGCGCACCTGCGCCTGCGTTATCCCCGGGTTGTGCCTCACAAGATGTATGAAATCGAACTCAGCCGTCCCTATGCCGTCCTCCTTCATGGTCTGCACCGTGAACTTGCTGACCTCCCTTGCAATCTTTGTCATTTTACGCTCTGATTTATCCATGCCGATTCCCTTTTTCCCATTTTTTCCTGAGCGTCGAAATCGGAACATCCTTGACATTGCCGACAAGACATACGCTGCACTTATCCTTTCTCAGATAAGTTCTTATACATCTGTTGAACTGCTCTAGCGTAACCGCATCATAGTGCTCCACCGCCTCATCAAGCGATATCACACTGCCCGTTGAGAGGAATGTCTTGGCGTTGTTGAGCACCGTGTTGCTCGCCGCCTCACTTCCGAGCACCAGCTCAATCTTTGTCTGCTTTTTAAGTCTTGCAAGCTCGTCCTCATCTATTCCCTTCTCGTTAAGCTCGTCTATTATCTCAAATATGAGCTCATACACCCTCTCGGTCTGAGCCGCACTCATCGACGCATAAATATGGAAAAGTCCCGCAAGGTCGCACATGCTATTGTACGAATATATGCTGTATGTGAGTCCGTTCTGTTCCCTGACCTTCTGAAAAAGTCTGGAATTTAAGTTGCCTCCGAGCATAGAGTTAATCATGTACATCGCGTACCTGTCCTCGTCGGAGCTTCTCACATTGTCAAATGCGATGTTTAGATGCACCTGTTCCATATCCTTGTACCTTGTGATAAAGCATCTGTTAAAATCTGGTCTTTCAGGCACAAGCTTGTTTCCCGCAGCGGGAAGTGCCGAGAACAGCGGCTCAAGTACCGACATTATGCTGTCCGCGTCGCACTTTCCTGCTACGGATATGAGTATATTGTCCGCCGTGTAATTGGCGTTCTTAAAATCAATGAGCTGCTGCCTTGTGAGCTTTTTTACATTGCTCTTGCTTCCCGATATTATAAAGCCGAGCGGATTATTGTTCCACACACGCTTCTGCAAAAGCTCATGGCACATATCCTCCGCCGAGTCGTCATAGGAATCTATCTCGTCGATAATTACTCCCTTCTCCTTGGAGAACTCTCTGGAATCGAACACCGAGTTAAACAGCATATCGGCCATAATGGAAAGTGCTCTCTCAAAGTCCTCCGGGAGCACCTTTCCGTAGAATACCGTATTTTCCTTGGATGTGTAGGCATTTATCCCTCCGCCGAGCTCTGTCATTATATCCGCAAGCTGCCCGGCATTATACTTATCTGTACCTTTAAAAAGCATATGCTCTATGGCATGTGCCACACCATTGTTCTCACCTGTCTCATTCTGTGAACCGCTGCCGACATACACACCGAAGGTTATGCTTCGCGCGCCCGGCAGATTCTCTATAATTACGGGAATATTATTCGTCAGTCTGTGAATTACCGTCATTACCCTTTTCTTCCTCAACTTCATTTTTTGTTATTCTGACCTTGCGGA
>CAKRIL010000034.1 GCA_934343915.1 uncultured Lachnospiraceae bacterium | reverse complement strand
CGTAGATTAGGTAAATCTCCACAAAGTTTTAATGCAAAGATGAAAAGAGAGAGCTTTACCATTGAAGATTTGAACGAAATTGCAGACGTAGTTGGGGTAGAGTTTAAACGAAATTTTATATTAACGAATGGAGAAGAAATATAATGAAGTCAAAAGTAATCAAGGAATTTAGACTAGGAGAATTGTTTTGTGGTCCGGGGGGACTTGCTTATGCAGCAATTAATTCCCAGATAGAAGATTCAGAGTATAAAATAATACACAAGTGGGCAAATGATTATGATTTGGATACATGTAAAACATATACAAGAAATATTTGTCCAAATGAACCGGATTCTGTTATTTGTGGTGATGTTCGTAAATTAGATATAGAGCCTCTTGGAGATATTGATGCGCTGGCATTTGGATTTCCATGTAATGATTTTTCGGTTGTAGGCGAGCAAAAAGGATTTAATGGAACATTTGGACCGTTGTATACATATGGGATAAAAGTATTAAAGAGATATAAACCATTATGGTTTTTGGCGGAAAATGTAGGTGGATTAAAAAGTGCTAATGAAGGTAAGGCTTTTGAAAAAATAAAAGAGGATATGATTGAAGCAGGATATAGAATATATCCAAACTTATATAAATTTGAGCAATATGGTGTACCACAGGCACGGCATAGAATGATTATTGCGGGAATCAGAGCAGATTTACCATATGAATTTAAAATACCTAGTCCTGAACCATATAAAAATGTAGATGTAACTTGTAAAACGGCATTAGAAGTACCAAAGATACCTAAAAATGCAACAAATAATGAATTAACAAAGCAATCACAACAGGTTGTAGAGAGGTTAAAATATATTAAGCCGGGACAGAATGCATTTACTGCTGATATTCCTGAAGAATTGCAGTTGAAGGTTAAAGGAGCCAAAATTAGTCAGATATATAAACGATTGGATCCAACAAAACCGGCATATACAGTAACTGGCTCTGGCGGTGGTGGAACACATATTTATCACTATGCGGAACCAAGAGCTTTAACAAACAGGGAAAGAGCAAGATTACAGACTTTTCCTGATGATTATGTTTTTGAAGGAAGCAAGGAATCTGTACGAAAACAAATTGGTATGGCTGTTCCTCAAAAAGGAGCTAGAGTAATTTTTGAAGCGATTCTGAAAACATTTGCAGGAATTCAATACGAGAGTATTGAAGCGTATACAGGGAATGATGATTAGAGGTGATTGAATGCAAGATTATTGGTGGGTTACACGTCCGAAAAGAAAACTTAATCCTATCCCAGAGGAGTTGGCGGCTTTTTGTAGTACAGCTCTTGGAAAAAAATGGACGAGGAATAGAGATTCTCACATTGAGTTTGAAGTGGAACTGGAACAGACAGGAACAAAACGTGTCGGAGAACGTCGGGATGCCTCTGGTTCTGGTGGGAGAACCCATGCGGCTATGTTATATAGTTTGGGATTATGGTTTGAAAAGAATGACACTGTGTTTTTAACACTTGCAGGCGAGGCAATTATGGAAGGAAAACCTCCTGTGTCGGTTTTGAAGAAACAGGTGTTGAGGTTTCAGTATCCTTCCGCATATTCAGCCTCTGTGAAAGTGGCTCCCCGTTTTAAAATCCGACCATTTTATTTCTTGTTGAAATTACTTTTGGATGAAAGATTATTAATATTGTCACAAAGAGAAATTGCTCTGATTGTTGCAATTCAAGCCGAAAATGAATCTGATAAATGCTATAACGAAGTTGTTGAAAGAATATTACAGTACCGTTCGTATGGAGATGAAATATTTAAAAGCGACTATTTAGAAAAGCATAATGCGTCAGAAGGTAATTTGATGGATGTGGCTAACACGATGATGAATTGGCTCGATTATACACAACTTGTATATCGTGAAAAAGGAATAATCGGAATACCGGATGAAAAACGAGGAGAGGTTGAAGGCTTAGTAGCAAATATACCAGCATTTATACAGTATCCTGTAGAAAATGATGTGTATCAAAGAAAATATGGGGTAGACCCATGGCATCAAAAGGACACGAGGAATCTTTTAAATACAACGGCTATTTCAAGTAAAGTAATAGATAGAAATAGAATTTTGCGTGCGTTTTTTAATTATTCATCTTTAAGGCCCGTTAGTAGAATTGATTCGGAAGTAGTAGATTATATTTGCAACATATCGGGCACAGACCCTCGATTTACCGAGAGTGTTCTAATCGAAACGTATCCACATGGTGCTGTGGGTGGATATTTGAGCCATTATCGTGATATGGCTTTTCAGGGCAGAGATGAAGCTGTAGATTTTGAAAAAGCAACAACAAGTTTGTTTCAAGATATATTTGGGTATGAGGCAATCCATTTGGGACAGACTGGGTCAAAATCAGCACCGGATGTTCTGCTGATTTCAGATGCAGAGGGCTATCAGGCAATTATAGATAATAAAGCTTATAGCAAATACAGTATTAGTGGAGACCATCATAATAGAATGGTACATAATTACTTAGAGAATATCAGTAATTATAGTTCATGTAAACATCCGATAGGGTATTTTACATATATAAGTGGAGGATTTGTGCCACATATAGATAGACAGATTATGGATGAAGTAAACGCTTCGGGTGTTCATGGTTCTGGTATAACAGTTTCAAACCTAATTATGCTTATTGAAGACCATATGGAGAATCCATATTCTCATGCAGAGTTGCGTAAGGTATTTGGATTGGATAGGCAGATTATGTTGCCGGATATACATCATTAGAAATCATAGGTAAAAGCTTGGAGGTATGACTATGGCTAAAGCGGGTGATAGCTTTATTGTTGAATTATCACAATCTCATGTCGCATGGGGAACTTATAGATTCACAAATAGTAGAGAGCCTATAAGTGGAGAAGGTTATATACCTATCCCTCTGAGAGATGCACGTAGATTGGATTTGTTTAATGGTAATGGAACAAATAATATTGATATATGGTGAGAAAATTTATTTGAATGCGAATCTGTGGATGGATATTTTCATGGGACTTTACGAGCGCAAGAATCGAGGTCGGCAGGAGATATTTATGCGAAACAATTTGCAGGGGATGGAGATTTAAAGGCTTTGGGCAGGTGGTATGCACAGATTGGTGCAAGACCAGGAGATAGAATTAGAGTATATTGGATTAGCAAGATAAAAATTGAAATTGAAAAACTCTAAAAAAATGAGGATGATCTGAGTCGCAAAAAGATTGGACTGGTGATTATATTGGATAATTTATCGCAGGAACAACGACATAAAAATATGAAAAATATACGAAGTCATGATACAAAAATAGAAGTGATATTAAGGAGGGCTTTGTGGAACAAGGGTTATCGATATCGGAAGAATGACAAACAACTTCCGGGGAAACCAGATATTGTGTTAACCAAGTATAGGATTGCAATTTTCTGTGACGGAGAATTTTTCCACGGAAAAGATTGGGAACTACTAAAACCAAGACTGGAAAAAAGTAATAACAGTGGATTTTGGATTAGTAAGATATCCAGTAATAGAGAACGGGATGATGAAATAAATAAGAGATTGTTGTTTGAGGGATGGAATGTTATCCGGTTTTGGGGTGATGATATAAAGAAACATACAAATGAGTGTGTAAGGGTTGTTGAAGAGGCGATTTTTGATATGACCTTTGATGAAAAAGAAGATTTTAAAATAGAAGGAAACTGAGATTGACATGAAGATATTTTCATTTTTTGCAGGTGTAGGAATGCTGGATTTGGGCTTTCAAGATGCTGGATACGAGATTGCTTTTGTTAATGAGTTTAAACAGGAATTTATGGATTCTTATCGCTATGCGAGAAGAAATCGTAACTATCCCCAACCTGTGTATGGACATCATGTAAAGGATATTAATTTTTTTTTGAGTGGTATAGGTGCACAAAATTTCCAACAATATATTAATAATGAAAAGCAGAATGGCGAATTGGTTGGTTTTATTGGTGGTCCTCCATGTCCGGATTTCTCGATAGGAGGCAAAAATAAAGGGAAAGATGGTGAAAATGGAAAGTTGGCTAAAAGTTATATTGATATGATCTGCCGATATAGACCAGATTTCTTTTTATTTGAAAATGTAAAAGGTTTGATAAAAACACAAAAACATAGGGAGTATTTTGAAGAACTAAAGTGTGTGTTGAAAAAAAATGGATACATATTATCTGAACAGTTAATGAATTCTCTAGATTTTGGTGTTCCTCAAGATAGGGATAGAATTTTAATGATGGGAGTTTTAAAAGGTACGGAACCAGCACGGAAAGTAATAATTATGAATGATACATTTGCTTTTCCATGGAATGTTAATCTGCCATATAATTCTGTAGCAGTAAAGGCAATGAATTGGCCAAAACCACAGAAGTATCTTGAAAAAAGTGTAAGAAAATTTAAGTATAATGTTCCAAAATCGTTAACTGTAGAAGATTGGTTTAGGAGAAATAATGTATATAGACATCCAAATAGAAAAGATGTATTTAAAGTAAAAGGCGGAAAGTCTAAAATGTTAACAATACAGGAAGGGGATACTAGCAGAAAATCCTTTAAACGTTTGCATAGGTGGAAGTATTCGCCTACTGCCGCTTATGGAAATAATGAAGTCCATCTTCATCCGTATAGAACACGCCGCTTAAGTGTGGCAGAAGCAATGGCTATTCAGTCGTTGCCTGCGTGGTTTGAATTACCACCTAATGTGTGTTTAAGTGCAAAGTTCAAGATGGTTGGAAACGGTGTGCCGTATTTGATGGCATTAGAAATTGCAAGGAAAATAGATAATTATTTTTAAGAAAGTAGGTATTTTAATGAAAAAAGTAAAAATGAAAGTTAATCCTAGAATAATCGAACATTTAGGTAATGATTTGATTACATCTGCATCTGTAGCAGTTGTTGAGTTAATAAAAAATTCCATTGATGCACATAGTAAAAGGATAAATGTACAATTTTTTGATGGTGTTGAGCATGTGAAAAGAAATGATAAATTGTTGGTACCACTAGATGGTGACATAGCTTCTTTATTAGATGAAGAGAGTTCCACATTGGATATATTATTGATTGAAGATATTGGAATCGGGATGAATGCAATACAATTGCAGGAAGGTTTTTTAAATATCGGTACAGATATAAAATATAAAGATTGTGAAAACGTAAATCTTGGTGAAAAAGGTATTGGAAGACTCGCTGCACAACGTTTGGGAAAAAAACTTATTGTTGAGACTGCTTCAAGGGATGATGTACAACGAAAAGTTATTGTTATCGATTGGAATGCGTTGGTGAATTCTGAAAAAATTGATGAATTTGAATTCCCGTATTATGAATTACCTAAAATGGCAGAAGCTTATACAAGAATGTGGATAATAGATGTAAAAAAAAGTGAGCTTATTAATGAACCAGTGCAATTAGAGTTATTCGATAATAATAAAGTGACTTTAACGGATGAATTGAGAGCAGCAACATCATTTTTAATATCTCCGTATGACAAAACGGTACAAAGTATTGAAATAGCCTTTTACAATAATGGTACACAGATTGAGTCTGGTTTTGATTTGGAATTATTAAACTTTGCTGAAAGCGTTAATATTTTTGAAATCCGGAATATAAATGGGAAAATTGAATTGAATATGAGTTTAAACTTGACACCTCAGTTTATTGAAAAGACACATAGATCGTGTATTAAGCCAGTTTCCTATTTTCCGAAATACAGAAGAGAAAAAGATGAGTATATTTTATTTTTTGCTAAATATAAGGAACGTTATGATGCATCTTTAGAAGTTACTATTTCACATGAGGAATTGGTAAATAAGATAAAAGAAAAAAGAAAAAAAGAATATTCTGATGTCAAGAATCAGGTGGCTTTAGAGGAATTTTTAGTAAAACAAGTGGAAAAAGAGCTCGTAGAATTGATGGCTATATTACCGATAGAAGGCCGAGCATATAATTTTAAACAGGATAATGCTATTGGAAAAATATATGTAGATTATGTAAAGTATATGCAACAAAAAATAAATCCTAGAGTAGAAATGTATTCATTGGATGATATTCAAAAGTTTTTGTCATTATATAATGGAATAAAACTTTATAGAAACGGCTATAGAATAGGTGCACTTGGTAATAGAGATGATGACTGGATTGAAATGCAACAGTACAGAACCTCTGGCCAACAGTTTTACAGAATGAATCAAAGCAATACAGTCGGCTATGTATCAATAAATGATCCTATGCAGACTAATATAAGAGAAATAAGTTCTAGACTTGATGTGGTGCAAAATGATGTTACAAAAATATTTAAAGAGGTAATAATCACTATATTTAATTACTATTTTTACGATTTTAATCGTGCTGCAGATGATATAACAAAATCTATTTTACGAGATGAAGGATTATTGCAAGATGATACAAAAAAAGAGGTAAAACGTAGAAAGGATGAAAATAGTAAGTTATTAAAGGAAAATCAAAGGTTATTACAAGAAATTAAGAAGACAAAAGAAATACTATTGTCTAAAGCGGTAGTGGTCGGTGATGAAGTTAATATTTCACAGAAAGTTTATGATAAGGCGATTGAAACACTGGATTCAATAGATAATCAAATTCAAATAACTCAAAAAGAACTCGGAAAAACAAAAGAAGTATTGGATACAGCCGAAGCAGGACTTAAGGAAATACAGATTGAAGCATTTAATAATTATAAGCTAATGGCAAACGGGTTAATAACAGAAACAATGACTCATGAGTTACATTCAATTATTAATGATCCTAATATGTATAATATAGAAAGTGATTTTGAGGTGTTGAAAGAATTCCTTTATGATACAAACATAAAGCTATATAATGACAACCTGCTACCGATAAAAGATCAAAGTGATTTGTTGTTGAGAAAGGTTGAAGATGTTGCAGATTTATATAATTTTTTAGAAAAGACTTTTATCAAAAAGAATAATTATGATGAATATGCATGTGAAAATCTTAGTGATGTAGTTAGGGAAATTGAAGAGAAGTTGAAAAAGGAACTTTCGAAAAATAGAATCAAGATACAACCGAAGAATTTGAAGGTACAGTGGTATATGCCTAAAGGGGTTTTGTTACATGTGCTATATAATCTTTTTACTAATTCAATATATTGGATTGATATTAGAGAAAAAAGAGCTTTGAAGGAAAAAAACTATTTTGCACCAAATAATGAAATTGTGATTGAGCAAAAAACAGATACAAATATTTGGGTATATGATTCTGGCTTGGGTGTTTTGAAAAAAATGGAATACCTTTTATTTGAAGCATTGCAGTCAGGAAAAGAGAATGACGGAAGAGGTATGGGACTGTATATTGTAAAGAAGTTGTTAAAGTCATTTAATGCGGATATTGAGTTGTTAGAAGAAACTAATGAGTGGGGTAATAGATATATTTTTTCTATTACAGTTCCAAAGGATTGCGTCAGATAAGGAGATGTTTTATGGAGCAGATAGCATTTAGTGAATTTTATTCATTGATGGATATTTCAGGAATTATTATAATTGAGGATTCAATAGCGTTTGAATCCTCAAGAAGTGCAATACTTTATGACTATTTAATGATGGAAAATGCAGATAGAGAGAATATGATGGTTGAGATTCTTGATGATATATTAAGAGAAAAATTGAATCATATATATCTTGTATATTCTAAATACAGTGATAAGTTTGTATGGGACGAGGTTCCCAAACGAGATGTGGAATACTATATTAAAAAGCATTGTTTTGGGGACTTGGAAAAAGAGTTAGCGGCTGTTAGTGAGAGTGAATTGTTGCCTCAAATAGAGGTGTTTCAACGATATGGACTTGGAGTAAAGACTGAAATGGCGACAGGATATAAGGGATTATTGGAGGGTACTAAGGCGGATGGCGTAAGATTGCCGTTGCGCATATATAAGGATTTTTCTGCTCCAGAAATGAAAAATATTGAAGAAGATATACAATTGTTTATTCAAAATGATAAATTTTTCCTTTGTATAATTGATAATTATATGCATGGAGAACCAAGGGGAAAAGAAATAATAGATGAGTTACATAAAAACAAGCAGGCAACAAAAAATGGTATATGTATAGCATTGAGTTCGCAAAAAGAAAATATAACACGAATTACGGATGAGATGTATGTCGGTTTCGTTAATAAAACAGCGGAAAATATAGATAATGAAATAAAAAAGCATTTAATTATGAGTCAATATAAAATAATGCTTAGATTGCTTAAACTCAAAAGGGAGATGTCATTACAAAAGTCTTTTTCATATGCTAATGAAAATATGCAAGAGGCCGTTTTTTTGTCTGCAATGGCTAAGGAAGAAGGGATTACAAATCATGAAATTTTAAATCAATGGATTGATTTGAGAGAGAAATATTATACTTATCAGGAAGGCAGAAAGGAGATAAGAAAAACTATTTTATTATCAAGCCTGTTTGAGAGAATGGTGGAGATTGAAGAAACGGCTGAAAAAGAAGATGATGATGCGCTAGAATTTCAGAATTTTGAACAGTATGACTATTATATAAATGAGTTTTTGAGTCCGCCTATGACGGGTGATATTTTTTACATCAAGGGGCAATACTATCTGCTGGTAGGGCAAGAGTGTGATTTGTCAATAAGAAACGGGGCAAGAAATAATTCTATTGCAGAATTAGTTCCCATACACCTGGTAAAGAATCGTGATATGGGAAACTATAAAGAGCAATACGATTACGAAAAATTATTGTTAGGAAAATTTCTTACTGTTGAGGGTGAATATTGTAATATAGCTATTGACTGTACAAAGCGAGAGTATATTGATAATGAAATATTAGATTTGTGTGCGTTTAATGAACAGGGTTATTCTCAGATTTTCACTGACTATAAAATGAAAGCAGAAGTAAAATATTTGTTACCAAATGCATGGCAACAATATTATGTGGATTTAAGAGAAAGAATTTTAAATTTACATAATCGGTATGAAAAAATCAAGCAAAAAGAACATGAATTAGGTTTTGGAGTAGAACAATTGATAAAGGATATGGGGGCAAGTCATAGTAATAGATTAGTATCAATAATTGAGTTTACGCATGATAATAATATGATTAGATATGATGTTAAGAGGGTTTGTAGAATACGTAATCATGTGTTGTTGATTAACAAATTGTTTTTAGAGTATCGGGGAAGACAGGCATTTAATACAATTAATATGGAAATGGGAAGGAAGTCCATTTATACATTGGAGATGGTGGGAAGCACAAATAAAGCTGAAGGGAAAGATGCAACAGTCATTTTGACAACATCAAGAAAAGATAACATGAACACTAAGCGTAGAGATTGGGTGATAAATAAAGATGATCTGTTGCAATTTATTAATGAGCAAAAACCGGATGAAGCACATAAATATGAAAAAATCCTTGCAGACTTAGATGACAAGATTCTTGTTGAAGATATAAAAGGATTTATAGGTAAAAACGCTATAAAATATACTAAACAAGAGAAAGATGATGAGTTGCTGTTGAAAATACAATTATTGCGCTAGTTTTAAGGATAATTTCCAACGTCGGTTTATTTGTTTTATGCTCTGTAAGCAAGAAAAGGAATTGGATAAGTGGATAAGAATACAGATAAAGAATTTAATTTTAACAAATTTTGGGGAAGCCCTTTGATAGAACCGCATGTTGTTTTTCGTCGTAATAGTAATATGTATTGTGTGTATTGTGGCGATAAGGCAGATACAAGAGAACATTGCCCTTCAAGGGCTTTTCTGAATAAGCCATATCCGACGGATTTGCCTACAGTACCGGCGTGTAAACATTGTAACAATGGATTTTCTGCGGATGAGAGATACACAAGTGCATACATTAACTATTTGCACGAATATTATGAAAATGGCAATATAGATATATTTGCGTCGAACGATGAAAATATTAATGAAATTGTTGATGCAAGGAGAGCTGTTGAAAAATTTGTTCAAACTCCTTATAGTGATGAAAGGTTAATGCGAATTTTTACAAAGTTGGCAATCTGTCATGCTACGTATGAAGTAAGTGCAGGGTATTACAGTCAAGACCATACGATAACGATTACAAGGAGTGTATATGGTATAAAACCCTTGTTAGAACCAGCAGAATGGCAAGAGTTGGAACGCGTGGAGATAATTTCTGATGAGATATTACCAGAGATAGGGTCAAGAGCATTTAGAAATATCTATGTGGTAGAAATGGAGATGGAGTCGACAGATGGAGATGGATGTAGAATTCCTATGCTTCTTATGGATTGGGTAGATGTTCAAGAAGGATTTTATAAGTATCAAGTTTATTATAAAAATGGACAAGTTTGGGTAAAAATGATAATAAGAGATTTTTTGTATTGTGAAGTTGCCATGTTGCTAGATGACAAGTAGTCAATGATATATTAATCAAATATTGATGCCTCGAAATAGATTTTAGGAGTTGATATAGAATGGAAAAAACTTTTGACCTTTCACAATTTGATGAATACAGAGAAGATAACAGAAGAGAAGTGAAAAAAGCAAATGGTGGCTTGCCAATTTCATTGTGGGACACGTATTCTGCTTTTGCAAATTGCTATGGCGGCATCATTATCCTCGGTGTCAAAGAAGAAAAAGACGGCAGTTGGAAAACTACCGGTCTTCAGAATGCGTCCAAGCTCCGAAAAGACTTCTGGGATACTATCAACAATTCTAAGAAAGTGAATATCAATCTCCTGTCGGAAGATGACGTAGAGATGTATGAAGTCGGTGACAACAAAGATGTTATCATGGTTATTTATGTGCCCATGGCGAAGCGTGAGCAGAAGCCGGTGTACATCAACAATGACATTTTTAATGGCACTTTCCGACGTAATTATGAGGGCGATTATCATTGTACCAGATTGCAGGTAAAGACCATGCTCCGTGACCAGACCGAGCGCACAATGGATATGGAAGTGCTTGATAAGGTTCCGATGGAAGATTTGAATTACGATACCATTCATGGATATCGCAACAGTCATCGTTCTTTAAAAGAAGGACATCCTTTTGAACGCCTGAGCGACCACGAGTATTTAAGAAGCATTGGTGCGGCTGCTATTTCAGAGGAAGACGGAAAGCTGCATCCTACGGCAGCAGGTATGCTGATGTTTGGTGACGAATAT
This sequence comes from uncultured Lachnospiraceae bacterium, assembly GCA_934343915.1. Lineage (GTDB taxonomy): Bacteria > Bacillota > Clostridia > Lachnospirales > Lachnospiraceae > CAG-882. The sequence goes on along the minus strand of CAKRIL010000034.1, from coordinate 16,497 downwards.
AACATTGTACGCCACTTCCCTGAGTATTTTTTGGACTACAGGGAAGAGTTAGATCCTACAACACGCTGGAGCGACAGATTGCAGTCCAGTTCCGGTGAATGGTCCGGAAACGTGTGTGACTTTTATTTTAGAGTTTATAACAAGATTATTAAAGACATTAAGGTACCTTTCAAAATGGTCGGTAGTGAACGCATTGACGACACTCCGGTGCACAAGGCACTCCGTGAAGCTTTGGCAAACTGCCTGATTAATGCAGATTATCACGGTTTGCGTGGTGTTGTTATCCGTAAGGAACCGGACAAGCTCATTTTGGCAAATCCTGGTTATATTAGAACGGGTAAAAAGCAGATGCGTCTTGGTGGCGAATCCGACCCAAGAAATAAGGCTCTTATGAAAATGTTTAATCTCATCAATATCGGTGAACGTGCCGGAAGTGGTGTACCGAATATATTTAATGTTTGGGCGGATGAAGGCTGGGAAGAACCGGTGATTGAAGAGAGATTTGATCCGGATAGGACGGTATTGTCGCTTCCTTTTGTGAAAAAACAAGCGAAGAAAACAAGCGATAAAAAACAAGCGAAGAAAACAAACGATAAAAAACAAGCGAAGAAAACGCTGGAAAATATCGAAAAAATCAAATATTATCTTGTGCAGAACGGAGAATCCAAAACAAGCGATATAGCTGAATATATTGGTTTGAGTTCTGCAAGAACAAGAGCTTTGTTAAGTGATATGAAAGAGATTGAACCTGTTGGTGGGAATTGTAATAGAGTATACAAGCTAAAATAGAGCGCTTAATTTAAATTGGCAAAAAAATGGAGGTGAAGGAATGTTTTTTTCTGAAAAGTTTAATGTTAGTAGCGAGCTGATTGAAACATATGGTGCAGTTGACATTTCGTTAATATGTGATGTGCCACTTTTTGTTGACCCTATGTTGATTTTTAATAGTAATAAACCAGAATATAAGGCATTGCATGAGGAAATTATTAAATTCTTTCACTTCTTATATAAAAAAGCTGAGAAGGGTCTCACAAAGAAAGAGATTGGAGCTTGGTTTAATTTTAAAGAAGTGCCTAATAATTGGTTGGGATATTCACTAGAAGGAAATAAGGGGTTAGCATTAGGTCAAAAATATGCGGAATTTTTGTATAATAATATTGCTTTTGCAATAAATACCAATGGATTAACTCAATCAGGGCATATTGAAAAGATTAGTGATGAAGTTTTGTCTATTACAAGATGGAAACTAAAATTTCAATCAATAGCTAGTTCAGAATCGCAAAGAGTCGAAATATATACTCCGGATATGCGTGATAATGTTGGACAGCAAGGAAATGTGGCTTTTTGGGAAAATGTTAAATTTGTTTGGAAATTCTCATGTGAAGATTGTCAGGGAAATAAACATTTCTATGTTGCTAGCATAATAATTCCCAACACGTGCGAGTATAACAAAGATTTTTGGGAAGTTAAGAAAATTGGATAATGTGAGAGTGTCCAAAAGGTTGACGGTGATATGAAAGAATCCGTTTACATTCCGGGTGTGCTTCTCGTTGTATTTCTTTAATACAGATGACAAAGGAAAACAGCAGCTTTATGTTTTAGCTGCTGTTTCGATACTTCTATAAATTCTATAAGTTTCAACGACTCACCCTTCAAGCTTTCCAAGGCAGTCATCAAGTGTAGTAGTTACCCAGTCAATGTCACATTCCTTAAAAGCCATAGGCGGGCGGAGCTTTAAGACATTTCCGTAAGGACCTGCAACTGATGTGAGGACATGATTGTCGCGGAGAAGCTCAATCATATCGAGAGCCTTTGCCTGGTCAGGTGTTTTTTTGCCGTCGTTCCTGGTGAGCTCGAAGCCGATGAATAAGCCGGCACCGCGCACATCACCGACGGATTCAGGATGGCGCGCCATTACCTCTCTGAGGGAGGACAGAAGCTTGGCACCGACGGTCTTACAGTGCTCCTGAAGGTGCTCTTCCTTGATTACCGACAGAACAGCCTGTGCCGCAGCAATGGATACCGGATTACCGCCGAACGTATTGAAGTATGGGAGCTTGTCGCTGAATGCTGCGAGAACTTCATGGCGGGCTGCAAGGGCAGATACAGGAATGCCGTTGCCCATCGGCTTACCCATTGTCACCATGTCAGGAATTATGCCGTGGCGGGCGAAGCCCCAGAAGGCATCTCCGGTACGGGCGAAGCCCGGCTGAACCTCATCTGCAATAAATACGCCGCCGTTCTTGTGAACGACATCCACAGCCGCCTTCACATAGCCGACAGGGTCAGGATGTACACCGTCTGAGGAGAAGATGGAATCGGCAAGGAAACAGGAAAATTTGTAGCCGGCAGCGTTGAGCTCATCAATCTTTGACTGCATTTCATCGGCGTACCATTTGATGAATTCATCAGGTGTTCCGCCGTGACGGAAGTAATCAGGTGTTGGAATCAGTCTGACATTGGGAAGAAGCGGCTGCTCACTTCCGAGAGCAGGTGAGCAGCCGGAGGTGAGAGCACTTGTGCCGTGATAGGCCTCCTGAGATACTATTATTCCGGTACCGCCGGTGTATTCCTGTGCCACACGCAAGGCAAGGTCATTTGCCTCTGAGCCTGTACACATGAACATAATCTTGTCTATCTCATCAGGAAGCATGGCGAGTATATCTTCGCTGTACCGAATAATACGCTCATGGAGATAGCGTGTATGGGTATTGAGCATTTTCATCTGTTCATTGACTGCATTGATTACTGCGGGATGGCAATGACCGATTCCTGCGACATTATTGTACATGTCAAGGTACTTGGTTCCTGCTGCATCCCACAGATATGCGCCTTCACCGCGAACCAGATTGACAGGCTTACGGTAAAAGAGTCTGTATGCACCGCCCATATATTTTTCACGGCGCTCAATCAAGTCCTTTGTGGATGAATCAAGGAGAGATATATTATTGCTGCTGTAACTGTTAGTGTCCATAATACTTGAACGTGTTGCCATATTGTACACCTCCGATTTTATTAAAGTAATGAAGAGCAGAATTATTTTATTTCTTCAACATAGTGAATAGCATCAAGTTCATATAACTGCTTAATTATCTTTTCGTGGCTCTGTCTCTTATGCAGGTCGAGCTTAGCGGATATGACGGCATCCTTTCCCTGTAATGCCTGTCTTTTCTGCTTCTCTATTGTGGAGATATGAAAATTGTTGTCCTGCACGAATTGGTAGATTGCCTGAACACCGCATTCCTTGTCGACCTCCATGTACAGAAGCATGCCTCGCGAATTTTCCTCTACATGGTGGCTCAAAAGTGTGAGTATGGTCATAACAAAGATGACAAGAATGAATGCTATAAGAGCACCGAATATGTAGCCGGAGCCGATGGCTATTCCGAGGCATGCTGTTGTCCACAGACCCGCGGCGGTGGTCAGTCCCTTGACATAGCTTTTTCCGGTGACTATGATTGTGCCTACACCGAGAAAGCCTATGCCGCTTATAACCTGTGCGGCAAGCCTTGCAGGGTCTCCCGTACCATAATGAAGCACAAGGTATTCGTCGGTTATCATGACGAGTGAGGCACCGAGGCATACAAGTGCGAATGTGCGTGCTCCCGCAGGCTGTCCGTGAGTTCCGCGTTCAAGCCCTACAAGTCCGCCAAGCAGGGTTGCGAGAAAAAGCCTTATGCATATAGACAGAGCATTAAAATCCTGTATGTAAATCAAGAATTTCATGCCTTATCAACCCCATTTCCGATGCAGTCTCTTACAATGCGTCATTGCCGCGCTCGCCTGTCCGGATACGGATGTATTCCTCGACATTATATATGGCAATCTTTCCGTCGCCGTACTGTCCGGTATTTACCTCCTCAAGAATCTTATCAACAACTTTATCAACAACCTCGTCAGCCACGATGGTCTCAATCTTAATCTTTGGGAGGAAGCCGATCTTATATTCGTTTCCGTTATATGACTTGATTGTGCCGTTCTGCCTGCCATAGCCCATTGTGGATACGAAGTTCATTCCGTTGATTCCGTTGTCGTCGAGAATCGTCTTGACTATCTCCAGCTTTTCAGGTTTGATAATAATTTCGAGTTTTTTCATAATAATCTACCTCCTGTTTATTTTTTGTTATATGAATTCCATTGAAAAATGGAACATATCACCTCTGGCGCGTACCTTGAAGTACTCAATCGCACCCATGTCAGTGACAACAAAGACATTTTCCTGTTGAAGAATCGGCATATTGTCCGAGATATTCAGAAGCTCAATCTCCTTACGGGTTGGGAGGGAAGCTTCGAGGTGAACCCATGTACATACCGGATGTGGAAAATGATATACATTAAGGAAAATATTGTTGGTTCCCTTGAAATTGTCCGTGTGCTTTTCAAGCTCAGGTACGAACTTCGCAGGTATTACCGACAGACATACAGCCAGACCCTGTCCGCTTATGGTGCGGAGCTGGCGCAGATAATATACCGGCTCGTCAGGTGTAATCTTGAGCATTTCGCAGTCCTTATGTGTGGGGGACTTAAGCTCGACGGATAGGATTATGCTGCCGAAGTTGCGTGTTCCGTTGTTGAGTATTTCGGAAAAACCAAGGGAATTGTCATGCCGGTATACGAGCGGCTGGGGGCGTGCAGATACAAAAAAGCCCTTACCCTTTTGGGAATAGATAATCCCCTGAGCCTTAAGTGTCGCAAGAGCACTTCGGACAGTGTTTCTATTGGTTGAGAAGGTTTCCGTGAGGAAGCTTTCGGAAGGGAGCTTATCGTTTTCCTTTAATTCATTTTCTCTTATATAGCTTCTTATATAGGAAATGATTTCCCTGCGTGTTGCTTCTATATTCGTATTATTTTCAATGTTCATATAACAGGTACCTTTCTTTTGTTCCGGATTACCTGCAATTTAACATGGTACCAAGTTGGCGTCAATAAATAATTGCAAAAAATAAGAGATTTATAGGATTTGTACAATATGTAGCACTATCTGACTTAAAAAATATAAAAATTTAACAATCTTAGACTTTTTGCACAAAAATAATTGACTGAAAGTTGGTACCAAGCTACAATAACTAACAAGTTGAAAACAAGGGCGTTTTCCAAGCAGGATTGGAAAGCGTCCTTTTTCTTTGCGATAAAGAAGGAGGTAATGATATGGATAATTACAATGTAGAAAGAAAGCCTGATGCCGGGAGTACCTTCTTAGAGCTTCGGCATATTAAAAAGACTTTCGGAAAGTTCACGGCGCTGGACGACATAAATCTTACTATTAATAAGGGTGAGTTCGTGTGTCTGTTAGGACCCTCCGGCTGCGGCAAGACAACCCTGTTAAGAATTATCGCAGGACTTGAGAAGCCGACGGCAGGACAGGTATATATAAATGGAAGCGATGCTACCAAGCTGCCGCCGGGCAAGAGAAATTTCGGTATTGTGTTCCAGTCGTATGCACTGTTTCCTAATATGACCGTCAGACAGAATGTAGCGTTCGGACTTAAGAAGGAAAAGCTGTCCAAGAAGGAAATGAATGACAGGATAGAGAATATTTTAAATCAGGTAAATCTTTTAGACCAGATAGACAAGTACCCTTCACAGCTTTCAGGTGGTCAGCAGCAGAGAATAGCACTGGCGAGAGCACTGGTTGTATCTCCTGATTTTCTTCTGCTAGACGAACCGCTGTCGGCACTGGACGCCAAGGTACGTCAGAAGGTGCGCAAGGAGATAAGAGCACTTCAGCAGAAGCTTGGAATTACGACCATCATGGTAACTCACGACCAGGAGGAAGCACTCACGATGGCTGACACGATAGTTGTTATGAACAATGCCTGTGTGATGCAGAAGGGAACTCCGGTGGAGATATATGATGAGCCGTGCAACCCGTTCGTGGCCGATTTTATCGGGTCGATTAATTTTTTCAGGGCAGACCTGCTGTCTAAGGCAAATGTGACCACGGATAAGACACTTGTTGAGGGACTGACCTCAGGGAAGAATGAGCTTAAGGCATGCAGACCGGAGAATATTGAGATAGTTGAGCCAAAGTCGCTTAATTCATTCAATGTTATCGTACATGATATAGAGTTTCACGGCTACGGCTACCGATTGTGGCTTGATTTAGGTGATGAGGGGAATGCACCGCTCAACAATGATTTTATCTCCTTTGACCTGCCGACGGATAGGGTTAATCAGTTAGGAATAAAGAAAGGTGATTCAATATCAATTCGATTCAAACGCGGTAAGCTGTGTTATTTCGGTGCTGACGGACATGCAGCTGTCGGCGGGGAGGTATAGTGCATATGGCGAATAAAAAGGAGCGGATTAAATCAATACATATAGGAAATCTTGTGCAGCGTATCATGATTATCATAATGTTTGCGTGGTTCCTGATTTTTCTGATAATGCCGATGATTATGATGTTCGGACAGATTTTTTCGGATAATCAGGGCAACTGGGTCGGACTTAAGAACTTTGCTGACTATTTCAGCAACCCGCTTATGCTGTCCTCGATAGGACATTCGCTTACGGTGTCAATAGTCACGGCACTTGCGTCCACATTGATTGGGCTGCTGTATGCTTACGGTGTCACAAGAACGCGCATGAAGCTTAAAAAAATGTACCGTTATCTGGCGCTGCTTCCTATATTCATACCGACAATGGTACATGGAATGGCACTCATATATCTGTTCGGAAGGACGGGACTTATTACAACCAAGCTAGGCATAGATATAGGCTTGTACGGGAAAACCGGAATTATCATGGCACTCATTGTATATTGTCTGCCTCAATCTTATATGATACTGTCGGTTGCACTTGACAGTGCGGATAACAGATTGTATGAAGCTGCGGAGGTAATGGGCTCATCACCGGTGAGGACATTTTTCAAGGTCACGCTTCCGTCAATAAGATACGGGCTTATCAATTCATTTATAGTGTGCTTTACAATGAGCTTTACGGACTTCGGAGCACCTGAGGTTGTGGGCGGCAGTTATTCTGTTCTCGCCACCGATATATACAGACAGGTTGTGGGGCAGCAGAAGATGTCAATGGGAGCGGTTGTAGGCGTAGTGCTCACAATTCCTGCGATGATATCATTCATCATTGATTTGGCAATGCAGAAAAAGAATGCAAGAAATGAGCTTTCATCCAAGGCGGTTGCGTTCACACCCAAGGATTCCAAGGCGAGGGATGTTTTCTATCAGATATATTGCAGCATTATATCGCTGATATTCATTATATTGATTGCGACGGTTGCTCTGTCGGCGTTCGTGAAGGTATGGCCTTACAATATGTCGTTTACACTCAAGCACTTTGATTTCGGAGCAGCACTTCACGGAACCGGAGTTATAAGCTTCGTAAACAGCCTTAAGCTGGCTCTCGGGGCAGCGTGCCTTGGAACAGTGCTTGTGTTCTCATTTGCTTACCTGATTGAAAAGGGTAGGACCATGAGAAAGCTGTGCGGGTTCTGCAGGTTCCTCGCCACGATGCCTATGGCTCTGCCGGGACTTGTACTTGGACTTGGATATATCATGTTTTTTAACAAGCCATGGATTGAGATTCCTTTCCTGAACATTGCCGTGTCGAACAGCTTTTCAGGACTCTACGGAACCTTTGCAATCATGATATGCTGTACAACTATCCACCTGTTTTCGGTTACATATGTGACTGCGAGCACGGCCTTAAAGAAGCTCGACAGGGAGTATGAGAATGTTGCTGAGTCCATGAGTATTCCTTTTTGGAAGGTATTTACAAGGGTGTCGCTCCCTATGTGTATCAATGCGGTGCTTGAAATATTCATGTATTTCTTTGTCAACTCGATGGTTACAGTGTCGGCAGTGGTATTTTTGTACACGGCACAGAGTAAGCCGGTATCCATAGCTATCCTCAACATGGATGACAATGGTGATTATGCCGCAGCCGCAGCTATGTCAATTCTTATCTTTTTAATAAATGTTGCAGTCCGTACAATTTATGAGTTCGTTAATGCGGCTCTTGTCAAGAGGCTTAACAGATGGAAAGGAGGCACAAAGTAGATTGTATGGCAGTGGAAAGATGCAGAATTGAATATGATATTTGGTAAAAATAAAATAAGCCGTTAAATTACGGGAGAACGGAGGATTTATTATGAGAAGAAAAATGAAAAATTGTGTGGCTTTAGCCATGTCAGCAGCTCTTGTACTCGCATCACTTACGGGATGCAGCGTGAAATCCACCAAGACAGATGAGCCGGCTAATGGGACATCCTTAACCGCAGCAGGTGAAGGAACAGAGACAGAAAATACAAGCACGGATGGAGATGTCGTTAAGGCGACAGAAGGTTCAATTACCGTATATACCGCATTCGAGGATGACCAGATTGACAAGTATCTTGCTTCATTTAAGGAGCTCTATCCGAATATTAATGTTGAAGTCATCCGTGAGTCGACAGGAACTCTCGTAGCCAAGGTTATAGCTGAGAAGGACAATCCGGTAGCTGATGTAATATGGGGAACCTCGGCTTCGGTTATGCTCCAGCTTGAACCTTACGGAATCATTAAGGGATACAGACCTGAGGGAACAGAGCTTCTTGACCCGAGATTCTATGACAGCAAGAATGAGGAGCCTCTTTGGACTGGCTGTGACGTATATGAGACAGCCTTTCTTGTAAATACTCAGGTATGTGAGGAAGCAGGTGTGCCGATACCTCAGTCATTTGAGGACTTGCTTGACCCTTGCTATGAAGGAATGATAGTAATGCCTGACCCGACATCATCAGGAACTGGTATGCTGACAGTCAACGGAATTCTTCAGATTATGGGTGAAGAAAAGGGCTGGGAGTACATGGAGGCTCTTAATAAGAATATAGCCAACTATACAACCTCAGGTTCAAAGCCTGCCAAGATGGCGGCAGCCGGTGAGTGCGGAATCGGTATATCCTTCGGCTATCGCTGTGCGACTCTGCTTGCGGAGGGCTATCCGGTTGAGGTTGTATTCCCGACAGAGGGCTGCGGCTGGGATGTTGAGGCCAACTGCCTGATTGCCAAGGATACAATCAATCCTGCGGCATATACATTCCTCGACTGGGCTATCTCTGATGTTGCCATGGAGAAGTATGCGACAGAGTATCCTATTACAGGACGTGGTGTTATCGGGGACATTCCGGAAGGATACAGCGAGACACCGCTTGAGAACCTCTGCGACTTAGACCTCGCACAGGCAGCAGCCGACAGAGATGCCATAATTGAAAAATTCACACCATTCCTGTCAGGAAATGTACAGTAGAATAATAGTTTAAAGTAATATACGGCAGGTCAATATCATTCAACACTTTCATGAATGGTATTGACCTGTTTTTTTGTATTCATGCCAAAAGTCCGTACTTCATGCCAAGCCTATTGTCATTTTATGTACAGGTAGTATCATGATTGTAGAGAAGGCTGATGGAAGTCACGGGCAGAACCAGGGAGGTGAGCAGAACAGCATGACTGTCTTGATATGCGATGATGAGGAAGAGTTCTATATAAAGCTTAAGAATATTCTGTGTGCCAATCCGATATTCATGGATTCCGAATTCATATACTGCGAGGACGAGAAAGAGGTCTTTGAGGCATATGAGAGCAATGAGATTGATATAGTGTTCATGGACATAGAGGTGGGGGAGGTTCTTGGCTTCGATATAGTGAGAAAGCTGCTTTTAAAAAGATATTCACCGAAGGTGATATATGCCACGGCGTACTCGCACTATGTGTTTGAGTCATTTGTGGGGCAGCCGCTTGGCTTTGTGAGAAAGAGCCATCTGGAGCAGGATTTGGAGCTGGCACTTAATGAGGTCAATCGTATTTTTGCGGGAAAGACCAGGATATTGAATATCAGGAGCGGAACATCGGATTATGAGCTGAAGCTGTATCAGATATCGTCGCTTGAGATATTCGGACATAAGATGATAATACATTATTCCGATAAGCACACGCTCACGGTGAGGTACACACTCAGCAAGCTTGAAAAACAGCTTGCAGGGTACGATTTTATAAGGGTGAGCAGGAATACGCTGGTTAATCTTGAACATATAAAGGAGCTGTCGGGAGACCGGGTAACCATGAAGAACGGTTCCGAGGTCTATATTACCCCGATAAAAATTAAGGAAATCAAAGATGCCATAGCCGAATACAACAGGCGGCAGGGAAAATAGAGTGACAATAACGACAGGAGAGGAAGGTGCATGGATGAAGAGAGCTGTATATGTGCTGTTAAGCTTTTTTACATTTTGGTTCATATATTACCTGCTGGGTAATTACAATCACAATATTTTCTGCAATCTTATAATACTCGGAATGTTCGCAATCAATGTACTCATATTCGTCGTTGATGAGTATGAGAGCGGGATGGCAGCGCAGAGGTGTGAGCTTGCAGTCAGGATAAAGGAGCTGGAGCATCAGAAGGAGAATGTCGAGCAGATAAAGGCAAGACAGCTTGAGATGGAAAAGAGAAACCACGACTTTGATAAGGCGGTGATGATGCTTCAGGACATGCTGGCACAGAAGAAGTATGAGGAGTCGGAGAGGCTTATAAATGCTTTAAAGCAAAGCAGCGAAAGGTATGTTGAACACAGCGTATATTCATCAAATGTTATCCTTAATACGCTGCTCAACAGAAAGATAGAGCAGTGCCGGCAGGAGAACATAGATGTAAAATGCTTTGTGTGCGGGCGCGTAGAGGGAATAGACGAAGTTGATCTGTATTATCTGTTTGCCAATCTTATCGACAATGCGATTAATGCGGCGCGGGAGAGCGGGAAGCCGTATGTGAGCATTCTCATCAACTGTTCGGATACAAGGCTGTACGCGGAGATTGCCAATTCAATCAGATATACGGATAAAAAGACCTTTGACGAAATTATTCCGGACATATTTCCTGAGGGACACGGCTATGGTCTCGGCAATATACGGGACATAGTGGAGAAAAACGGCGGAAAGCTTGAGTACACGATAGTGAATCCGAGCCTTCTTAAGGTGACACTGGAGATGGTTAAGAACAATACAGGAGGGGAGGATACTATATGATAATTCGCAGACAGAATTATATGAAAAGTGAAAAGGTGTACATGGCGGTGGTATTCGTTCTTCTCAGTGCCGTTCTCGTATTCAAGCTGTCATACATCAACAGAGAATATTTCGGTGCGGATTACAGTGTGTTTGCTTTATTATTTCTGCCTCTCTTCATATATAAGGTGCTGGACTGCATGAGCAGCTTATCAGCAAAAGCAGCGTTCACATGGATATGCGCCGTTCCGATGAGCATTTTCCTTTACAGGAAGCAGTATGATGTCGTTATGACGTATTCGGTGGTTGGAATGCTGACAGTCTTTTTTACGATGAAAAAGGACAGGAATAATATACTTAAGTTCATATGTGGTGCTTCGGCATACCTGATGCTCATTATTGCTTTGCTGTGCGGCGTGCTTGGAAGGTATGTCACGGGCAGAATTAATGATGAGTATATGTCCGTACTTGCCCGCAATATAATAAAAAATGCTTCCCTGTTCGGAGCGTCCGAGTCTCTGAGGGATAATTACGATATGCTGAATAGTGGTGTAATCAGGATGGATGCCAAGTACTTCATGGCTGCGAATATTGTAAAGCACGGAAGCGTACCCGTGCTTGGCATAGCTCTTCTGATTATTGCTGCACTGTGCGCCGCCGTATTTATACTGCACAAGAAGGGAAGAGATATATCTGCGGCAGCAGCATGTACACTTGCCGTTCAGGTATTGTGTTATGTTCTTCTTAATATGGGGATATTGGGAAGCTCGGTGTATGAGATGGTGTTCTATCATGGCAACAGAATATATTCAGCATGTGAGGTAATATTGCTGTGTATTGCGCTGTGGGGCTTCAGACGAGGTTGACCTTTCAAGTGTTTTAGGTTAAAATTATAGAATAAAATAATAGTTCCATCAATAGATATAGCGCGAGGCTGCTTGCAGACAAAGCGCTATATTTATTAGAGGGATAAAACGAAATATAACTTGGAGGGTTAGCATGAAAAGGAAGACATTTGGCAGAAGAATGGCTGTCATGGCAGTCTGCATGAGCTTATGTGCAGGAGCGCTCGCGGGCTGCAGCAAGAGTGGAAGCAGTGACACCGTTGACAATCAGGAGAGTACAAGCACTGTACAGGAGACAGAGACACAGTTCCCTGTCATCGTGAGAAAGACGGCAGACGAGATTAAGATTAATCCTGAGGTCATAGATGTAATGACCTTCGAGCTTCCGACCGCTTCTGAGGAGTCGGGCATATTTGTACAGCCGATAGAGGGCATCCCGGATGATTTCATAAGAGGAATGGATGCATCGGCAGTGCTTGCTGTCGAGAACAGTGGAGCAAAGTATTACGGATTCGATGGTGAGGAGCAGGATGTATTCAAGACGCTTGCCGAGGCAGGTGTGAATTACATAAGACTTCGTGTATGGAATGACCCGTATGATGAGAACGGCAACGGCTACGGCGGCGGCAACAATGATGTGGCAACCGCTATTGAGCTCGGAAAGCGTGCGACACAGTATGGAATGAAGGTATGTATCGATTTCCACTACTCGGATTTCTGGGCTGACCCGACTAAGCAGTATGTGCCGAAGGCATGGAAGGGAATGACGCTTGAGCAGAAGAGCGATGCACTCTATGATTTTACGGTGACAAGCCTTACTGATATTCTGAATGCCGGTGTCGATGTATGTATGGTTCAGGTTGGTAATGAGATTAACAAGGGAATGTCAGGCGAGAGCTTTACTTCCTCAGTTGCTGAGCTTTTGAAGGCGGGAAGCAGTGCCGTAAGAGAGGTATCAAAGGCAGCAGGAAAAGACATTCAGGTTGCTGTTCATTATACGGACATTGATAAACAGGGTGAGGTTGCGAAGATTACGGCCGACCTTGAGAAGTATGGTGTAGATTATGATATTTTTGCAATGTCCTACTATTCATTCTGGCATGGCTCGATGGAGAATATGCAGGAGATGGCAGAATATGTTCAGGACACCTATGGCAAGAAGGTTGTAATTGCAGAGACTTCATATTGCTATACCACCGAGGATGGTGACGGAAGCGGCAACAGTGTATCCGGTGACGGCGACCTTGTGGACGGGTATGATGCAACTGTTCAGGGACAGGCAGACATGATTCGTGATATATGTGCGGCAGCAGATGAAGCTGATATAATGGGTGTGTTCTACTGGGAAGGAACATGGATTCCTGTAGGACCTGCCGATGCTGACAATTCGGCACTGTGGGAGAAGTACGGAAGCGGCTGGGCAAGCAGTTATTCAGGTTCATATGACCCGAAGGATGCCGGCAAGTACTATGGCGGCTGTTCATGGGATAATCAGGCAATGTTCGACTTCACGGGACATCCGCTCGATTCTCTTAAGGTATTCAGAGAGTTAAAGTACGGAGCTACGGCACCGCTTGCGGTTGAAAAGGTTCCTGATGTTGAGGTATCCTGCAATGTGGGAGCTGAGCTGGTGCTGCCTGAAACAGCACAGGTTGTCTACAATGACAAGACAGCCAACAGGGAGGTTCCGGTTGTATGGGATGCTGAACAGATCGCAGCGATAGACACAAATATCGGAGGAAGCTATCAGGTAGAGGGCATTCTTCAGGATGAGGAGCTGGATGAGGAGTACAGAACGGTTGTCGCAAATGTTGAGGTTAAGCTTATAAATTACGTTGTAAATTCAAGCTTTGAGGATTCCGACACTTCCATGTGGAAGGTGGTCTACAACGGAAAAGAGAACCCTACGGATTATCAGGTCAACGCTAAAGATGCCAAGACGGGAGAGACAGCGTTCCACTTCTGGTCGGCAAGCGAGATGGACTTCTCAATCGAGCAGGAGGTAACCGGACTTGAACCGGGAACCTATCAGCTCTATGCTTTTTCACAGGGCGGAGATATGCTGAGCTCATCAGTGCTTGAAGTGTATGCGATTGCTGACGGACAGGAATATTCACAGAGCTTCGAGCTCACAGGCTACGCTGACTGGAAGGAGCCGACCGTGACGGATATCAAGCTCACAGGGGACACTATCGTTGTCGGTGTGAGAATGAAGTGCAACGGCGGAAGCTGGGGAACAGTGGATGACGTGACACTGAACAGAGTTGGAGAATAAGAATAAAAATATCAGAGGACATGCCCTGACGCAGCAAAATATGTATTGACAAAGGTGGTTGGTTGTTATAGACTGGAATAGAGGTCGGTAACAACCAACCATTTTTGATTGAGTGTGGTACAAGTGATGTCAATATAGGTTGGTTCATTATACAGAAAAGAGGAGAAAAGTATGGAAAGTCTTAAATTATGTGAGAGCGATTACCGTTTTATGTGTGTGATATGGGATAATGAGCCGCTTGCTTCGGGAAAGCTTGTGGAGCTGTGCGCAGGCGGGCTGGGCTGGAAGAAGTCGACCACATACACGACGTTAAAGAAACTGTGTGAGAAGGGATTTGCAAAGAATGAGAATACGGTGGTTACATCGCTGGTAAACAAGGAGGATGTCGTAGCGTATGCCAGTGACCACTTCGTAAAGCAGACATTCGGCGGCTCACTTCCGCAGTTTCTGGTGGCATTCCTCGGCGGCAGGAAGATAAGCGAGGAGGAGGCAGAGGAGCTTAAGAAGCTTATTGATGAGCATAAGTAGCGTGTGCATACAGACAGGAGAAGGGGGATTGCGTATTGGAAAATATATTTTTGCAGGTACTTAATATGAGTCTTACGGCAGGGGTCACGGTGCTTGTAGTCCTGCTTGTACGATTGTTTTTAAAGAAGCTTCCGAAGAAATATTCATATCTGTTGTGGAGTGTTGTAGGCTTCAGACTGCTGTGTCCGGTGTCGTTTGATTCGATATTCAGCATATTTAATCTCAATATTTTTTCGCGAATAGGCTTCACGGGCAGAGCGGGAGCGGCGGCAGATGCAATGACGGATATAGTAACGGGAGCGGCGGCAGGCGCAACGACTGACATGGTATTGGATGCAGCGTCAGGTGCGATAAATAACATGGTAACGGGAGTAGCGTCAGGCGCAACGACTGACATGGTATCAGGTGCAGTGTCAGGAGCGATGACTGGCATGGTATCAGGCGGTACTGCGGGTACGATGACGCATACTGTTACAGGGGATTTTAACATACTTAAGCTTGCAGTGATTGTATGGATTGTCGGAATGGCAGTTATGCTTGTGTATGGTATAGCGGCTTACATCATGATGGCGAGGAAGGTTCGCAATGCCATATGGTCAGAGAGAAATGTATATCATTCGGACAGAATTACCTCGCCGTTCGTGTTCGGCTTCGTGCATCCAAGAATATATATGCCGAGCTTTATAGAGAGCGGAGCTTCTGAGTATGTGCTGCTTCATGAGAACTATCATATTCAGAGACATGATCATATTGTGAAGCCGCTGGCGTTCGTGCTTTTATGCATCCACTGGTTCAATCCGCTTGTGTGGGCGGCATTCTATGTCATGGGAAGGGACATGGAGATGAGCTGTGATGAAGCCGTGATTGGAAAGATGATTACCGAGCAGACACGCATTACGGACGGCATGAGTGAATGTGAGGTCGTGAAGAAGTACTCATATGCGCTGTTAAACTGCGCTTCACATGGAAGGTTCAATGCTTTATTTCAGCCGGGCTTCGGTGAAGTGTCAGTAAAAGGCAGGATTAAGAATGCCCTGAAATATAAAAAATTCAGCCGGATTGTCACGGCAGTTATGGTTGGCGTATGTGTTATCGTGCTTGCTGCCTGTGGAACCAATTCAAAGGATGATTCACAGAAGGTTGAGAATCCGATGACACCTGAGAAGATGATGCAGATATCGGAAACACTGCGTTTTACATCAGGAAAGATATCTGACGATTCGGAAGGCATCAATGGATATACAGGCGTGAAGGTGGTAAACGACGGGCAGGGCAATTCGACGGTTGTGTGGGATAAGGACAGCGTCAGGCTTGATGAGAACATTGCTCCGGCAGGAATATATGATTACAGCGCGGAAGTTGACATTGACGGCGACGGCGAGCCGGAGAGAATACTTAAGTGTCAGTACAGCACTGATGACCCTAATTCGTACAGGACGTTCATTTTGGATAGGCAGGATGGAGTACTTAAGTGTGTCGGTCTTCCGTCGCGGAATATTGTGACGGCGAGGGCTTATGATAACTACATTCTTGAGGTAAAGGTTGATTATGAGCAGAATATAAGAGTGTATGACTGTAGCAAGCCGGGAAAGAATAAGTTCTTAAAGGAACTGAGGGAATCGCTTGAAGGTGTTGTATGGGACAGCGATGGAAGGGTTATAGCTGCGGACAGCGCGGACGGACTGAGTAAAAGCGTTGCGGCAGGCTTCGGACAGGAGCTTGCAAGCGGCTTCAATCTCAGGGAGACTGAGGACGGCTTCACGGTTGATTCCATAGATTACTATGTAAATATATGGCTGTCCGATGAAAATAATATTAAGTTTGCCGCGTCATTGACGTATAAGCT
>CAKRIL010000033.1 GCA_934343915.1 uncultured Lachnospiraceae bacterium | reverse complement strand
GTGTATACCTAACGGAGCAAGCGTTGACTACAACAGAGCCTATGCAAAGTTCACATTGAGAAAGACATACACTCAGCCGACAAGCAACAATTCTACGGCGGGTTCACTTCATGTGTATGAGACCGAGAGAAGCCATTCAGACCTTGCGGTAAGATATGTATTCCTCAGTGGGGACAACGCCAATTACGCAGGAATGGCAGCAGCTTACAGAGAGTACCTCCTTGCAGACGGCGGAGTTAAGAAGGGTGATGACAGCTTCAGAACGAGAGTTGATTTCCTCGGAACGGAGAGAGAATCCTTCCTCCTTGGCACATCGGCAGTCGTCATGACAACTGTGGACGACATATATGAGATATATGACGAGCTTGAAGCCGAGGGCGCTGCCGACCTGCTCACCGTATACAAGGGCTGGCAGAAAAAGGGACTTTACAGTGTACCGATAACAAGCTACAAGGCTGATTCAAAAATCGGCGGAACCAAAAAGCTTACCAGGCTGATTGAGGATGCTGCAAAGAAGAATATTCAGATGTACCTTTACAATGATGCACTGAGAATCAACCCTGATGAGAAGAATGCCACCTTCAATGTTGTTAAGCAGATTAACAAGAGAAGATTCGAGGAGAGCACATACAAGACCGTGTACAGCACAATGAATTATCTCACACCGGCAAGAACGGTGACGCTTCTGAACAAATTCATTGACAAGTACATAAAGAGCGGTGTTGATAAGCTTGCACTTGCCGGAATATCCAATAAGCTGTTCAGCTACACATACAGCGGAAACAGCTATTCAAGATATGACACGCAGGAGGTATACAAGGATATGGTCGCACAGGCGGCAGAGAGAACAAGCCTTGTGCTTGAGCAGCCTTTTGCATATCTGTGGTCGGATACGGATGCATTCCTTGATATGCCGCTGTACACCTCAAGCTACATCTTCGAGGATGAGAGCGTTCCTTTCATTAGCATGGTGCTAAAGGGCGTGATGCCGATGTATTCGGAATATGTCAACTTCGAGGCCAACAAGCAGGAATTCTTCTTAAAGCTTGTTGAGACAGGTGTGTACCCTTCATTCTACATCACCAAGGAGAGCTCGGCGAAGCTTCTGTATACCAACTCGAGTGACATATACAGTTCAGAGTATGCGACCTACAAGAATACGATTGTTGAGTATTATAAGGAGCTTAAGGCTCTGAATGAAAAGACTGCGGGAGCTACGGTGGCAAAGCATCAGATAATTGACGGTGATTTAAGAGTTGTGACTTATTCTAACGGAGTTACGGTCTATATCAACTATGGAACACAGGCACGAAGCGTGGACGGAGTAACCATAGAATCAATGTCATATGAGGTCAGGTGAGCATATGGGAAAAACGAAAAATAAGAAAATCAAAATAAAGCAGGGACGACTCGAGGCGAGAGAGGCAAGAATGGGCTATCTGTTCATACTTCCGTGGCTGATAGGAGTTGTGGCGTTCCTGTTATTTCCACTCGGACAGTCGTTCTACTATATGTGGTTTAACATAAGAATAACTCCGCTTGAGACAAAGTACATCTGGGTGGGAACGGGAAACTTCACTCAGATATGGCTTGAAAATCCGGAGTTTCCAAAGCAGCTTGTAACATACATATGGCAGACAATAGTTGAGGTTCCGGTAATTGTTGTATTCGCTCTCATCATTGCGATGATGTTAAACGGAAAGATAAAGTGCAAGGCATTTTTCAGACTTATCTTCTTTCTTCCGGTCATCATCGTGAGCGGTCCTGTTATGAATATGCTTGTAAGCGAAGGAGCTTCGACAATTCCTTCAATGAATACACAGGCTGTGGTGAATGCAATCGGAACATTTCTTCCGAACTCGATAGCTGAGTCGATAGGAGAGATATTCTCCAACATGATTATGATACTGTGGTATTCGGGAGTACAGATACTCATATTCCTGTCGGCACTTCA
Organism: uncultured Lachnospiraceae bacterium; assembly: GCA_934343915.1. GTDB lineage: Bacteria > Bacillota > Clostridia > Lachnospirales > Lachnospiraceae > CAG-882. Next base: position 25,997 of record CAKRIL010000033.1, on the reverse strand, counting down.
GAAGGTTGACCCTTCACTCTACGAGGCAGCTAAGATGGACGGAGGTTCAGGCTGGGAGTGCTTTTGGAAGATTACTCTTCCGACAATCAAGAACTTCATCCTCTTAAATGCGGTGTATACGGTTATATTCCTTTCCGGAAACGAGCAGAACCAGCTCATCAACATGATAGAGTCGGCAATGTTCTCGGGAACCAAGGAGAAGGGATATGGCTACGCATCAGCGATGGCGTGGATGTATTCGATAGTTGTTACACTTATTGTTCTTTTATTCTTCCTGCTGTTAGGAAACAGGAAGGATGTATATGACAGAATGGTCAAGAAGAGACAGCGCGAGTTAAAGAAGGAAAAGCGCCTGTCAAGGAAGATAGAGAGGAGGGGAATGAGAAATGTCAAGAAGTTCGAAAAAGGCATCAGCCACGGCAGATACAAGACATATGACGGCAGCGGAGATTATTAAAAAGAAGTTCACGAAGGAAAAGCTGCACAGATTCATATTCGGAACAAGAGAAAAGCAGGGCTTCGGAAAGCAGCTTGTCGTATATGCTCTTCTTATATGTATCGGCTTTGTGTATCTCTACCCTGTGCTCTATATGATAAGCACCAGCTTTATGAGCAGGAACGACCTTCTCGATACCTCGATTAAGTGGCTCCCTTCCAAGCTGTATCTTCAGAACTTTATAGATGCGGCGAAGGCAATGGACTATGCATCCTCCTTTGAAAAAGGAATATTGATTGCAGGTCTTCCGACATTGTGCAACGTGGTTATCTGTATGATGGTCGGCTACGGCTTTGCAAGATATAACTTCAAGGGTAAGAAGGCATTGATGGTTATACTTTTATTCTCTTATATACTTCCAAGACAGATAACCATGATTCCTACATATGTGCTCTACACCAATATGGGAATTCAGGGAACTCTGTGGGCATTCATCCTTCCGGCACTTTTCGGAAACGGACTGAATTCGCCGATATTTATTTTAATCTTCTATCAGTTCTTCAAGCAGATACCTAAGGTGCTGATGGAAGCCGCCGCTATTGACGGTGCGGGACATTTTAAGGCATTCTTCAAGATTGCCGTTCCTTCCGCGATACCGGCTATCGTAACGGTTGTTCTGTTCTCCTTTGTATGGTATTGGAATGAGTCATATCTCACCGAGCTGTATGTACAGGGACTTGCGGCAAAGAGTAATTGGACGAATCTTGTGGTTCAGTTAAAGCAGTTCGACACAGCCTTCCAGACGAGGGCAAGTGTCGGAGACACGGCGACGAGCCTCAACGAATCCGTCCGAATGGCAGCTACTACATTAAGTATTCTGCCGCTCCTTATAATGTACCTTGTACTTCAGAAACAGTTCGTTGAAAGTATTGACCGTTCAGGTATCACAGGAGAATAACATATGAAAGATGCTGGAAACAGCGTTTTTCGCAGATATATTATATTATTTATGCTGCCGTGAAGGCGGCGGAATGGAGGATTTCTATGAAAAAAAGGTTAGTTGCAGCACTTATGGCATCCGTTATGGCCATGGGCGCACTGACAGGCTGTGGTGCCAAGACAGGCGGCACAAGCACGGGAGAGGTTGATGAAAATGGTGTGACCAAGGATGACATCACCCTCACCTATTGGCATTACGAGGATGAGACTACAATCAATCTCCTCGCAGAAGCATTTATGAAAAAATACCCTAATATCAAGGTAGAGTGCAAGCAGATAAGTGATATGAGCACCGACCTTTCGGCGGCTGCCAACAGCGGAACCTTCCCTGATGTATTCTCGGGAACGGATTCAGATACGGCTCTTGCCAATGAGTACTGGCGCGACATCACGGAGTATGTTGAGAATGACCCTGATATGTCCAATATGATGACAACAATCAAGGATTACGGAATCGGCAAATTCGATACCGACAGATGGTTCGGACTTCCTACATGGTATCAGCCAAGTGCAATCTTTATCGATAAGAACGTAATCAGCAAGCTTAATCTTGAGATGCCTAGAACAGACTGGACATGGGATGAGATGCTTCAGCTCATCAAGGATGCCACTGTCGATGACAGATCAGGTATGAAGTATTACGGACTTGGTTATTACAACAGACTTGATTCACTCTACGGTATCGCAGCATGTTCATCAGCAGAGCGTGCTATCAAGGGTGAGTTCGGCTTCAACGGAACAGATTTCGATTTGTCCTACTGGGCAGTAGGCGAGCAGCAGTTCGCAGACCTTATACTGGCAGGTTATGTTGCACCGCAGCAGAACACACAGGCTATGGAGGACTGGTCAGGAGACTGGGGCGCATGGTTCGGAGCAACAGGACACGTTGCAGTATTCTCAGAGGGCTTCTGGACATATCAGAACCTGTGGGGAACAGACGGATATCAGGATACATACGGACTTGATATAGTTCCTTATGTAACACCTAACGTAGTTGATGAGAAGGAACACAATGTCATTGCCAACATGTACATTGGTGGTGTGTCAACATCATGTAAGCATCCTTACGAAGCATATCTTCTCCTTAAGTTCATGGGTATAGGAACTGACGGCTGGAACGCGCGTATGGACATTTACGAGGATTCATCAATCACCAATGCATCAGGAGTACCTCTTAAGAACTCCAATATGCCTGTTCCTATGACACTTGACAAGACTGTATGGGACAGATATAAGGCTCTTTTCCCACAGGATGCTGAGCATAAGGCATACTGGGACGATTATTTTGATTCCATCACAAGACCGGTTCCTTACGGCTGGTACAGCATTGCAGGTTACTGGAACTTCTGTGACCAGTACTTCAACAATATCGGTATTCATGACCTTGTAGGTACAGGTACGGCAAAGGCAGCGGATTATACAGATGAGGCAACTGAACAGGCAAACTACTACCATGCTGAGGCAATGCTTTCATACTTCGGACCGACAGGCTACAACGTATTGTCAGATGAAGAGATTGCACAGTATGAGGCAGTCACAAATGCATTCGGAAAGTAAAAATGGAGGTAATTCTATATGAATAAGAAGTTTTTAAGCGTTATGTTATGCGGTACCATGACAGCGGCAATGCTTGCAGGATGTCAGAAGCAGTCAGCAACAGACCCGACTGAGACCACAACAGAGCCGAAGTCAAGTGTTGAGCAGACCTCAGGCACAGAGCCGGTAAAGGCAGGAGAGATACCACAGGATTACAAGTACTACTATTCATTCGATGCGGCAGATAACAAGTCCGATATCCAGCCTACCGCACAGACAATCGGCGGCGACCCTATCTTAAGCGCAGCTGACAAGGATGTTGTCTACATTCCGGGTGTAAAGGGCGATGCCGTATACACAGATGGTATCACAGGCTACAAGCTCACAGACGTGAACGGAGTAGGTGACAACTACACGGTTTCATTTTGGATCTACGCTACAAGATTCGCAAATTACATGCCGACAGTTCAGTTCGGACCGGATATTCACGGAGACCTGACAGGCGGACAGCACTATGTAAACATCACAAGAGCTGAGTGGGCAGGAGAGGGAACATTCCCTTGTATCTGGTCATATGACCAGCTCGACAATGCACTTTGGCCGGCTTGGTCAGATATTGCAACAGGCGAGCCGTTAAAGCAGTGGGTACAGATTGCACTCGTTGTAGATTCCAACAATTTGTCGGCAGACGGAACACTTATTGCTTCTAAGCTCTACATCAACGGTCAGGAATGGATTACCAAGGATTCCGATGGAAATGTTGTTCCTGCATATGTAACAAAGAATTGTATGCAGGCTTCCGACAGCTTCGATTTCTTACTCGGTGTAAACTACTGGGATTCAGTATTCAAGGGAGCATTTGATGAGCTTTACATCTATGATTACGCTTTGAATGCAGAGCAGATTGCAGCTCTCTACGCAGACGGCAATCCTGACGCAGAGTTCGTTGAGCCTGAGAGAGTAATCACGGTAACTAAGGATGACAGCGCAATAGCATCAATCGGAGCACTTGATTTCTCCAAGGCTGATGATGTATATTCAGAGCCTGTTGCCATCTCAGATGGTCAGACAATCCAGGTTAAGTTAAAGCACTGGTCAGACGGCAATGATGCAAAGAACAATTACTACTTCGTATTCAAGGATGCGGATGGCAATGAGGTTGCAAGAGTCAACGCTGATATGACAGGTACGGCAGACGGTGCTGATATTGCAGACAGCTGCTTTACATGGTCATGGGGCAACTGGAACACATGGGAGAAGTCAGTAATGGTTGAGGCAGATGTAACTGCCACAATAACATATGCGGACGGTACCGTAACGGTTGACGTTGACAATGTAGATTACAACAAGACCTCCAACACAGCTAAGGCAGAGTTCCCTGTCAAGGGCGAGATTGCATCAATAGAAATCGGTACACAGTCAAGCTACACGGATATCCTCTCAATCAAGGATAAGACAGTTAAGGCTGAGGGCGTTATCGTAGGAAGCACAGACTGTACAACACCATTCTGGAGCGCATTCTCAGATATATTCGCAATTCCTGAGGGCGAGTCAGTTACAAAGACCTTCAAGAACTACACAGACGGAGTAAACAACTGGGATAACTTCCTTGTAGTACTTCAGACAACAGCAGAGGGACACAGCGCAGCAGAGGCAGACGGCTATGCAGAGTACGCAGTACTTCGTGCAGACAACTTCGGCTGGGGCGATGGCTATGAGACAGCAACAGCAGAATGTGACTGGAACTGGGACAGCTTCACAAGCGACATGGATGGAGCCAAGGTTGAGCTCTCCGTAACCAACAACGGAGCAACAGCGGATGTTGTGGCAGTAGTTACAACAACAGCCGGAACAGTATACACACAGAAGTACACAGGCATCACAACAGGAGGAGACCTTAACTTCTGTCTTACATGTGAGGCAGCTTACCTTGTAATGGAGTAATGAAATTGGCTATCCCCGGGGTGCGGATGTGGAGCATCCCGGGGAATTTCAAATTAAATGTGCAGATTTTTCTGTAAAATAAGTATGGGAGAGGATATGGTATGGAAGAAAGAGCTAGAAACGGAAAAATTACTGATTTTAATAAACCTTTTATAGAGCAGAGAGCAGATCCGTTTGTTATGCGTGCGGAGGATGGAAAGTATTATTTTACCGCGTCCGTACCTGCATATGACAAGATAATACTCAGATGTTCTGATACTCTTTTGGGACTTAAGGATGCCGGGGAGAAGGTAATCTGGACAAAGCATGAGTCCGGAGAGATGAGCAAGCATATATGGGCTCCTGAGCTTCACTATCTGTTCGGAAAGTGGTACATATATTTTGCCGCTTCAAAGGCGGAGGATATATGGAGACTGCGCCCATACATTCTCGAGTGTCAGGGACAGGACCCGATGAAGGACGAATGGATAGAGAAGGGCAAAATACAGAGAAGCGATGACGATATCTATTCCTTTGATGCCTTTTCGCTTGATGCGACGATACTTGAAAATAATGGTGAATATTACTATATCTGGGCTGAGAAGGTCAGCGTCGGCATTCAGATTTCCAATATCTATATTGCAAAAATGGAATCTGCGACCAAGCTTGCCACGGCACAGGTGCTTCTCACCACTCCGGATTACGACTGGGAAAGAGTAGACATATGGGTAAACGAAGGTCCGGCAGCAATCCACCACGACGGAAAAATATACCTCACCTACTCTGCAAGTGCGACAGGCGAGTGCTACTGCGTGGGAATGCTTTCCATTGACGAGAACGCAGACCTGCTTGACCCGAGAGCATGGAAGAAGGAGAGACATCCCGTACTGTGCTCCGACAGGGAGAAGGGCATCTACGGTCCGGGACACAACAGCTTCACCAAGACAGAGGACGGCAGGGACGTGTGCGTATATCACGCGCGCACATATCTTGAGATTGTCGGAGATCCGCTCTATGACCCTAACAGGCACACGATGCTCATGGAGGTTAAGTGGGATGAGGATGGGAAGCCGGTGTTCAGGTATGAGAACAATCTTAACTGAATGAACGGGACGGATATTAAAACAGGCGGGGACTGCGGGTGCATAATGGATTTTATTTATGCATATCAGCTTAGTTGCGAGGCAATATAGAAATATCAGGAGGTGTGAGAAGATGAGAAGAGGTTCAGGCAGGAGGCTTAGGTGGCTGGCACTTCCGCTCATGGCGGCGGTGCTGTTTACCGGGTGTGCCGGGAATAAGGAGAATCAATCGGACAGCGACACACAGGGAGCAGTAAAAGGTGCTGTGTGTACCAAGACCGAGAACAATATCACGGTGGAGCTGTCTACCGACAAGGAAGAATATAAGGCGGGCGAGGACATAAAGTACACACTCACTGTCACCAATGACAGGGATGGCTACACGGTCAGCAGAGTGTACGCGGCATCAAGCAATGATGAGAAGCTTGCTCAGGCTGAAGCACCTTCATTTGGCGGAGCGATAAAGTACGGTGAGAGCAGCACATATGAAGGTATTTTATCGGAGGCTTCCAAGGTGGAGAATCCTGCCGAGGTTGTCAAGGAGAAGATAACCGGTTCGGTCGAAACGGTCACTTTAAGACCATATGTATATGTAAAATACGGCGGTGAAGAGATAACCGTAAGATACATTGTGGATGTTGTAATGTTTCAGAATCATGTAGAATTTTCAAATGACGAGGTAAAGATGATTAAAACAGTGAGCTGCCATGACCCTGCCATAATAGTCGGGGAAGACAAGGAAGGGAAGAAATGTTATTATATTTTCGGTTCGCACAGAGCATGGGCTAAGTCGTATGATCTTGAGAACTGGGAGAGCTTTACCAACAATCTTTCAACTGATTACAGAGAGATTCTTAGGGAGCCGGCAGCATGGTCTGCACACGGAAGTGCCAACTATCAGGTTGATGGATATATGTGGGCTCCTGATGTGATATACAACGAGAAGCTTGGCAAGTGGTGCATGTACCTGTCGGTTGACGGCGATAAATGGTATTCCTCCATCGTGCTTCTGACCGCTGATAATCTCGAGGGAGACTGGGAATATCAGGGAATTGTTGTGTACTCGGGCTTTTATAATGAAGAATACTATGGCGAGACCGACGTGGCCGAGGTTACAGGTGAGACCGAGCTTGCCGACAGATATAAGAGAACATGGGGAGATTATTACCCTAACAACATTGATGCGTGCGTATTCTATGACGACGACGGAAATCTGTGGATGAGCTACGGTTCATGGAGCGGCGGAATATTCATGCTGAAGCTTGACGAGGCGACAGGCTTCAGGGATTACAGCGTAACCTATGACGACAACATTCATTCTGACCCTTACTTCGGCAAAAAGATTGCCGGTGGAAAGTATGTATCAGGCGAAGCATCCTACATCCAGAAGATAGGTGATTATTACTGGCTGTTCATGTCCTACGGCGAGCTTACGGCACAGGGCGGCTACAACGTGAGAGTGTACAGAAGCGAGACACCTGACGGAGACTACGTTGACGAGAACGGAAGAGATCCATTCTACGATACCTACATTCTCAACACCAACGACTCTGCGGGAATACGTCTTTTCGGCGGCTACAAGTGGAGAAGCTTTTCACAGGGACAGGTAGCCCAGGGACACAACAGCGCCTTCGTAGATGATGATGGAAGAGCGTACATCGTATTCCACACAAGGACGACAAGCGGAAATGAAGGCCACTATGTAAAGGTTCACCAGCTTTTCCTTAACAAGGACGGCTGGCTCGTTGCCGCACCATACCAGACCGCGGGCGAGAAGCTTGACGAAAATGGTCTCGCTGCTGATGAGATTGTCGGCAAATATGATGTGATTATCCATAAGCTTAACATCGACTACAGGAATTACGGTCTGAACACACCTGAGACCATCACCCTGAATGCTGACGGCACCGTGACGGGCGCATACACAGGAACATGGAGCTGCGATGACGGAACAGCCTATATTGACATCACACTTGACGGAGAGACTTACAGTGGTGTAATTTTAAAGATGGATATTGAGAACACTACCGTTGAGACAACGGTATTCACCGCACTCGGCACCACCAACCAGCTTACCCTTTGGGGCAGCAAAGCAGTGGATTAATCGGGTGTCTTAAGATGTATCCGCAGATGCAGTTACGCGGTGAACGGTAAAAAGCGAGGTAAGATATGGAAGAGAACATGCAGCATGGTATGCAACAGGATATGAATCATGGCATACAACGGGACGTAGAGCTTGATAGAGAACAGAATATGGAAGAGAGCAATGAAGAATATTCAGAAGAAAATATGAAAATGCATATGGAAGAGCACATGGAAGATGGTGCCAGGAATGACAGCACCAGGCAGGACAGCATCGAAATCTTAAAAGATATCAATGCAAAGTACCCGCAGAAGCCATTCACGACACAGGATGTTGTGCTGGACATAATAATGCTCTTTGTGACCACGGCGATAGCCTTCGGCTGGATGCTTCTGATGCTCTTAATCATCAGCTTTGTAACCCTGTCGTACCTCCATATCGAAATCGGAACAATGCTCATCATCTCGACGGTGTTCGCGGCGATAAGCTTCGTGGGATACATTATAAAGAAGACGGTTAAGTATAAGAAGCTGTTAAATCAATAAATAGCATAGGTTTTGTAAAAGTGGGGCGGCATCATGAAGATGCCGCCTTAAAAAATTATTGACTCTGACGTTGGGTAATAGTTTATGCTGTTATCATCACGGTATTACAACAGAAAAACGGAGGTTATAATGATGATGACGGTACATGAAGTCAGCAAAATATCGGGAGTAAGCATACGCACACTTCACTATTATGACAAGATAGGACTTCTTCCTGCCGCGCAGGTTACGGCTGCGGGCTACCGCTTATATGACGAAGCGGCACTGGAACGATTGCAGCATATTCTGCTGTTCAGGGAGCTTGAATTCTCGCTGAAGGAGATTAAAGAGATTTTGGACAGCCCGGACTTTAACAGAAGCAAGGCGCTTGAGCAGCAGATACACCTGCTTGAGCTACGCAAGGAGCATATCCAGAACCTGATTGACCTTGCCATTGGAATAAAAGGAATTGGCGTAAAAAATTTCACCTTTGACGCATTCGATACAAGAAAAATCGACGAATATGCGCGACAGGCAAAAGAGTCATGGGGACAGACGGAAGCCTACAAGGAATACCAGCAGAAATCGGCAGGACGAAGCAGGGAAGAACAGCTTGCCTTAAATGCGCAAATGATGGAAATCTTTGCTCAGTTCGGCAAAATTAAAAATCAAAGCCCTGACAGCAAGCCGGCAATAGCACTCGCAGGAAAGCTTCAAGCCTTCATCACGGAACACTTATATACTTGTACGGATGAAATCCTGTTAAGCCTCACGGCAATGTACGCGGGCGGCGGTGACTTCACAACCGGCATAGACAAAGCAGGCGGCGAAGGAACCGCGCAGTTCGTCGAGAAAGCGGTAAAGGCGATGATTGAGGGGAGAAGAAAGAAATGTTAAGAGAAGATGGGGATGTGGGGAGATAAGATGGGAAAAAGCAGTAAAATGTAGGTAAGGGATGAAAGAAGAAGTCTCGGCGTGAGCCGGGGCTTTTTACATTGCAGTGGAAAGTTGGAAGGTGGGATATTATGTGTGAAAATGGCAGAAAGAAGAAAAATTTTTTCAAATTATGTCGTTTTTGCCTACTCTGGCAGGTTACAAGGTGTGTAGCGTGTGATATGATGAGTTATGATTTGCATTGTATATATATGTTATAAGGAGCGAATTGATGTGGAAAGCTTAAAACTAAAACCTGTACAGAAGGCAGCATTTTCTTTAATTCAGCAAGACCTTCGATATATTTATACCGTTATGAAACATATAAAACCGGATGAATCAAATTACATACCTTCTATGTTTCCGTATTTTGGTGTTGTTATAGATGGAGCTGAGGATTGGGTAAAGGCTATTAACAATTCAAGTAAATACAAACTTCAAATCCCTTTATTTAATGAATCGGAATCCGGTTTTTATGAACAAATTAGAAGTAGTATTAAGATGTGGCGTCAGGACTATGACAAAATATATGAACTTTTAAAGAATGCTTATTACAAAAGCGACGAATATTTTGGAAGTATTTGCAAGCCGATTACTAAAGCTTTTCAGTTATATGATATTTATGGAATTGACACTATAAATGATGTGATTTGTGGTAACACTATTCTATGTCAATATTATTCACCATTTTTTTCATTTACTAACAATAATGGAAAGTACATAAAATCAATGACTGAAATTAGTGGTCGATATATCAGACTATTTAATGGTATGAGTGAATATTATGTAAAGAATGATTTTAAATTTGGTGTCCGAGATTATGGGGGTTTTGTGAAATCACCAGTTGGCAATAAATTTAGTGATAAATTTGTGTTGTTATCAATTATATGTCAGATTAATTTTTTGTTATATGGTGTTGAACGATGGATAAAAGAAGAAATACCTACAAAATTGAGATTTGGGTATATATTGTATTTTTCGCTGATAAATGTGATTGAGCAAATAAATACAAAGCTGGGAACTGCTTTAAAAATTGATACGAAATGGAAATCAGATAAATTTCGTAATGCTATGGCACACTATAAGTTGGGAATAGTATTAAAGGAGAATGAATTGATAAGTAGCGATGTAATGTTTGGCTTAACAGAAAAAATATTTGGAGAAGATTATTATACTGTAAAAAAGTCAATTTATAAGGAAATGGAAGGATTAGCTAAGCAGATAGGTGAGTATCTTGAGTTGCCTCAAACAATGATATATTTACAATAAACAATCAGTAGTAATTCTTCAGGTATGAAATTTTTCTTGTAAAAAGTTGTTAAGCAATAGGTATTCTGTAATAAAATACAATTTATGCGACATAGTGACATTTTTGTAATGATGAATGTTTGTACGCAAATCAGTTTTGACGATGTAGAGGAGAAATTTCGCAAGATGGAAGAACTTAGAGAGGCGCATGTAGAGAGATAAAAGAAAAATGAGAAGCCGATGTCACAAAAGATGTTTAATGTTGTGTAATAGCGAAGATAGGTAATGCTCAAGATTCAGTTCGGATGTGTTTTGGGTCGTAAAAAGGGCACTTTTTTATAGAATTATTATGTGAAATTTATCGAAATGATAACATCAATTTTTAAATTGAGGAGTGTGCGATATGAGAAAATGGTTTTCGTTTTTTAAGAATACAGTAGGCATAATTTCTGCGTTTATAGGTTTTGTTTTTGTTTTTATTCCATTGTCCGAAGCGACTCCGTCAAATATTAAGAGTAGATTATTCATTATATTGGGAATTCTTGTTGTTGCGATACTTATGAGCGTAGTGTGGATGTGGTGTGATAACAGAGGAGAAACGAACGAAGTATATTCAAAGGGAACGACAAGAATATGTTTTGAATATGGAAAAATAGAAAAAGCTTTCGAATTTTCTAAGAATTCAATTGAGACTATTACGTTCGTGATTCCGATTAACACTAATATTCAAGTCAGTTCAGAAATTGCGCCTATCAAAAAAGGTTCATTACATCGCTGGGCTTTAGAAAAGATAGAAGGGAAAGTTGATGGTAATTTTATAAAAGAACTTAAAGTAAAAAATGATGGTTTTGATATTAATGGTCGAAAAGGAGATTGGTTTATTGTTCCACCCGAGAAACTAAAAGAAAAGAGTAATGTACAGTTTTTGTTTATTGAGGTCTTTGACATTGAACAGAAGAATGGTCAATGGAGTAATAAGAAGATAGCAATTGATGATTATCTTGTTGTGTTACAAAGAATGATAATGGCAATTTGTGATAATTTAAATAAGGAATCAAAAGTGTATCTACCACTTGTTGGTGCAGGAGTTGGAGACGTTGGAAAGCCTGAGGATATCTTACAGCTTACGGCAAATTTACTAAGATTTAATAAGAGTAGATTGAGACATGAAATACATGTGCTTATAAATGAAAATTATAAAAAGAGCACGCCTATACATTTATTGAGTAAATTTTAGACGCCAAAACTAAAAATCTTGGGATATAATCGTATAATCGTGATCAGCAGAAGCAAGTGGTATCTGTGTCTTTCCATTATGCAAAGGATAAAATGGAGTTTCCTTTTGCATAATGGGATACTAAAGGAGGTTGAACGATGGCAAACGGTACATTAATTAGAAAAATTCATATGTCTTGTCCACTATGTGACAGGACACATGAAATTGAAGAGAGGAAGAGAACTACAACTATTATAATATAGGGTGAGGAAGTGACCTACGAAGAGAGGTTTTATTTTTGTGCAAATTCCGATGAGGATGAGACTGAATTTGAAACGGGGGCAATGACAAATGAAAACCTTCTTAATGCAAGAAAAGCATACCGAGTAAAGATGGGGCTTAAAAGAGTGTTTGAGGTAGAAGAAAATGTTATAGAAGGAAAAGAGTTTTTATAATGATTGTCTAAGCAATTCACAATTAAGGTATCTTTATGCTGTTGAGAGGAGTGCTTATTGTGGATATATCGGAAATCATGTAAAAAATTATGTTAAATTCATGATTCGTGTCAGTATAATTTGTGCAATAAATACATCGAACGAAGTTAGACAAATATGTAAAGAGAGCCATTTGCAGGTGATGTACATTGACGCTGACGAATATAATATATAATCTATATACAGATTGTAACCATAAATGTACGGAATAGAATATCGAATGGTATAATTGAAATTTGCAAAACAAAGGAGCAGTTATGAGACAGGAAACAATAGATAGAATTAGAAAATTTACAGAAGACAGAGATTGGGATCAGTTTCATTCACCGGCAAATCTTGCCAAATCAATTGTAATTGAGGCTGCTGAGCTGTTAGAGTGTTTTCAGTGGTCGAATGAGAATTATGATTTACAACATGTAAAAGAGGAACTGGCGGATGTAATAGTATATAGTCAGGATTTGTTAGACAAGCTGGGACTTGACGCGGATGAAATTGTTAATATGAAGATGACAATGAATGAAGCCAAATATCCGATAGAAAAAGCAAAGGGGAAGGCTGATAAGTATGATAGGTTGTAGAGCTATATGCGATAAGTTAATATAGGAATTGAAAATGATATCACAACAGGTTGGTTTATCACTTTTGCAGGAATAAAAAATTTAATATGACTCAAACTTTGTTCCTATTACACAAAAACGCTCCGCGGGGATGAAACCTGATGAATAATGGTATGATTAAGGTAGTGACTGGAATCAGAAGATGCGGGAAATCATATTTGATTTTTACTATCTTTAGAAACTATCTGTTGAAACAGGGTGTTGATGAAAGTCATATTATTTCCATAGAGTTGGATCAGCGAAAAGATAGAAAGTATCGTAACCCGGACAATATTTTGGATTTTATAGAATCTGTTATTGTAGATGATGAGCAGTATTATGTTTTATTAGATGAAGTGAAGTTGCTGGAAGAATTTGAGGAAGTTCTTAATTCGCTGCTGCATATTAGGAATGTTGATGTCTGTGTAACCGGAAGTAATTCTAAATTCCTTTCAAAAGATGTTATTACAGAATTTAGAGGCAGGGGCGATGAAATTCATATTAATCCGTTAACTTTTAAGGAATTTATGCAGGTATATGAAGGCGATGTCTATCATGGTTGGGCTGAGTATGTAATTTATGGTGGTTTACCACTTACTGTGACTATGAAGACGGAGGAACAAAAGATCAATTATTTAACCAATCTGTTTGAAGAAACATATTTAAAAGATATTATTGAGAGGCACCGCATTGATAAAACGCAGGAACTGGAAGATTTGGTGAATATTCTTGCGTCAGCAATAGGTTCACTTACTAATGTACCTAAGATAGAAGCGACTTTTAGAAGCGTGGTGCAGTCAAATATCAGCGGCAATACGATCAGGCAGTATATTGAATATTTGGAGGATGCTTTTGTTATCAACAAAGCAAATCGCTACAATGTAAAGGGAAGGAAATATATTGGAACTCCTTTGAAGTACTATTTCGAAGATGTTGGACTCCGTAATGCAAGATTAGGGTTCCGTCAAATTGAAGAAACACACATTATGGAGAATATTGTCTACAATGAGCTTAGGAGCCGTGGATATTCCGTAGACGTCGGAGTTGTAGAGAAGAGAGGCGTGAACCGGGAAGGGAAAACGGAAAGAAACTATCTGGAGATTGATTTTATAGCAAATCTTGGAAGTAAGCGTTACTATATTCAGTCAGCATTTAGTATGCTGACTGAAGAAAAAAGGATGCAGGAGAAGGCTTCACTGATAAATGTAAATGATTCTTTTAAGAAGATTATTCTTGTTAAGGATATTATGAATGTGACAAGAGATGAGGATGGTATTACAACTATGAGTATTTATGATTTTCTATTGAAGGAGAATAGCCTGGAGTTGTAAAGAGTCCAAAAATGGGACAGGGACAGTGGTATAATATAAAGAGCCATAAAGGATAAAAGGTATTAATCCGGGAGGTTGGAAAGTGAACTTTTTTGAATATGTAAAAAATGATTCTTTTTTTAAGCCGCTAACATTGAAATACAAAAGAATATATTATGACTGCATTCAGATATTAATTGATAAAACAAAAGAATTGCCGGTATTGTATGAAGCTGATGCAAAAGATAGTATAACCGTTTATTTGAAAAATGTGGGAATAAATGTCACGGGAAAAAGTTTGTTGGAAGATATTGCAGTGGGCGATGAAAGTGAAACGGAAGAAAATGGAGTCGAAATGCAATCTTCAGAAATTCTTTCCCTGTTTCGTGAATGTGGATGGTTACTTCCTCGAGAGATAGGCAGAAATGGAGAGTATGTTGTTAATATTTCGATTGACTGCAGACGATTTATGGATTTTTTGAGAAAAATGACAGAAAAAAGCGGAGAAGGCATGATGTCAAACCGCATTTTCTCTATGTACGAGATTATAAAATCTGCATTTGAGGGAGATTCTGTTCGCAGAGAGAGACCTTATACTAATATTTTGGTGCCACTAATTGATAATGAAACAGAATTAAAAAATGAACTGGTAGAGTTGAAGGATAACATTTCAAGCATTATGAAAGCGGTAATTGCTTTTCAAGATATCAATAGTTTTGGGCAATTTATAATGAAAGATGAAATGCTTGACCATTTTTTTAACGAATATTTTTTTGTTAAAAATAATGGCTTGATTCCTACACAAATATCATTTATAAAAGCGAAATTAAGAATACTTAGACAGGAAGATATATGTGAAAAAATAATAAAAGAGTGCTCGGAAAAATTGCAATTGGATTATGAAGAGGCAAGAGAGCGTGTTGAACGATATTTTGCCGAACTCCGGTATTTCTTAAGTGTTGAATACGAAGCCAATATGGAGCTTATAGATAACCGCATTAATAATTACTATAATCTTGCAAATACAAGAATTATGCTGATGGCAAGTAATGGGGTAAGATTAGAAGCAGTGATTAATGATTTTTTGGATACTGTGTCCAGGATGACAGAAGAAGAACAGAATGCTGCAATGGAAAAAGTTGCAGATTGTACACGTATCACTAATCAAAAATATGTAGGCTATAAATCTTTTGAAAAAAATAAGCGCGTAAAAAACGAGGGAGAAAATATCGGGCTTTCAACAGTTGAGTTATCAGAAGAAGAAAAGAGAGTACAAACAGAAAAGTTGTTTAATAGTTCTCAAAATAGATATTCTGTTGATAGGGTAACTACTTTCTTGGATGCACAATTAGGTAGTGAAGATGAATTGAATATTAAAGAAAGGTCAATTCAGACGAAAGAAGAGATATTGATGTATGCAGCAGCAATGCTTTATGCTAAAAATGATGAGTTCCGGTATGATATTCGACTGTCGGAAGAAACTGTAAAAAC
Organism: uncultured Lachnospiraceae bacterium; assembly: GCA_934343915.1. Lineage (GTDB taxonomy): Bacteria > Bacillota > Clostridia > Lachnospirales > Lachnospiraceae > CAG-882. The sequence continues at coordinate 10,126 of CAKRIL010000033.1, read as the reverse complement.
AGAGATTGCTGATATTACTGATATGACAGTAATTAAGAAATAGAAGGAGTCTGTTTATGAATGATTTCAGCTTTATGAAAAAAATGAGTGAAGAAGATGCATATTTATTTAAGAAATGTATTCGTAAAATGCTTGATACCACTTTTATTGTAGCTGACAAAGATGAAAAATTATACGATTTTATATCGTCAGAATCCAATCAATATGATGTAAATGCATATTTGGCAGCTATTGGTTATAAGGTTGTTGTGGAAGAAAGAATGAAAGTGGCAATGTTACAACAAGCGGATGAAGATGTTGAAACAGTCGGTTTAAAGAGAATAAATTTATATCGTTTTGATACAAAGCAGATAAAGCTATTAATGGTACTATGGCTTTTGTTTTTAGAGCGTATGGGGTATGCAGATCCGGTGTATATTACGGTTGGTGATATTATTGACAAATGCAAAATCTATCAAATTAATATGAAACCGTCAGACTTTAAGGATTCATATCGCATATTTAAAAAATTCAGCATGATAGATTATAGTGACGACATATCAACAGAAGAAGGGAAAGTTCAATTATACCCATCATTACAATTCTGTATGGATATTGGACAATTAAAGCAAGTTATGGCGGAATATGCATCCGATGGAGAAAACATAGAGACTGAGCAGGATAAATTTTTGGAAAGTGAGGATACAGATGAATAAAACTATTTTGCGTAATATACATTTGGTAAATTGGTATGGATTTAATAATAAGACAATCCCTGTTTCTGAAAATCTAACATTGATTTCAGGTGAAAATGAATGTGGAAAATCAACAATATTAGATGCTGTTAAATATGCATATACAGGTGACACGCAATTCAATAAGGCTACTAGTGGGTACAATACCGGTGTAGGAAAACGTAATTTAGTTTCATATACGCGGTGTCTGGTGGATGCCAGTGCCGGGATATATGCAAGACCTGCCGATAAGATACCTGTAGTGTATACACATATTGCATTAGAATATTTTGATCAGATAAATGAGAATCCATTTGTGCTGGGTGTAGTAATAGAGACAGCTGTTACAGATATTAGAGGCACATATTGGTATGCTATGGATGGAAAGACAATGGCAGACATTTCATTTGTATATGAAGAAGATTCACTTGTAAAACCTTATGATGCTTCGGGATTTCAAAAAAAATATGGGATACAGATGAAAAATAAAAAAGATGGTATTACTTTATTTATGCAAATGATTGGACTTAAATTGCCTTATCAGGAGGTTCCTAAATATCAAAGAAAATTAAGAAATATAATGGCATATAATCCCGCTGCGAAAATTCAGGAATTTATAAAGGAATCAGTTTTAGAAGAACATGATGTTAATTTTGATAAATTGAAAGAAGCAAAAAAGAATATTGAACAGATAAATGGCAGTTTGGAACAAATAAATCAAGAGTTACAGGATTTAGATTCTATATTGGCTGATTATGACGAGCATGATAAGAAGGCATTACAGCTGAAGATAGATGATATAAAGATTAAGTATAAAGCTCTGGTGGAGTGTCAGAGAGAAATTTTGGAAGCGGAGGAGTTAAACAAAAAGAGTGTTATTACATGTGAAGATCTGGGGAGGAGAATTGAAGAGCAGGACCAGGAAATAAACGATATTGATAAAATTTATTCTGAAACAAGAAGAGCTCTTCTTAATTTGGATGTTTCAAAGGCGATAGAAGCATCTAAACAATTGATAGATACGTATGAAAAGCAACTGGCAAAGTTGGATGACGAAAAAGGAAAATTGGAAATCTTTCAGAAGAAAATGCAGGAAATGATTGTTCGATTATCGGAGATGGGAGTAACCGTACAAAATGATAACGTACTTGGAAGATTGACATCAAAAAGTCTTGAGGTGGCTGAAAAACAAAGGTTTATTGATTCGTTGAAAGAAGAGATACAGGGATGTCGTGACAACTTAATTGGGAAAAATACTTTGCTGAAAAAAGAGTTGGAAATAGTGCAGAATGAATGCGTGGAACAAAATAGTATTATTGAAAGCTGCAATAAAAATAGGATGGATTATTCTAACATTCAGGAGCAGGTAGAGCTTATTAAAGAAATTAATCGAGAACTCAAAAAGCATGGTATTAGCGAAGAGGCTCATATGGCTTATGAATATGTAGTAGAGCTGAAGGATGAGAATTGGAGGAATGCGATAGAAAGTTTTTTGGGGGTACATCGTTATGCTGTTATAGTATCGAAAGATGCCTTTGATATTGCGAATGCAGTGTTGGATAAGTCAAGATACCGGTATGTAGAGCTGGTAAATACAAAGCGGTTAATGTCAAAGAAAACGGAATGTGAAGAAGATTCTGTATTTCGTTATCTTGCTATTCAAAATGAAACCGCAGCAAATTATTTTAAATTTTGGTTGGGAAGAATTCATGCAGTGGATATTGAAAAAGTACCAGATTATGATAATGCTATGTCGATGGAAGGAAAGCTGAGTCGTAATATGGCTGTAACATATATTAATACAAGGAAAATCAGAAGCTATTGTCTGGGAAGTCAGGCAATAGAACTCAATAGAAGAGCAGCGGAGAAAAGGTTGTATGAGTTAGAAAAGAAAGAACAGGATATACTATCAGAGCAAAAAAGCCTGCAAGATAAATCAAAATACCTGCATGATGGTTTGGATTGCTTTAAAGAGTTCAATCTAAATGTTCACAAGGAGTGGGCAGATGTCTCTGTTAATTTGAATAATGAAAGAGGTCATTATAAAGAGCTGTTGGAAGCACAGAAAAATAATGCAGAATTTATGGCATTAAATGATAGAGTATCACGGCTTGAAGACCAGCTGAATATTAAAAAGAATGACAGAAAGAAAAATATAGATCAAAAGACAATTTTAGAAGCAAGGATATCAGAAAACAATAAATCTATTAAAAAGTCTAAAGTACAGGAAACTTTAAAACAGGCGGAATTGGACGCGGAAAGAGTTGTAAGCAATTCTGCTGTGGAAAAAGCAATAGAAGAATATGACCAATATTTGTCCGGGGAAAAACAGAATGGTGCTCTTATGGTTCGTGCGACAAAAGAAAGAGTGGAACGCAGAGTGCGTGAACTTGAAGGAAATATTAATGGTAAGCAGCAAGCGTATAATAATCGAAAGCAGGAAGTAGATAAATTACCTATTGGTTTGGAATGTGAAGCTGACTACCAGAGAAGAAGGGGGAAAATTTGGATTGATGATTTGCAAGGGATACAGCAAAAACTCAAAGATCAGACTGTAACCTATGAACGAATATTTAAAAGAGAATTTGTACTCAATATATATGAAACGGCAAAGGATGCAAGAAGTGATATTGCAGATATTAATAAGGAGTTGCGAAAACTTCAGTTTTCAACGAAATATCAATTTGATGTAAAGCTGTTGAGTGATAATTCGGATTATGCAAAAATTCTGAAATATGCAGAATATTTGCAAGACACCAACAATATGTCTGATGGGCAAATGACGTTCACAGGTCTGATGGGGTATGAAAATGATGAGGTAGAAATAAGAGAAAAGGAAATTCGTGATATTATCAATAAGATTATTGATCATAACGATATGGCGGAAATGAAGAAATTTGCAGATTATCGAAATTATATGAGTTATGAAATTATTATCAATAATGATGAAGTAAAAGATGGTAAGCTATCGAAACAGGTAGGATATAATTCAGGTGCCGGAACCCAGATACCATATACGCTGATACTTTCGGCGGCGTTGTCGATGCTGTATAATGTCAGAGTTAATTCGGTAAGATTGATTTTCATAGATGAGCCTTTTGAAAAAATGAGCGATCATAATATAAAATTAATGCTGGACTTCTTTAAAAATCAGAATTTTCAGGTTATATTCTGCGCACCGCCTAATAAGCTGGAATCTATTGGCAGCGAATGTGGCGTAATTATTCCTGTTTTGAAATATAGTAATGATAATATGCAGATAGGAGAAATCAGGTTCCATGAGCAGTAAGGAATACAAAAAAGAGATAATTGATGGTTTGCTAAAAAAATATAAAATTCGATATGCAAATAATATTACTACCAATAGAAGGATTATATTAAAACCAACAGAAGTATATAAAGATTATTCTAAAAACAATGCAGACATATTGGAAAAACAAGAATTTAATGAAGCGGTATCTGTTTTGACTGGTATGGACTTTATAACTGTTGATTATTTGAAATTCAGTGATGATATAGAAAAAATATATCTTTCAGAAGAAAAAATAGATGCCGTAAATGAATACTTGAAAGAAGAATATAGTGTCATTCCCCAAAGTACTATTTCAAAACGAGTATATGAAATAGTAGAAAAGTATATTTGTACGGGAAAAATCGTGAACAAATATAGAGAAAGTATTCTTGCACAGATAAAAGATCCAAGGTGCATACTTGTTCCTGAACAAATTGAAGCAAATCTGAAAATGTTATTTTTTTTAGAAAATAATAAGGAACATTTATATGTAAGAGAAGCTTCGATGTTGGTATACGGGGATTCAAAATGGTTCGAAAATAATAATTATGAAGAAGTATGTACATTTTTGAGAACTGCAACCGGTAGATTTAGAGAAGAGGGAGAAAGGAATGATGCCATCTTAGGCTTCTTTCATATTACACCGCCGGAACAGGAAATATTTATAAAAGGCAGTTGGACAATTGAATGGGAGCAATATGTCCTGGATATATCAAAATTTCAAGGTGGTATAGCTATAGCATCCGGCGATGTTCAAAGTATAAAAAACATCAGTGTTAATACGGAAAGTGTAATGACCATTGAAAATAAGACATCTTTTCAAAGGTTGAAAGATGGAAATTTTGCTATGATGTATTTGGGTGGTTTTGCTAATAGACATCAGATAGAGTTTCTTAAAAAAGTCATTTCGGATAATCGTAATGTCAGATATTATCATTTTGGAGATATTGATGTTGGCGGATTTCTGATTCATAAGCATTTGTGTCGAGAAACTGCTAAAAAGTTTGAATTATATTGCATGGGAATACGGCAATTATGCGACATGCGTTTTAGTCATTGCCTAAGAGAATTGACGGATAATGATATGAGCAGGCTTGAGGCTTTAACAGAAGAAGAGTTGTACAGTGAAGTGTCAAGTTATATGAAGGAACATAATGTGAAACTTGAGCAGGAAATAGTGAGTTATTATTTAGAGCAGGGAAAGATATGCCAAGAAACGAAAGAAAATTAGAATTTATGATTAGAGTCTTATTCATCTGCCACGGTACTCCAGTTTTATGATAATGCATACCATCGCAGACTGGGGCAGAGTACGGCATAATATGGCGAAAAGCCTTGGAATTACTACGGTTTAGACTACTAAGGCTCATGGCTGGAAGTGGGATAAAGGCAAAGAAACAGCCACTACTCGTTAGTAGTAATCTATTACGAAAGGTGGTTACTTTATTTTATGTAATACAAAAAATACTTGACATTTTGTATTACAAAAAGTAGAATTGTTTTAGGTGGAAGGAGTAATGCTATGAAGAAGATGGGAAGACCTAAGGGTGATAATAACAAAGATTATATATGCACAATTCGTATGGATGAGCGTACGATGAAGAGACTAGAGGCTTATTGTAGATTCCTAAAAAAGGCAAAGTCAGAAGTGATTAGAGATGCAATAAATATGATAGTAGATGAGGCAGAAGATAGAGATGATAATTAAAATAGTAGAAATGAGTCCTGTTTTTAGGACTAATGCTGTGATGATTTTTATAGAGAAGAGCCAGATACAAGTTGATTGTTTGGAATGTTAGAGCTATTATTGGATAACTGAAAATACAAGGAGGAATATTATGGCTAAAACCTATAACGCAATAAGTTTATTTTCGTCTTCTGGAATTGGTGATTTGGGTTTGCATGCGAATGGAATTAATACGGTAACAGCGTGTGAAATCATTGAAGAAAGAATGGCTCTTTTTAAGAATAATAATCCTAACACAAAATGTTTTTGTGGAGATATATGGAAATTAGAAAAAGATATAATCGACGATTATAATAAACGTTTTTCGGAGAATCCATTTCTTATTCTTGCAACACCACCATGTCAAGGCATGTCACCAAATGGCATGGGTAAAATGTTAAGTGATTATAGAAAAGGACTACGACCTAAATATGATGAGCGTAATCGATTGATTATTCCAGCAATTCATATAATAAAGGCATTACAGCCCAAATGGATAATATTTGAAAATGTAGCAAATATGGAAAATACATTAATATATGATGAGAATGATGAACTGATAAATATAATAGATTATGTTCGTCGTGAATTAGGAAAAGATTATGTAGGAGGACCACAGGTAATAGACTGTGCAGATTATGGCGTACCAGAACATAGGGTACGATTGCTAACTATTTTTTCGAAAAGTGAAAAAGCGCGCCAGTATTATGAAAAAAACAGAAGTTTTCTTCCAGAAAAAACACATTCACAAGAACGAACATTATTTTTAAAGAAATGGGTTACATTGAGAGATGTGATTAGTGGACTACCAGTGTTAAGAGCAGAGAAGGGGCAAAATATTGACAAGAAAAATTCACTGCATAAAGTGCCTGTTTTGGATGAGAAAAAATTATGGTGGCTGGACAATACACCAGAGGGTAATACAGCATTTAATAATCAATGTGTTAATCCGAAATGTGGATATCAGGGTAACAAACTTCATGGAGCAAAGCATAATGAAGAAGGAATAAATAAGTATAATGAAGCCACTCCATTATATTGCGAAAAATGCGGAAGCCTTCTTCCACGTCCATACGTTGAAGAGAAGGGAACAGAAGAGAAGCGAATTATGAAAGGTTTTACAAGTGCATATAAGCGAATGACTTGGGATGAGCCGGCAAGTACTTTGACTCAGAACTTCCAATATGCATGCTCAGATAATAAAGTTCATCCTTCGCAAACAAGGGTGTTATCTCTTTGGGAGGGACTGATAATACAGACAATATCTGCATATCCATATTCTTTTGTTATAAATGGAAAGCAGGTTAAGGATGGTTTAATTAGAGATACCATCGGAGAAAGTGTTCCGCCCAAAATTATTGATGTGGTATGTAAAAAGATATTTGAAATTGAAGTGTGATTCAACTTGTAAGTGCCCTAACAAGTACTTTTAACTAGGACACTTACAACTGAATTAGAAATTATACACGATAACCTATCCATTTGCTTTTGGACAATGCAGATATGTATTTTTCGTCATTTATTACAGCAATCCAACCTGCACACATTTTTGAAATTCCACCACTATTCATAATTGATACACTAGTAGTTCTCCCGCCGCCTTCTTTAGGCTGGACGATATTTCCCCAATCGTCAATGGTTAAATCATTTCGGTAAAAGGCTGCTACAATTGTTGGGACTTCCTTTATGAAATCCCAAAATATACCAATTAAGTTGTTTGTTTCGCGATGATGAGCTTTCCAGTCAAATGAATTTACTAAATCAATTCGTTGTTCGCCAATTAAAGGCTTGGGAACACGACTTGCAGGGGGAGTGCTTCCACAAGTTGCTTTAACTTCGACACCACCATAAAGATATGGGCTAAATAGTGATTTATCACGAGGATATTTTTTACCATTTGATATAGTGTAAAGCGTTTCGAAATATTTTTTGCGTTCGGGTGTATTAACTAATAATAAATCTGGATATCCATCTTGATGGAGATTTGAATGTAAATTTCCTTGAGAGAAACGTTGCAGACTTTTGCCAAGATATTCTCCGACAATGCCGCTCAAGTTTCGCATGCCCATAGTTTCGAATATATTTATATCGAAAGCTTTGGTTTGTTCGTCAAGAGCGCGCAGGGCTTCGTTTGCAAAATTCATTGCATCAACTACTTGTCGGTTTGTTAAAATAAGTTCATTATTTACATATACGCGTTCGGTATCTCTGATTATGTATTCATATGCCATGATCTATTCTCCTTAGTTTATTATTTTGTGTTACAAAGTTTTTTGAAAAATGCTCACATAAATAATTATATCAGACAAATATGGATTTTAACATAAAAAATATTTCTTAACTGAAGTAATCTAGGAAAAAGAATGAGCATGTTTGGAAAATGTATTATATAGTTGTATCTGTGAGGGGGTATCCAAATCTCTACAATATTTTTGCAAGAAGACCGATGGTCCCCTTCGTGTGAATTTTCGCAGAATTAAACAGGGGGGATACCCACCAAGGTTGGTTTATGTGAAAATATCCGCTGGATATCATCGCTAAAGCCGATTTTGTTTTGCCGGATAGTACAGAAATACGCAGAAAAATGTGTGAAAAACAGCATAAAAATCACAGTTTTTTTGCGTGCATTTTGGCAGAAATATAATCCGAATTGTATTGCTATTCTGTGCCATCAGAGTGATATATGTACTACCGAATAAAGAAAGGCGGGTACATATTATGAAGAATGAAATTAGATTTACATTGAAATCAAAGCAGAGACAGAAACTGGCACAGGAGATTGGAAACATACTTGGGACAGCACCACATTATGAACGGGTACCAAGCTGTGCATACGATATTGCAGGATACCGACTGGACAAAGAGGGTGTATTGCATATCCCGGATGGAACAGAAAAAGAAATAGTGGAAGACCTGATTCGGCAGTTACGGGAACATGGGTTTCAGGACGATATGGAAATAACGGAAGAAGTGCCAGTGCAACAGGATAAGCTGACAATAGAGATTCCGAAAGAGAACCTTACGGATACGGCATTGGAAAATTTACAGAAGATCATAGTAAATAAGCAGACACTTTTTCAACGTGCATTTCGGACGGACAGTACAGAAATAAAGATTACTGAGGGAAAAATAAACTTCTCATGGTTTCCATACACAACGGATAGCGATGAGATTGCAGCCTACACACAATTTATCTCAAGGCTGTGTGATATAGCAAGAGATGCAAAAAGGGTATCATCAAAGCCGACTGAAACGGACAATGACAAATACGCTTTCCGCTGTTTTCTGCTCAGACTTGGCTTTATTGGGAAAGAGTATAAGACAGCGAGAAAGATTCTGCTTAGGAATCTTACGGGTAATTCAGCATTTAGAAGTGTAAAATAAAGAATGAGGGTATTGACTCATGCAGCAGTCAATACCCTCATTCTTTATTTTTTTATAATAATCTGCACTGCCATATTAGAAACATCCTGTAGAGTATTTTGTTCTTTGCAGCGTTGTGCTTCGGATTTGATAAGGTTTTCAACATCTTTCTGCCCGAAGGAATCAAGAGAAAGATACAATTTCATAAGATCAGTATAAACGGATTCCAGTTCCCAGCGTCCCAGCTGTTCTATATCATCATCTGACAATTTGGCTGATGATGAATCGTTGGATTTCCCAAGTATATAATCTGTACGCACATCAAATAAATCAGAAAGTCTGATTAAGGTTTCAAAATCCGGGGTACGTTTACCAGTCTCCCACATAGCAACAGTTCCTTTGGAAACGCCAAGGGTTTCTGCAAGGGAAACCTGCGTATATCCACATTTTTTTCGTAGTGATTTCAGACGTTCATCAAACATAAGCACACCTCCTATGTGAGAATAATATCACTGACTGTTAGAAAATGCAAGTAATTTTAAATAATTATAGATATTTATATCATAAAATGTGAGATTGTAGATTGACATAGGTAACGATATGTGATATAAAAGAAATATAAAATCTCACAATATGTGAGAAGAATAACAGCGGATGTCATACAAAATGTTTCCCGCAACTAATGGGATAATTGGGCTTTTATACGAGAGAAGGTGATTAAGATTAAGGACAGGAAGAGACAGCGGTTGAATCGCAGATTAAAGCACAAGGAAGAACTTCTTGATAAGAAGAATGACTTAGGTGTTATGGATTTAACAGCATATAATGCCGTTAAGCAAATGGTAACTAATGGAAAAGCATCAATAGTATGGAGATAGACCGCCGGGAAACTGGCGGTATTTCATTACTTCAAAGAAAGGAGCAACATCTTATGGAAAAAACAACTATGAATGTGCAGGAATTATCTGCACAGATGGGAATCAGCCTGCCAAAGGCATATGAACTGGTAAAGACACCGGGATTTCCGACAAT
>CAKRIL010000032.1 GCA_934343915.1 uncultured Lachnospiraceae bacterium | reverse complement strand
AATATCTGTAAAATCCATGCATAAATTCATTCCGCCGATAATATATTTACTGTATGAATCGGTCTGATAGGGGGATGAATATGGAGGAGATTCAGGTATCGGGGAAATTACATAAAATATCATCTAACAACAGGAAGAATTGCAGCATAACGGGTGTCACGGACGTTATCTCGTTTGACCTTAATCAGGTTCTTCTGGAGACAGAGTACGGAATGCTCACAATCAAGGGGCATGACCTGCATGTCGGGAAGTTATCCGTTGATAAGGGCGAGCTGGAGGTTGACGGTAAGATTGACAGCTATGTGTATTCTGAGGTCGTGAGTGCGGCTAAGAAGGGAGAATCTTTCCTTAACCGACTTTTTAAGTGAAGCTTGATGGAGAGAGGTGCTGCTGTTGAGGGAATTTATAGCACATGAATTTCGTTTTCTGTTGTGGTGCCTTTGCTGCGGAGCAATGCTCGGTGCTGCGTACAGAGTGCTGGTCGTATTCAGAAGGCTGGTGAAGCATAATGGCTTTTTTGCTGCGGTTGAGGATGTATTCTACTGGTTTTTGTCCGCCTTTGTGATGTTTGCGGTGATATTAATTGCCAATGACGGAGCGGCAAGGTGGTTCTCAATAGCGGGAATGATTATAGGAATGGTAATTGTATCCTGCATATTGAAATATATGGAAAAAGGGGTTACAATCTTATATTATAAGATAGGAAAGGTTCGTGAGAGCAGACATGGTACAGAAGAATCCGGGTCAGGCAGATACAAGAAGAAAAAAGAATAATTACAGCAGGCATGCCGTTGTTGTGAGAAATCACAAAATAGCGCATAACTATACTTGGCTTGCGGGCTTTGCCGTCATAATTCTTATGGTTATCATATGCTTTGCTGTGAACAGAGCTGCGGGAAGGCTTGAAAATAAGAATACGGCTTATGATGAACAGATACAGCTGCTTGAGGGTCAGCTTGACGAGCAGAGCAAGCGTAAGGATGATCTGCAGACACGTTCCATATATGTGACGACGAAGCAGTTCATTGAGGAGTTTGCAAGGGAGAAGCTTGGACTTGTGTATGATGATGAATTGATATTCAGACCACAGGATAAGTGAATATACCATGTGATAAATATAAGGGGATGGATTCTAAGGGGAGAATCGAATGGACAATATATTCTATTCACAAGGGAAACTCAGAGAGTATGCTGATGCGTTCAGGAGGCTTACAGACCTGTATGAGAACGGAAGGACAGGCTCATTGCTGCTGCAGCTGAGGGAGACAGCACAGATGCTTGAGCGTATATCGGGTGGAACACAGACGGATGGACTTATAGACGAGAAGCGCAAAGGTGAGCTGCTTGCATACTTTAGGGGTGAGGGAATATATGTCGGCGGCATATTGGTGCTTGAGCCGGCGGCAGGAAGAATAGAGCTGATATTAAGACTGTCAAAAAAAAGAGGCTGTACGACTGCGGGACAGCTCGCAGCGGATATAGGTGCAATCATCGGACGGCGGTTAAGACCTTCGGAGGGCAGCCGAAGGGTGCTGACAAAGGAGGAAGGCGAGTTCATTCTTGAAGAGGCGACGAATTACAGACTTTTGTTCGGACATGCCGAGTGCAGCAAGGGCTTTTCAAGAATCTCGGGAGATAATCACTCATATATAAGTGTCGAGGGCGGTAAGACGATTGTTACGCTTGCAGACGGTATGGGCTGCGGAAGCAGTGCAAATGAGTACAGCACACGTTATATTGAGCTGCTGGAGCAGTTCCTTGATGCGGGATTCTCTGAGGAGGCATCGCTTAAGCTGCTAAATGACGTGTTTGCGGACAATGATACGAACGGCATCCCTGTCACACTTGATATGTGCAGCGTAGATGAATACTGCGGGAAGGCACGGTTCCGCAAGATGGGAGCTGTCCCCAGCTTCATAAAGGGGCGCAGCGGAGTTAATGTTGTTGAGACATCATCCCTTCCTGCCGGGGTCATAAGCGGTAGCGGGATGGATTATTCGTCATATGAGCTTCAGGATGGCGACTATATTATTATGATGAGTGACGGAGTGCTTGATGCACTTCCGTTTTATGATAAAGAGAAGCGGATGAAGGAGATTATCGACGGAATAGAGGAACGCATGCCGCAGGCGATTGCGGAACGTATTCTGAATGAAGTGTACTACTATGATGATAAGATTGCAGATGATATGACCGTCCTTGTGACTGGGGTATGGAAGATAAGGAACGGTGAATGACATGTATGAAAGGGTAAAAGAGTATATTGAAAAGAATCGTATGCTTGAAGGCGTTGAGAGGGTTGTTGTCGGACTGTCCGGCGGAGCCGATTCCGTATGCCTTCTTTTCATGCTGTACAGGTATATCCGTGAGTGCAGGGAAAAAGAGGGCAGGTCGATAAAGCTTACGGCTGTACATGTCCATCATGGAATCAGAGGCGTGCAGGCTGACAATGATGCTGATTACAGCAGACGGCTGTGCGGGGATATGGGGATAGAATACAGGCAGTATTCCTATGATGTGCCGCGGATTGCCCGCGAGCGGGGAATGGGCGAGGAGGAGACAGGACGGCTTCTCAGGTATCAGGCATTCAGGGAGAATGCGGGGGATGACGGACTTGGCGTTATCGCGGTTGCACATCATCAGAATGATCAGGCTGAAACGGTGCTTTTTCATCTTGCAAGAGGCTCCTATGTGTCCGGAGTGAGCGGAATGAGGCCCACGGCTGACGGAATCATCAGACCGCTTCTGTGTATCTCAAGAAGTGACATAGAGAATTGGCTGGATATAAACAACATACAATATTGTACTGACAATACGAATTTTGATGATAATTATGCAAGAAATGCCATAAGGCTTAAGGTTATTCCGTACCTTGAGGAACATGTGAACGGGCGCGTGGTAGCCAATATATGCAGGTATGCCGATGGAATGTCACAGGTGAATGATTATATCGGGGAGCAGACAAGGCTGGCTTGTTCCCGCTATGTGGAACAGGAAGATACGGATGGCCCGGTAACTGTCAACGAGAGACTGCTGTATGAGCATACGGTGATATGCAGGTCTGTAATCTACGACATTCTTAAGAAAATGTGTGGAGCCAGGGATCTTGAGGACAAGCACGTTATGTCATGCATCGGGCTGTTTGATAAGCAGTGCGGACGGCAGATTAATCTTCCGAAGTCGGTAACGGTGAGAAGAACCTATGGCGGAATTGTTTTTGAGAATATGAGCAATACTAAGCCTGTGGCGGTTAATAATAGCCGGATCGTGAGCACGGTGATAGAATGTGATGCACATGCCGTGGATGAGAATGTACACTTTGATGAACTTATTAACAGCATAATTGATAAAAATTTAATGAATGACAACTGTACTAAATTCTTTGATTATGGTAAAATAAAAAAATATATCGCGGAGTATGCGGCAGGAGAGACAATCACCATGCGTCACAGAGCAGAGGGCGATTATATGGTGACAGGCTATCATGAGCCGGAACACACCGCTTTTACCAAGAAGCTTAAGGAAGTCTTCATTGAATCGAAGATTCCTGCACAGAAGCGCGAAGAAGTGTGGCTGTGTGCGATAGGAAGCCGGGTGCTGTGGGCAGCAGGAGTCAGAAGATGCGCGGAGTTCCTTGTGGATAAGGACACGAAGGCACTTCTTAAGCTTGAATTGGCATCAGAGAAAAGGTAACACACATGCGAATGTATCAGGTAAAATACCTGCATTATAGATAAAAAACGGAGGCTGCAAATGAAAGAATCAGTTAAGGTCTTACTGACCGAAGAAGAAGTTGACAGAAAAATCGATGAACTTGGAGCACAGATTACCCGTGATTATGCGGGGAAGAAGCTGCACCTTATATGCGTGCTTAAGGGCGGTGCTCCTTTCATGTGCGAACTTGCGAAGAGAATTGACCTTCCTCTGACAATGGATTTTATGTCCGTTGCAAGCTATGAGGGAACTGCTTCGACAGGTCATATCAATCTTAAGAAGGACTTGGATGAGCCTGTTGAGGGACTTGATGTACTTGTGGTTGAGGATATTATCGATTCAGGACGTACACTCAGCCATCTTGTGAAGCTCTTGGGCGACAGAAAGGCTTCAAGTGTTAAGCTCTGCACACTTCTTGACAAGCCTGAGCGCAGAGTGGTTAAGGATATTAAGGTTGACTACTGTGGATTCAATATTCCGGATGCCTTTGTTGTTGGCTACGGACTTGACTATAATCAGAAATATAGAAATCTGCCATATATAGGTGTGGTGGAATTTGAGGAGGAGAACAGTTGAACAGACAATTCAGAGGAGGAATAATATATCTTGTCATTGTGCTTGTGGTTATGTATTTTATCATGAGTTTCAGTTCATTCGGCAAGAGTAGTTCCTCATATGGTTACAGTGATTTTATAACGGATATTGAAGCCAAAAATATATCCAAGGTTGAGATATCACAGAATTCTGAGGTTCCGACAGGTATGGTTAAGGTTACATTCAAGGACAGCAGCAGGAGTTCCGAACGCTTCAATGTGACCGATGTCAATGATATTACGTCACTTGTCATTGCACAGGGTGAAGCCGGGCTTGTGGTGAATGACGTTGTCAGAGAGAGCATATTCTTAACAACAATACTTCCGTTCCTGCTTATTGCGGCAGCTATGGTGATGGTGACACTCATTATCAACAGACAGGCAGCAGGGGGCGGCGGAGGAGCTAATTCCAAGATGATGAACTTTGGAAAGAGCCGTGCCAAGATGACTGATCCTAACGCTCCGGGACGTGTTACATTCAAGGATGTCGCAGGTCTTGCAGAGGAGAAGGAGGAGCTTGAGGAGATAGTTGATTTCCTTAAGTACCCTAAAAAATATGTTGAGATTGGTGCGAGAATACCGAAGGGAGTTATTCTCACAGGCCCTCCGGGAACAGGTAAGACACTTCTTGCCAAGGCTGTTGCGGGTGAGGCAGGTGTGCCGTTCTTCTCAATATCCGGTTCGGATTTCGTTGAGATGTTCGTAGGTGTCGGTGCTTCGAGAGTGCGAGACCTCTTCGAGGACGGCAAGAAGAATGCACCATGTATTATATTTATCGATGAGATTGATGCCGTTGCAAGAAGAAGAGGAACAGGAATGGGCGGCGGTCATGACGAGAGAGAGCAGACGCTCAACCAGCTTCTCGTTGAGATGGACGGATTCGGAGTGAATGAAGGAATCATCGTGATGGCAGCCACGAACAGAGTGGATATTCTTGACCCTGCCATTCTGCGTCCGGGACGATTTGACCGCAAGGTTGTTGTGGGAAGACCTGATGTTAAGGGACGTAAGGAGATTCTTGAGGTTCACAGCCGCAATAAGAAGCTTGGCGATGATGTTGACCTTGAGACAGTTGCGCGTACCACTGCGGGCTTTGCGGGAGCAGACCTTGAAAATCTTATGAACGAGGCTGCCATCAATGCAGCCGCGAATAACAGACAGTTCATTTCAAGAAAAGACATTGAACAGGCGTTTATCAAGGTTGGTATAGGCAAGGAGAAAAAGAGCAGACTTATATCCGATGAGGAGAAGAGAATTACGGCCTACCATGAGGCAGGTCATGCCATTCTCTTCCATGAGCTTAAGGATGTGGGGCCTGTTCATACAATATCAATCATACCTACCGGAACAGGCGCAGCGGGATACACGATGCCGCTTCCGGGCAAGGATGAGATGTTCAACACCAAGGGCAGGATGTTACAGAATATTATTGTCAGTCTTGGCGGGCGCATTGCCGAGGAACTTGTATTCGATGATGTAACCACAGGTGCATCACAGGATATTAAGCAGGCAACACAGACCGCAAGAGCGATGGTTACGCAGTATGGTTTTTCAGATAAGCTCGGTCTTGTCAATTATGGCAGTGATGATGATGAGGTATTCATCGGACGAGACCTCGCGCACACCAAGTCATATGGTGAAGGAGTTGCCTCGGTTATTGATGAGGAAGTCAAGAATATCATTGATGACTGCTACAAGAAGGCTAAGGAGATTATTGAGAAGCACAGAGATGTACTTGATTCCTGTGCTAGGCTTCTTATTGAGAAGGAAAAGATTACGGGCGATGAGTTCAATACACTGTTTGAGGCGTAGAATGGGTATAAGACTTTGTTAAATGTAAAACAAATGAGACTCTCTTACATTTTATAAAAAATATACTGTACAATATGTACAAAATTATTTTTGAAACTTTGTTAAGTTTGTGAACACTTATTTACAAGGTCATGCTAATATATACTCGTAACCCCCCAATACATTATATAGTTTTTGCTACACCCCATAAGAAATGAAATACCTTCTCCAAAAAGGACAGCGTCGTGAGCTGTCCTTTTTACGTTGGCGCATGAAATGCGAAGCACGGAGCAATTACTGAAGCTTATGCACTAATTTCCAAGTGTAAAAAGGTCTTTTTACTTGAAAATTTCCCCATACTATCATAAAATGATATAAGGATTAAAAGGACATAATGTGTCCGTGATTGTATCATAATATATCGGATGCTGCCGGAGTATATTGTAAAAAGGCACACCGATTATGAAAGGATTATGTATTTAATGAAAATAACGAAGAATCTTTCAGGATTGTCCAAGAATGAGATTAAGAGCACATATTTTTCAAATATGAAGCCTATACTTAACGACCGTGCCATGTTCGCAGATGCCACAGAAGAATACAGAAGCCCTGAGGAGCCGTCCGCCGGAGATAAGGTGACACTTAAATTCAGAACGGCTAAGTACAATGTGGACAGTGTGGAGATGGTTGTCAACGGAGTAGCCTATAAGATGAAGAAGGTTATGACCAATTCTGTATTTGATTATTATGCTGCCGGGTTCGAGCTTGGAGCACAGAGAACGGAGTATTATTTTCACGCCGTTGTCGGACGAACAAGCATATATTACAATCAGGCAGGAGCATACAGAGAGCTCAATCCGACATACAATTTTGTTATTAATCCGGGCTTTAAGACACCTGACTGGGCTAAGGGTGCGGTTATATATCAGATATATGTTGACCGTTTCTGCAACGGGGATAAGACGAACGATGTTGTGGATAATGAGTATGTGTATATAGGTGAGCCTGTTCATCGTGTGGAGAAGTGGGATGAATACCCGGCGGCAATGGATGTCCGCAACTTCTATGGCGGAGACCTTCAAGGTGTGCTTGATAAGATGGATTATCTTGAAAGTCTTGGAATAGATGCAATTTACTTTAATCCTCTTTTTGTGTCGCCATCCAATCATAAGTATGATATTCAGGATTACGATTATATTGACCCGCATTTTGGCGTGATTGTAAATGACGGCGGTGACCCGCTTCCTGAGAATTCGAGAAGCAATGACAATGCCACGAAATATAAGAAGAGAGTTACCGATTATGCCAACCTTGAGGCAAGTAATGAATTTTTCGCAAAGCTCGTCGAGGAGGCACACAGAAGAAATATTAAGGTAATCATAGATGGAGTATTCAACCACTGCGGCTCCTTCAATAAGTGGCTCGACAAGGAGAGAATATACGAGGGAAGCGAAGGCTTCAACAAGGGCGCATATGTAGACAAGGACAGCCCTTATCACGATTTTTTTAAGTTTCAGGATGATTATGCGTGGCCGTACAACAATTCATATCTCGGCTGGTGGGGACATGATACACTTCCGAAGCTCAACTATGAGGGCTCAAAGAAGCTTGAGGAGTATATTTTAGGCATTGCAAAGAAGTGGGTGTCACCTCCTTACAATGTTGACGGCTGGAGACTCGATGTGGCGGCAGACCTCGGCTTCTCGCAGGAGTACAACCATATATTCTGGCGCAAGTTCAGGGATGCGGTGAAGGAAGCCAATCCGAATGCGATAATACTTGCCGAGAATTACGGAGATTCATACAGCTGGCTTCAGGGCGACCAGTGGGATACAATCATGAATTATGATGCATTCATGGAGCCTGTGACCTATTTCCTCACGGGAATGGAAAAGCACAGCGATTCGAGCAATGATGCGCTGCGCGGCAATCCTAATTATTTTATATCGCATATGAGACATAATATGGCGAGACTCGGCGGTCAGCCAATGAGAATATCGATGAATGAGCTGTCCAACCATGACCATTCAAGATTTTTAACCAGAACCAACAGGGTTATAGGAAGAACGGCGAGCAAGGGTGCAGAGGCAGCCAACTACGGAGTAAATAAAGGAATATTCATGGAGGCTGTGGTTATGCAGATGACATGGCCGGGTGCTCCTACAATATACTATGGTGATGAAGCGGGTGTGTGCGGCTGGACGGATCCGGATAACAGAAGAACATATCCTTGGGGACATGAGGATATGCAGCTTATTCAGTTCCACAAGGACATCATCAGAATCCACAAGGAGAATCCTGCTCTTATACGCGGCTCCTGCAAAAATATATATGCCGACTACAATATTCTTGCCTATGCACGCTTTTACAACAATAACAGCGTCATTGTCGTCATCAACAACAATGACGGCGAGCGCGAGATAAGCGTGGATGCATGGCAGGCGGAGGTACTCGAGGGCGATTATGTTGAGCAGGTTATGTTCACGATGAGGGACGGACATTCATGCGATGTTGTGCGCTATGATGTACCGTGCGGCATTCTCACCATCAAGCTTCCTGAGTATTCATCAGCGGTATTTGTAAAGAGAACAGAGTAATATTGTGTTGCGGCGTTGTGAAGGGAAAAGATACATGCAATCAGAGAGTATAAATAAAAAATTATTGAATTTGGATATAATCAGAGCAGTTGCAGCGATTATGATTGTGCTGGTGCATCTTGAGATATTCGGATGGGGCGGACACGGTGTTGAGCTGTTCCTTCTTCTGACGGGTTATACGGCGTTCCTGTCGATAGACAGGCACAAGGATATTTCTCCTCTCTCTTACTACAAGAGGAGGCTCGCAAGAATACTTCCGAGCTATTACGGTGTGGTATTGATATACTTTTTTATCTATCTTGTGGTGCTCGGTGAGAGATATCCGGCAAAGCAGATAATTGTGAGTCTTGTAAAGTATTTCACGCTCACGACCACGTTCTTTCCGCGGAACCTCCTTTTTTGGTTCTATCTCGGAACGACGGGAACGATTGTGACGATTATGTTATTTTATATAATTGCCCCGTTCTTGTACAAGCTTATCAATAATTTCAGGCGTGCGGTGATTGCCCTCTTAGCGGCGTTCGTGGTATGTCAGGTGTGGGTGCATTACCTTGAAATATTGTATGCGGGTACGGAGTATGCGGGAAGACACCCGGCGTACTTTATATATCTGTGCTTCTTCGGAGTGGCGGCTTACTTTGCCGTGAAGGAAAAGAAGATATTCGAGTACGTTACCCTGCTTATGCTGATGGGAGTTGCATTTCTCATACTTGATGTGAGCAATACCAAGCTGTACTGGATTATTATGTTTACCACACTTCTTCTTGTGACAATGGACGTAGAAGAGTGGATACCGGATAACAGGCTGTGCCGTGGTGCAGTGTCAGCGGTAAGATTTGTCTCAAAGTATTCATATTCGCTGTATTTGGGACATCCGATAGGAATACTGATAATGAAGACTCTTATTGATAAAGAGACGACGACAATGCCGATGCCGCTCTACTGGCTTATAGAGCTTGGATTCTTTGTGCTCATGACATTCGTTGTGTATATTGCATTTGAGAAGCCGGCGGCGAAGCTGTTCGGGAAAAAGAGGGAGTCGGTTAAACAAGGAGTATAATATATGCTTTTTAATTCAGTTAGCTTTGCCGTGTTTATGACGGCTGTATTCTTGATATATTGGCTGATACCTGCAAAATACAGATATTTTGTGGTGCTTGCAGCCAACTGCTATTTTTACCTCGGCTTCGGGATAAATAATTTTCTCCTGTTGTGCGCGGTGAGTGTTGTGACATATGTCGGAGCGCTTCTCATGGAAAAGCGTGAGGGAGGCTTAAGAAAGCTATGCTTCAGTGTACCGTTCGCGGTCGCACTGGGGCTTCTTTTGGTATTTAAGTATTTTAACTTTGCGGGACAGGTATTGTCAGATGCTCTTGGTGTTTTTGGAATCGGATTTACACCTGCGGTTCTTAAGATAGCAGCGCCTATCGGAATATCCTTTTACACCTTCAAGGTTATAAGCTACATGGTTGAAGTGTACAGAGGAAAGCTTCCGGCTCAGCGCAGCTTTGTAAAATATGCCGTGTATGTCAGCTTCTTTCCACAGATAGCTTCGGGACCGATAGAAAGACCTGCTCACTTCTTCGACCAGCTTGAGAATAATACGCTTACAGACAGCGTGTTTTCCTATGAAAAAGCATCTGACGCGGTGAAGCTTATGGCAGTCGGCTTTTTCAAAAAAATGATTGTGGCGGATATGCTTTCGGGATATGTCACAAAGGTATTTTCAAATGTGAATGCGTACGACGGCTTTGCGCTCATGGCGGCGGCGTTCCTTTTTTCAATACAGATATACTGTGACTTTGCGGGATATTCGGATATTGCCAATGGTGCGGCACGGCTCCTTGGCTATGATGGTGCAAAGAATTTCGAGTACCCGTATTTTTCCTCCTCGGTCAAGGAGTTCTGGGGAAGATGGCACATATCGCTCTCGTCATGGTTCCGCGATTACATCTATATTCCGCTTGGAGGAAGCCGTGTGGGAAGCTTAAGGTATGCATGCAATATCATGATAACCTTCATTGTCAGCGGTCTGTGGCATGGGGCTGATCTTACCTTTATCGTGTGGGGTGCGCTTCACGGCATCGTTCAGGTGCTTGAGACCTTCGCACACAATGCATGGGCTAAGCTGCATGGGCGCGACCCGAAGGACAAGTCGTACAGAAAAAAAGGCGCTGCACGCATTATCGGAATTGTGCTTGTGTTCATCTTTGCGACGGTGGCATGGGTATTCTTTGAGGCGGACAGCGTGGGTGATGCAGTGTATGTTCTGACTAATATGTGGCATGGGATTGCTTCGCCTGTGGCATATATAAAGGGCGGTCTGCAGTCGATAGGAATTAACAGCGGCATGCTCATTCACCTTGTACTTGTAATCGGAATGCTGTTCGCATATGATCTGACGGCTTATACTGCGGCTGAGCGCGGAGGCTCAATATTCGCGGGAATTAAGAAGCTTCCGAAGCCTGTGCGCTGGGCTATATATGTGCTGGTGGTAGACCTTATGGTAATATGGTTTATGCAGTATGGGGCGGATAGCAGCTCGTTTGTGTATTTTGAGTTCTGATACTGCCTGCACGTTAATGTGAAAAACAGGCAGCCAAGGCAGTGAATGTATAATGACTATATTTATATGTATCGGCTCCGTTGTACGAAGCAAGATGTTCTAAGGGCTCCGTGAAATTTTTTATAATGTCCGCCATCGAAGCAAAGCATACTTCCTTGTATGCATTGCTTCTGAATCAGCATCCGTGCTGATTCTGGCTGGGTGATGTCAGAGCCCTAAGAACAATTACGCTTCTCCCAAAAGTCGCGATACATATAAATATATCTCATTATACATAGCTAAGGTTGTGAGCCTGTTTTGACTGAACAAGGCACTACATAAAAATATATAGACATGGTAATGAAAAATATTAGAAAACAGAGATTTTTCATTATTCTGATGGTGTCGCTGTATGACAGTGACATGGAGGATTTGTATGAAGGAAAAGAAATCAGGTTTTGTGAAGTTTATAGTAACTGTGGTGGTTTTTGTGGTTCTTGTCGTGGTGTCGCTTGGCGGTTATTTTGCGGTGCAGTACATCAGGGGGAAGAACAGTCCGTCGAGCTTTGGTCCGGAGCTGTATTATGCGCTTGATCTTGCTGAGGAAAAGACGGAGTACACGAAGGTTATCATAGGCGACAGCGTGGCACGTCTTATCTTTTCACCGGATTATCAGGATGAGACAGATGAGGTATGCTATCTTGCGACCAATCAGGCGATAACGGTGCTTGGCAATTATATTCTGCTCAATCGTTACCTTGAAAACAATCCGCAGACGGAGGAGGTATATTATATCGTAAGACCTCAGAGCCTTGCAAATCCGCTGTGGTTTAACTTTTCATTCCAGTATTTTATTGTACCTTTCTACAATGACACATATAAGCAGTATATAGATGATGACACCAGAGAGTATATTGAGGACAGGTTCGGAAAGCTCTATGCGACGAATGATATTGTGAAAAGCTTTATCGAGAATAATGCGTATTATATGGACGTGTACCTAAACAACGTGCTTGAGCAGCAGCTTGAGGTTCGTGATGAGAAGCATTTAAGCGACCTTACGATAAAGTATCTGCCTAAGATAAAGGAGCTCTGCGACAGCTACGGCGTAAAGCTCAAGGTTATGGCAGCACCGCTTCCGGACACGGAGGACAATCATGACTGGGGGGAGTTCTCGCAGCAGATTGCAGATAACGGCTTGGCAGACCTGCTTGGAGACTACATTGAAGGCATAGATTATTACCCTGAGAGCGCATTCGGTGATGAGGCACATTTTACGGAGGAGTACCTTGAGGAGAATAGGGGAGAGATAATTAAAAAACTGTTTAATTAAGCTAAATTAGCTAAATTTAATTTACTCATTTACTTAAATATAATATAATACCCATAGCAACGATTGTGATTCGGAGGAGGTTGTTATGGGTATTTTTTTTGATGAGCAGTCACGCTCATTTAAGCTTGACACGAAAGCAAGCAGCTATGTGATTTCGGTGGTCGATGAGGAGGGCTTCGTCGGTCACGCATACTATGGGGATAAGATAAGCGACACGGATGTGAGGTATCTTTTGAGAACGGACGAGAATCCGTTCGTGCCGTCGAAGAATAACAGAGAGAGGGGATCTTTCTTCGATGCATTCCCGACTGAGTATCCGGGAAATAATGTGGGGGATTATCGTGAGGGAGCCATAGCGGTTCGCTGTGATGACAACAGCCGTGCGGTGAGCCTTATGTATACCGGACACAGAATATATGCTGGAAAGCCCGAGCTTAAGGGACTTCCCGCTACATTTGCCGGATATGGAAAGTATGGCGAATGCGGGCAGGGAAACAGTATACGGGAAGGCAGTGTACAGGGCAGCAGTGATGATACAGGGGTATACACACTGGAAATTGACATGGCTGACGCATGTATCGGGCTTGCGGCGACACTTATTTACAGTGTGTTCCCTGAGCAGGATGTGATAACAAGAAGTGTCCGTCTTAAGAATAATTCGGATAAGAATATTTTTGTGACAAAGGTTATGTCAGCGGCACTTGACCTGCCGGATGAGGGATATGAGCTTCTCTCTCTTCATGGTTCATGGGCGCGCGAGAGAAGGCTGGAGCTTAGGACAATAGGCTATGGAAAGCAGAGCGTCGGTTCAGTCAAGGGTAAGTCCTCGCATCAGGAGCATCCGTTCATTGCGCTTGTAGATAACGGGCTGTCACAGGACAGAGGACATGTGTATGGATTTTCATTTGTATATTCGGGAAATTTTATTGCTCAGGCTGAGAAGAATCAGTTCGACAGCATAAGGGTTCTCATGGGAATTCACCCTGATAATTTTGAGTGGAAGCTTGAGCCGGGTGAGGAGTTCCAGACACCTGAGGTTGTGATGACATATTCGGCATCGGGACTCGGAACGATGACAAGAAATCTTCACGACCTGTACAGAGAGCATCTTATCAGAAGCTCTTACAAGGATAAGAAGCGTCCTATCCTCATAAACAACTGGGAGGCTACATATTTTAATTTTGATACGGATAAGCTTATTGCCATAGCACGCGAAGCGAAAAAGAGCGGAATAGAGATGCTTGTCATGGATGACGGATGGTTCGGTCACAGAAATGACGACAGCACAAGTCTCGGAGACTGGTATGTCAATGAGGATAAGCTTAAGGGTGGATTAAAATACCTTGTCGATGAGGTAAATAAAATCGGTCTTAAGTTCGGAATATGGTTCGAGCCGGAGATGATTTCACCGGAATCGAAGCTGTATGCGGAGCATCCGGACTGGGCTATTGCGATACCGGGACGTGAGGCATGCCGTTCAAGAAACCAGTATGTGCTTGATTTGTCAAGACCTGAGGTTGTGGATTACTGCTATGAGGCTGTTGCGGGAATACTCCGCAGTGCGAATATTGAGTATGTGAAGTGGGACATGAACCGTGAGCACACCGACCTTCACAGCAATTACCTTCCTGCTGACAGACAGGGTGAGCTTGAACACAGATATATGCTTGCCGTGTATGAGCTTCAGGAGAGACTTATGAAGGAATTTCCTAATCTTCTGCTTGAGAATTGTTCGGGCGGCGGAGCACGCTTTGATGCAGGAATGCTTTATTACAGCCCTCAGATATGGTGCTCTGATGACACGGATGCAATCGAGAGACTGGCTATACAGGAGGGTACGGCGCTTATATATCCTCTTTCGGCAATGGGAGCGCATGTGTCCGACTGTCCTAACCATACGGTAGGCAGAGTGACACCGTTCAAGACAAGAGGGGATGTGGCACTGTGCGGAACCTTCGGGTATGAGCTTGACATCACAAAGATACCGCAGGAGGACAGGGACGCGATACCGGGACAGATAGCGACCTGCCACAAGTACAATGACCTTGTGCGGAACGGAGATTATTACAGGCTTGCGTCCTATCAGGAGAACAAGCTTTACGATTGCTATATGATTGTGGCAAAGGATAAATCGGAGGCACTTTTAACCTATGTTCAGGTTTTGAACCGACCGAATTATAAGAGTAGAATGATTAAGCTTGCGGGACTTGCGCCGGATAAGGTATATAAGGTGCTCTATGAAGATACAATAGATAACGGTGAGAACCAAGACGTCAGACTTCACGGTGACACGCTTATGAGCGCCGGACTTAAAATTCCTAACATGTGGGGAGATTTCAAGAGCACATTGGTATATCTTACTGCAAGATGATTGCAAAAGAGATTAGTCAAAAAATGCATGTTTTGACGTACCATATTTTTAATTAGCAGAAGGAGGTGGCGCGACGTGAAAAAATCAGTACGGCTCGCAGACATCGGTGCACAGCTCGGAGTGAGCACGGTCACTGTATCGAAGGCTCTTTCGGGACAGAAGGGCGTGAGTGACACGCTGCGAAAGCAGATTGTGGAGCTTGCTGACAGCATGGGCTATGTGCCGCCGTCTAAGGAGCCGAGACAGGCGAAGCTGCGAAGCTATACGCTTGGAGTGCTCGTCGGAGAAAGATATATCGATAAGTATGACTCGTTCTATTTGGAAATGTATAAGCAGATAACGGGAAGGGCGATTGCGAGGGAATGCTTCGTCGTCATGGAGCCCGTCGATGTGGAGACAGAGAAAAATCATATAATGCCGAAGCTTGTGACGGACAACCGCGTGGACGGGATAATTGTTATGGGGCGGCTCAGCTGGGGGTATCTTGAATTTCTCAATGAGAACTGCAGCCTCCCTATGATATATCTTGATTTCTGCGACAACAAAAAGGAAGCGGATGCCGTTATATCCGACAGCTACTACGGAGCGTACAGGCTGACGAACTATCTTTTTGAGATGGGTCATAAAAAGATTGGCTATCTTGGAACGGTGCTTGCGACCGGTTCGATAACCGACAGATATATGGGATATTTGAGAGCCATGATGGAGCATGGCTGTGAGGTCAGACCCGAGTGGATAATCGATGACAGGGAGAAGGAGCAGGGAAGCATTGATGCAGAGAATTATATAAAGCTTCCAAAAGAACTGCCGACAGCCTTTGTGTGCAACTGCGACCTTGCCGCGAGCTTTCTTATAAAGAAGCTTGAGGCGGAGGGGCTTAAGATTCCGCAGGATATATCCGTAGTGGGCTACGACAATTATATCTACCCCGGCATGTGCGATGTGGAGATAACCACATACGAGGTTGACACTAAGGAGATGGCAAGGCGTGCGGTTCACACGCTTATCAAAAAGATTTCAGGCGAGGATTACCGGCACAGGGTGTACATCGTGGAGGGACAGCTTGTGATTAAAGGCAGTGTGAAAGATATCAGAAGTCACGTAATTAAGAATTAAAATTATATAATTCAGAAGGGAGATATTATGAACAGTAAAATTGTGACACCGGGTGTGGATACCATTAAGGCGGATGATGCGTTAAGAACCATGAAGGACGAGATTACAATGGAGCTTACCATGAGAATTATTCCGTTTTGGAAGAGTCTGCTTGATGATGAGGACGGAGGCTATTACGGCTGGCTTTCATATGACCTGCGGCTTGACAGAAAGGCTGAGAAGGGCTGCATTCTCAACAGCAGAATAACATGGTTTTTTGCAAATGCTTACACTCTTTTGAAGGATAAGAGCCTGTTAAAGGAGGCTGAGCACGCTTACACATTTATGAGAGACAAATGTATCGACAGAGAGTACGGCGGGATATTCTGGTCTGTCACACATGACGGAAAGCCGCTCGACACTACAAAGCACACCTACAATCAGGCGTTTGCGATATATGCACTCTCATCCTACTATGAGGCGGCGGGGGATGAGGAGGCATTAAAGCTTGCCTATGATTTATATAATGTGATTGAGACAAAATGCCGCGACGAGGAAGGCTATCTTGAAGCGTTCACACAGGATTTTAAGCCTGCGAGCAATGAGAAGCTCTCTGAGAACGGTGTCATGGCGGGAAGAACGATGAATACGCTGCTTCATGTATTTGAGGCATACACGGAGCTCTACCGCGTGACAGCCGACGAGGAGGTGAAGGGCAAGCTGTATGACATACTGAATCTTTTTGCGGACAAAATGTACAATCCTGAGAAGAAGCGTCAGGAGGTATTTTTTGACATGGATTACAATACACTTATCGACCTTCATTCCTACGGTCACGATATCGAGACATCATGGCTGATTGACAGAGGCATCGAGATAATCGGAATGCAGGAGAAGCGTCAGGGAATTACGGATGGTGTATATAAGAAGCTGTATGACAAGCTTACGCCGATTACAAAGGCTCTCGCAAAGCATGTGTATGAGGAGGCATTTAACGGCAATTCACTTGCAAATGAGTGTGAGCGCGGCGTGGTGAACACAACAAGAGTGTGGTGGGTTCAGGCAGAGACAGTGATAGGCTTCCTCAACGCCTACGAGAAGAATCCTGAGGCTGATGAGTACAGAGATGCGGCACTTTCCGAGTGGGAATACATACAGTCATATCAGATTGACAGACGACCGGGCTCGGAGTGGTTCTGGGCAACGAATGAGGATGGAACACCGCAGGAGGGCAGACCTATCGTGGAGCCATGGAAGTGTCCGTACCATAACGGGCGCATGTGCATGGAGGTTATGAAGAGAATCGGAGATTGATGAGGATGCGACGGACAAAAAACATACGAATGATTTGTACCGTATAAGCGTTATATTTATTACCGTGCCTCCGTTGTTCGAAGCTAAGAATATCTAAGCATCTGCCAAAAGTCGGCATGGCATATAAATATAACACATCATACACATAGGAATTAAAATATAAAAGGAGAATATTCTATATGATTCATGAGAGATATTTTGTGGAAAAGGCAAAGCAGGAGGCGCTGATTGCCAGAAAGAACAACAAGACTGATTTTTACAACGGAATATATGACAGATACGAGTATCCGGTGCTTACAAGGGAGCACGCGCCGATTGAGTGGCGTTATGATATTAATGCTGAGACCAATCCCTACTTCATGGAACGTCTTGGCATCAACGCGGTTATGAACTCGGGCGCAATCATGTTAAATGGTAAGTATTACCTCATTGCGCGTGTTGAGGGAAATGACAGAAAATCATTCTTTGCCGTGGCTGAGAGCGACAACGGAGTGGATGGCTTCAGATTCTGGGATTATCCGGTTGTGCTTCCGGACACATGCCCTGAGGAAACTAATGTATATGATATGAGACTTACACAGCATGAGGACGGATATATCTACGGCGTGTTCTGCTCTGAGAGCAAGGACACAAGCTCCAATGACCTCTCTGCGGCTGTTGCAGCGGCAGGAATAGTAAGAACCAAGGATTTAAAGACATGGGAGAGACTTGACAATCTCACTACACTTCATTCCCCGCAGCAGAGAAATGTCGTACTTCACCCTGAGTTCGTCGACGGAAAGTATGCATTCTACACAAGACCGATGGATGATTTCATCGAGACAGGAAGCGGCGGCGGAATCGGCTTCGGGCTCTGCGATGATATAACGCATGCTGTTATTGATGAGGAGAGAATGACGAGCATAAGAAAGTACCATACAATCACTGAGGTCAAGAATGGTGCGGGTGCCACACCGATTAAGACTGACCGCGGCTGGATTCACATTGCGCATGGTGTCAGAAACACGGCAGCAGGACTCAGATATGTCATCTATGCCTTTGCGACGGATTTAAAGGACCCTGCCAAGGTGATTGCGGAGCCTTCAGGATTCCTGATTGCACCTAGGGAGGGGGAGAGAGTCGGTGATGTAAGCAATGTTGTATTTACCAACGGTGCTATCGCTAATGAGAAAAATGAAGTGTTCATCTACTATGCTTCATCGGACACAAGACTTCATGTTGCGGCAACGACCATGGATAAGCTTGTGGACTATGTGTTCAACACACCACAGGATCCGCTTCGCTCTCCTGACTGTGTAAAGCTGAGATGCGGACTTATCGAAAAAAATATGGAGCTGTTAAAGAAAGCATAGAAACATGAGGAGGGCATAGGCTATGTTTATTAAGCCATCCGACCCGCGGCTTGGTTACTGCGGTCGAATTGATTTTGATAATCCGGATGCACCTGTCATGGTGTATCCGTCAAGCTATGTTGTATTCCGTTTTACCGGAAGCTATGTCAAGGTACGTCTTACCAATAGGCGGTCGTGCTGGAGCAACAGAATGGGCTGCATCATTGACGGCGTGCAGACGGCGGTTCTGCTTTATGAGGATGACGCGGAGCATGAGTATGTGATTTATACCGATGAAAATGCTGATAAAAAAGAAACCGCCGATAAGAAGACATGGCATGAGCTGATGTTTTTTAAGAGACAGGATTCAGCAGACTATGTGATTCTTCACGGCTTCGAGCTCGAGGATGGGGCTGCGATTTCAGCGTGCGAATCGGAAAAAGATAAGAGGTTAAAGCTTGAGGTATATGGGGACAGCGTATCGTGCGGTGAGGTATCAGAGGCGGTCGAGTATGTTGGAAAGCAGGACCCGGTTCATAACGGCGAGTATTCGAACAGCTGGTATTCCTATGCATGGATAACCGCGAGAAAGCTTAATGCAAAGCTTCACAACATTTCACAGGGAGGAATAGCCCTTCTTGACGGAACGGGCTACTTCGGAGCACCGGGTTATCTCGGCGTGGATTCCTGCTACGACAAGATAGAGTATCTTCCTGACCTCGGAGAGGTAAAGCAGTGGGATTTTTCAAAGTATACGCCGGATGTCGTGATTGTAGCGATAGGGCAGAATGACGCACACCCTGACAACTATATGCCTGTGGATTACGATGGAGCCAAGGCACAGAAGTGGAGAGCACATTATGAGAGCTTCGTAAGAAGGCTTATGGATCTGTACCCATCGGCACAGATAATTCTTGCAACTACCATTCTTATGCACGATGAGGCATGGGACAGGGCGATTGATGATGTGTGCAGAAAAATCGCATCCGGCAGGGTTCATCATTTCCTGTACAAGCGCAACGGTGCCGGAACGCCGGGACATATCAGGATACCTGAGGCGGAGGAGATGGCTGAGGAGCTTTCGGGCTACATTCGTAAGATTATATAATTCGGCTGTTATATACAGAAAAAGAGAGGTAACATTTAACGGAAAATAAGCAATTGCGAAACTATATATTTGAAAGCGGACGTTGTACAAATTTAACAATTCACCACAGGCACGCTTTCGCTACATGAATCACGCAACGGTACATAACGCAGTAAAATACACTGCCTAAGTACCGGCGGCTTCATAGTACCTGCTTCCGAATTAGTTAAATTTGCACAACTGTTTACCGTCAAAATTGTGTTTCGCAATTGCCTATTTAGCGGAAAATATTAAAAGGAGTGCAGAAACATGAATGATTTAGCAAAATATATTGATTTTGGGCAAGGGGTTGCCAATCCGGGATACATATGGAACATCAAGGACGTGATGAGGAGAGCCGAGGCGAGAGAAAAGCTTACAATCGGCTTCATCGGAGGCTCCATAACACAGGGAAGCCTCTCATCCACACCGCAGAAGTGCTACGCATATCTTGTGTATAAGTGGTGGGTGGATACTTTTCCCGAGGCCGAATTTAAGTATGTAAATGCCGGTATCGGAGGAACCACCTCACAGTTCGGTGTGGCAAGAGCGGAGGATGACCTGCTTGCTGCGAAGCCTGATTTTGTCATTGCGGAATTCTCGGTAAATGATGAGAGCACGGAGCATTTTGAGGAGACCTATGAGGGACTTGTAAGGAAGATACTCTCTTCGGAAACTCACCCGGCACTAATGCTTGTTCACAACGTATGCTACAACAACGGGGCAAGCGCTGAGCTTGTTCATTCAAGAATCGCAAGACATTACAATCTTCCTTCGGTCAGCATGCAGAGTACGCTCTACAAGGCACTTTTAAGATGCAAGTTCGACAACAGAAGAATCACGCCTGATGACCTTCATCCGAATGACTGCGGACATGAGCTTGTCAGCATGGTGATTACAAAGCGCCTTGAGCAGATAAAAAATACAGTCAAGGCGGAGTATGAAACTGCCAGGACGGCAGATAAATTTTTAAATTCAGCGTCTATGACAAGCAAAAGCGCACAGCCGGACGCACTTCCGGTACCGCTTACCGCCAATGCCTACGAGGATTCAGTAAGATACAGAAATGACAATTCCACTCCTGTTCTTGACGGCTTTACCGCCGATACATCAGAGCAGAGAGATATTACCGACTGCTTCAAGAAGGGCTTTACTGCTTCTAAGAAGGGTGCAGGTATTACCTTTAAGGTAAGCGGAAGCTGTATCGCGGTACAGTTTAGAAAGACGATTAACAAGCCGGCACCGATAGCGGCTGCGATAATTGACGGTGATGAGTCGAACGCGGTGAAGCTTGATGCGAACTTCGATGAGACATGGGGAGATAAGCTTGAACTCTACACACTCCTTGAGCACGGTGAGAACAAGGAGCATACGGTAGAGATTAAGATTGTTGAGACAAGCGATGAGGATGTGTCGGAATTTTATCTTGTATCTGTTATTGCAAGTGGAAGAAGATAGAAAGGGAGCGGGAAAAATATGTTCAGAGATGATTTTGTGTGGGGCGTTGCGAGCAGCGCCTATCAGATAGAAGGAACAGACCCTGATGACGGAAGGGGAAAGTGTGTGTGGGATGTGTTCACAGAGGAAGGACATATCCACGAAAACCAGAATGCTTATACGGCATGCGACCACATGCATCACTACAAGGAGGACTATGCACTCATGAAGGAGCTCGGCATAAAGGCCTACCGCTTCTCGATGAACTGGGCGCGTATACTTCCTGAAGGAACCGGAAGAGTCAATCAAAAGGCGATTGATATGTACCGTGATATGATTATCACGATGAAGGAGAACGGAATTACACCTTACATAACGATGTTTCACTGGGAGCTTCCTCAGGCACTTCAGGTAAAGGGCGGCTGGCTCAATCCTCAGATTGTGGACTGGTTCGGTGAGTATGCGAAGGTTGTTGCCGAGAACTTTGCCGACCTGTGCGATTATTTTATCACGATAAATGAGCCGCAGTGCGTTGTCGGACTCGGACACTTAAGCGGTGTCCACGCACCGGGAATAAAGCATTCCATCACCGACACCTTCCAGATTGCGCACAATCTTTTAAAGGCACATGGTCAGGCTGTCATAAACTTAAGAAAATATGCGGGAAAGCCGATTAAGGTGGGCTACGCGCCGACAGGCGGTGTCGCATACCCTTATACAGATACCCCTGAGGACATTGAAGCGGCAAAGAAGGTGTACTTCGGCTTCTACAATCCGATGGATAACTGGACATGGAATGTGGCATGGTTTTCCGACCCTGTATTCCTTGGACATTATCCTGAGGAGGGACTTAAGAAGTTCGCGGCTTATCTTCCTGAGATAACGAAGGAGGACATGGAGCTTATTCATCAGCCGCTCGATTTTATGGGACAGAACATATACAATGGTTATTTTGTCCGCGCCGGAAAGGACGGCGGGCCTGAGTTCGTTGACAGAGCACCGGGATTCCCGCGCACCGCTATGGGCTGGCCTGTAACGCCGAGGGCGTTCTACTACGGAATCAGGTTCCTCTATGAAAGATATCAGCTTCCGCTCTACATTACCGAGAACGGAATGTCCTGCCATGACCTCGTAAGCGGCGACCATAAGGTTCACGACCCTAACCGCATAACCTTCCTTGAGAGCTACATCAAGGGCATGGAAAAGGCAATTGCCGAGGGCGCAGATGTGAGAGGCTACTTTGAATGGACGTTCCTCGACAACTTCGAGTGGGCTGACGGCTACACGCAGCGCTTCGGAATGGTCTATGTCGACTTCACGACGCAGGAGCGCATACCTAAGGATTCCGCGTACTGGTACAAGGATGTAATTGAAACCAACGGAAGGTGCCTGCCGGAGAAGGCAGAGGTGTGGTGCTGACGCATGTTGGTACTATTTGGAGCCGAAACTGAATAAATAATTTTTAGTTGGACATATTAAATTTTGAGAAACATAAGCCGAGATAAAAATATACATTTTGTATTTATTTTTATCTCGGCTTGTGCTATATTATGAGATATGAACAGGAGGATTGATGAACAATGAAGGATATTTATTTGACCAATTATTCGGTAAAGGGAATAAAGACACTGGATGAACTTGTTTCGCTGTCATTTTATAAGAAAACCATCACAAAGAATCCCGAGACACAAGAGTACAATATCAAGGGAATCTACGGCACGAACGGTTCGGGCAAGTCGGCAATTATATCATCTGTGGATATTTTGAGGAATATTATCACGGATTCGCATTATTTAAGCAACCCTCTTGTGCAGGAAAATTTGGATGAAATTATAAACAAGAAGTTAAAAGAGCTGTGCATTGAGGCTGAGTATATTGTAGATGTTGAGGATGGACCGGTTGTATTCACATACAGTGTAACGCTGTCAAAAGACAACACGGAAAAATATGTTATTTCCAAAGAAAATTTATTTTTCAGAATGGCAGCATCAAAAATTGAAACAGCGAAAAAAATTTTTGAGATTGTGAATGGTGAAATCATTACATTATACAAAGAGAACGGGCAGGATGAATTTTATACGGATGTTGTTAATAAAACAATGAATTTATTGACTATGTCATCTATGAGCACTCTTTTTTATGAAAAATTTATATCGCCTGTAATTAAACAGGGCAATAAAAAAAGCAACATATATAATCAGTTTTGGGCGGGAACGAGCGTTTTGTGCGTATTTGGAAGGAAATTACATGTATATTTAGACCAGTCAGATGAACATAAAGAATACGTTGCATTGAATACGGCTAAGCTATTTTACAATAAAGAAGATTATAATGAAAAAATGCATCTGCTTGTAAACAATTTAATGTACATGAATAATGATTTAATTGATGTATTGCAAGTGACACAGAATGTTATACACAAGAAGTCTTACAAAAAATTTCAGAGTATTGTTGGTAAATTATATAATTTTCTCCATATTTTTAAGGCGGATCTTCAGGAAATTGAAATCGATAAAAAGGAGAATAAGGATAGTCTGATATGCGATTTAGTAATGGTGTACGACGGCTATAAGGTTAATGCTGAATATGAGAGCACCGGTATCAAGAAGCTTATAAAATTATTCGCCTATATAGACGAGATGGTGCAGGGCGGAATCGTATTTATTGATGAGCTCGATTCCAACTTACATGATGTGTATTTGTGCGCACTGTTGGAATATCTGATGGAATACGGACAGGGGCAGCTCTGCTTTACGACGCACAATGTCGGTCCGATGGATGTCTTAAAGCGCAACAAGAAGTCAATCGACTTTTTATCGGATAACCATATGATATACCCGTGGAGGACTAATGGCAATTACTCGCCGTCTAAGCTATACAGGAGCGGGATGATAGAGGGTTCACCGTTCAATGTCGATTTGACCGATTTTATCAGTGTATTCGGTTCGGGTGCGGAGGACTAATGATGGGGCTTCAGTTGATTTTTGTTGTCGAGACAGATAAGAAATGTAATTCGGACTGGATGTATATTAAGGACACGGTAGAGCATTTTTATGAGTACGAGCGGACGCAGATTAAGTTCAGTCAGGTGTATATGGGTGGGAAATGGAAATACACCAAAATGGAAAAGGAAATAAATTCACTCATTTCCCGCTACAACAGGTCTGCCGACAGAAATAAATCTGTGGTAATTTTCTGTTTTGACTGTGATGAGTATGATGTTGAGCATGTCGACGAACAGTTTTTAAAGGATTCAAAAAAATATTGTGACGATAAAGGTTATGAGTTTGTCTGGTTCTGCAAGGATATAGAACGGGTGTATCTTGGGATGAAGGTTGACGACAAGAAAAAGAAGGATAAGGCTTCAAGGTTTAAGGAAAAAAGACAGATTGAGAGTGTCAATCCGAATAAACTTTCCGCCCGCAAATATCAGGCAAACTCAAGCAATATTATGACGGTTTTGGATAAATTCGAGGAGCTTAGGAGAAAATCAGAGAACACGAAAAAGGAGCACGGCAAATGAAAATAGAATGTATATGGGAACACAATGGCAGCGACAGCCTGTTATATGCCGGCAACTGCATCGGTGCGTTTACCAGAGGAGCCTCGCTTGAGGAAGCAGTAAGGAAGATGCCCGATGAAATAAGGTCATACTATGCGTGGCTTGGAGAAGCTGCACCGAAAGATATTGAGTGTGACGTTGTTCAGGAAAAGGATTCACAGCTTGAGATTAAGGATGCCGACAGCGACGTTATTTTTAAGACAGAGGAAGCACCGTTTACATATAGTGAATACTGCACATTAAAGGAGCTCGCGCTCAGATCGGCGGATGATTTTCTCAGACTGTACGAGTCAATTCCTGACAAAAATATCAGTGCGCTTCCGCTTCGCAAGACATTCTACGGGCAGATTCCACGCACTGCAGAGGAAATGTACACACATACCAAGAACGTCAACAGCTATTATTTTAGTGAAATTGGAGTCGATGCGGACAATGAGGGAAACATTTTGGAGTGCCGCAGGCGAGGCTTTGAGCTTCTGGAAAGGATGCCGGGATTTCCCGACAATCTGATGCAGAAGGGCAGCTATGATGAAATGTGGTCTGTGAGAAAGGTGCTGCGTCGATTTGTGTGGCATGATAGAATACATGCAAAGGCAATGTGGCGCATGGCAAAAAAGACATTTGATGTGGAAGTGGAGAATGTTTTTTGTTTTTAAAGGAGAAAGACAGAATGGGCGAGCTATACATTCCGCAGGAAATCAGGAAAATTATCGGCACTGAGGCATATACAAGAAACACAACGGGAATGTCAGGCTCAGATGTTCTCATTTTTTCAAAATATGTCTTAAAGATTCAGCCGCATACGCATGAGAGCGACAATGAGTATGAGGCTGTCAGATGGCTGCGTGGGAGACTTCCGATTCCTGATATTTTGGCGTATTGTGTTGAAAATGAAAAGGCGTACACTCTTATGAGCAGAGTTGCGGGAAAAATGTTGTGCGATGAAGAGTATCTGAACGAACCGCACAAATTAATTCGTCTGGCGGCGGAGGCACTTAAAATGCTGTGGTCCGTGGCTGTGTCGGACTGTAATTTGAGCGCAAGCCGCCTTGATGAGCGGTTGAAGGCGGCACGATACAATGTGGAGAATAATCTGGTCGACTTGGACAATGTGGAGCCTGAAACCTTCGGTGATGGTGGTTTTGAAAACCCCGAACAGCTTCTTCGCTGGCTGGAGCAGAACAAGCCTGAGGAGGATATTGTGTTCACTCACGGGGATCTTTGTCTGCCGAACATTTTTGTAAAGGATGACAAACTGAGCGGTTTTATTGACCTTGGCAAGATGGGACCTGCCGACAGATGGCAGGATATTGCGATAGTTCTCCGCAGTCTCGAGCATAATTTTTCGGGCAGATATAATGGCGGAAAAGCATATTTTAAATTTGAGCCATATATGCTGCTTGACGAGCTCGGACTTGAGATGGATGCCGGGAAGAACAGGTATTATATGCTGTTGGATGAGTTGTTTTAATGAACGAAGAAACTCTTGAAAGTATAAATAATTCCATACTTTCAAGAGTTAAAACTCATGCTTTTACATATTCTTCTATTATGCAGGTATGATGTTTCTTTTCTTTCCCCTCGGAATCGTAGTTAATTCCAACAAGTAAAATTTTATTGCTGTAGTTTGCAAGAGCACCATTATAGTGATTATTTTTTATCTGCTGTATAGCTGCGTCGGCTGACTGATTGTACTTTAACTCTACAATCATTGCAGGTCTGTGCCCTGCGTTGTTTCTTGGGATAAAAGCAAAATCGGCAAAGCCTTTACCGGCGGGCATCTCGCGGACGACATTGTAGTATGCAGGCGCGGTAAAATATGCCATGGTAAGCACACAGCTCAAGGAGTTTTCGTCATTATATCTCAAGACGGAAGTGTAGGTGTCGTGTGCTAGCTCGATAAGCTCGGCAACTCTTTTACTGTCTCCGTTAATTGTTGCACTGAGCAGTTCATCACATTTCCCGATTGATTTTGCCACCTCGCTCCAATTACCGGTGCAAAGTGCAGCTTGATATGCCTTTTTAACTTCATAATTAGGTATATAGGCACTTGCTCCTTCTCTGTCGTATCCAAGGTAACCCAAGTGGATTAAGGCAGTCAGAGCATCGTCCTTTGATGAAACAGTGGAAAAGTCATTTTGAAATGTGTCAGTATTTACATAGACCTTTCCGCCTGACAGCATCTTCATTATATCATTCTTTAATCCATCATAATTCATGGTGATAAATGTATTTATTGATGCAAAAGAGGATGTATTTTTCCAATATGAGTCGAAATCCTGCCTGCTCACAGCCATTGATACGGAATTAGGGTTATACATATGGATACCGTCTATCAGGTATCCGTTGTACCATGCTTTGGCAGTTTCAAAATCCATATTATGTTCTTTGCAGAGCATTTTGACTTCATCTTCGGTAAAACCGTAATATTCCGTAATCGGTTTTGAGTTAAGCATTGTAAATTCCATGAAATTGTTGAGCGCCGATTCGTCCTTTATCTTCTTGATAGGCAGGATACCTGTGATGTATGCCAGCGCCAAGAATGACTTGGATTCCTCTGATTTAAACAGCGAATGGAGAAACTGCAAATACTTATGAATCAAATCCTCGTCATGACTGTTTCTGATTATACAATCCCATTCATCAATAATGATAACGAAAGGAATATTTGTTTTATTGTAAATGCTCATAAGAACAACGTTGAACTTTTTAGTAAAATCAATGTCATTTTCAAATATTTCTTTTAACTCATCAAGTACATAATCCTGAATTTTTTCAACAATATTATTTTTGTAGTCATCCCAAAATGAGGAAATATCCAAATGTATAACATTGTATTTGTTCATGTACTTTTTATAATCAGCATCCGAAGCAATCTTTGTATTTTCAAAAAGGCTTGTGGAGTCACAGCCGAGACTGTAATAGGCATCAATCATTCCGGCGGCATGCGATTTACCAAAACGTCTGGCATGGCTTACGGCAATACATTTTTCCTCTGTCAATAGTTTTTGGTTAAGAAATCTCAATAAGTTGGTCTTATCAATATAAATAAGGCTGTTTTTTGCTTGTGTAAAACTTCTGTTATTAGGATTAAAATATATACCCATTGTTATTTCACCTCCCAAATCTCCATTAATAACAGTATAATTTTTTTCTTATATTATGTCAAATAAGATATTGTGATTCTTCTAAAATGCGTTGTGGTATTAAATGTCAGCATACCTGAAGGCAGCAATACGCCTGGCAATGGGCTTTTTTAACGTCCGTAGTTCTAGCCCTTAAGTCTAAGTCATACATTATCGAGAATAACTGCACCGTGCGTCAGGCTGCCAAGCAGTATAGTAGTCTTATGATGAATAGAAAGTCTAAGAAGGTAGATTATGTATGGGGAGAATATAGCTTGAGGAATTCTTGCAAAACTGGATGTGGCATTTGTGGTAAAGACTCCGTTTGAGATACAAATAAAACGAATTCAATTGGGAGAAGAAAAGAGATTGAAATGTCCGATTATTGTGCTGGATGGAACTGTGGATATTACGGACAATTTGAATAAGATTATTAGTATAATAGATAATCTCGGTTGAGTGTGGTACAACCAATGCGTCATTGAATATGTGGGCTCTCATGATATAATTTTATCAAAATAAGTCACGGGAGGGCAATATGTTATATTTATCGGAAAATTTAAAAAAGTATCGAATTTTAAAGGATTTAACACAAGAGGATGTGGCAGAATACCTTGGTATTACGGCTCAAAGTGTATCGAAATGGGAGCGTGGGGATTCACTTAGATAAAGATACCACACCATTCCCACGCTGACTTTTGCTCAACCGATACAGCCGGAGGGCTGGAT
>CAKRIL010000031.1 GCA_934343915.1 uncultured Lachnospiraceae bacterium | reverse complement strand
GGCTCCGACTAAGCCTTCTGAGGCGACGGACTCAAGATACAGCTACTTTGATAATGATAAGCTTGTGTTTTCCAATGTTCCGTATCTTACGGAGGGAAGCTTTACAGGATATGAGGCTGTCGACAACGGCGGAGTAATGACATTCACGGGAATATCGAAGGAAGCCTTTGATACCTACTGCGAGTACCTTGAGACAAGCGGATATCTGTTCGCAAGTTCAACTCCGGACGGTCTCACAAGCTATTATGTGAAGGATGATATTGTAGTTACAATCACCCATTCGGGAACTGATTTGACACTTAAGGTCGTAAAGCAACAGTAAACAGGTAAAAAAATTAGGGTAGAAAAAATTATATATTGATGTCACAATCTAACCAGCATATATTGGTACAGCAAAACTGCGGTGATGTATGGGAGGATTAAGATGACCGGAATAACAGAGAAGATTAAGGCAGAGATACCATATAGGTATAAGAATGCGCCTATTCCCGGAGGAGGATATGTAACCGGATTCGCTTTTAACAAAAAGGTACCCGGCATACTCTATGCGAGAACGGATATAGGAGGTGTGTACAGGTATCTGTACGACGAGAAGAGATGGAAGAGCCTTATTGACCATGTGACAATGGTTGATGTGGCTGAGTCCTTTCCGATAGCTGTAGCACTTGACAACGATAATCCTGAACGCTTGTATATTGCGTGCGGCATTAACGGTGAGCCGTGCGGCAGGCTGTGTATATCTGATGATTACGGAGAGAGCTTCCGATATACGTCTATTCCTACAATGGTTCATGGCAACCTAAGCGGGCGCGGAACCGGAATGAGACTGGTAGTTGACGAGAGCGATACGGATACACTGTATTTTGCAAGTCAGACCGGCGGATTATTAAGGAGCCGTGACAGGGGGGAGAGCTGGGAGAAGCTTAAGCTTCCTGAGGAGTATATGACCTTCGTGTGGGTATCACCTGATGGCAGAACGGTGGCTGTCGGAACAGCGGGGCTTACAACCAAGCTTGACGATAAGCACAGAGGACACAGCTTGTATATATCCTATGATGCGGGAGAGAGCTTTGAGGAGCTTATCGAGCCAAAAAGCTATGAGATAGCTGATTGCCGCATGAACGGAAATGTGGCATCAAGATACGATTATGATGGAAAGTATCTGTATGTGACCATGAACAGCACCGGAAGATTCAATTATATTGTCGACCTCGGATACAGCTGTGATACAGGTGATGTAATTGGCGGAAGAGTGCTCAGATATTACTTTGAGAATGGAAGGATTGCGGGATATGACGATATAACCCCGATGGGAGCTTCGGGATATCTTGATTACGGCTTTGGCGGTATCAGCTCATGTATACAGGAGCCGGGACTGCTTGCGTGTTCGACATTGTGCAGGGAGCTTAAGACCGTCGAGGCGGTATATATATCACATGACTATGGAAATAACTGGGAAGTGAGTCTTGAGGGACTGAAAAAGGGCGGAATATACTTCAATACTTCATATATGAAGCCTCAGTACAACGGAGGAGTGTCGATTCTCCACTGGATGAGTGACATTAAAATTAATCCGTTTAACAAGGATGAGGTATGGTTCAATTCGGGAACGGGAGTGTTCGGAAGCGATGCGTTCACTTCGGAAAATCCGGCTTACCATGACAAGTGTACGGGAATAGAAGAGACAGTGCATCTTAACGTGTATGCGCCGCTTGCAGGTGATGTAAAGCTTCTCGATATCGTGGGAGACTTGGGAGCCTTTGCGTTCACGAAGCTTGATGAGCCGTGCAGGAATTCCTTCGATGACGCGGAGGGAAACCGTTACATAACATGTATCAACGCTGATATATCGGATGTCAATTACAATACCGCCATTGTCACCGCAAGGGGAAACTGGAAGAGAAAGACCAAGGGTGGTCTTGTAAGAACGGACGATGGATGTAAGACATTTACAAGGCTTCCGATGCCTTACGGACTTGACAAAGAGATTGATGAGAAGCTGCATCAGATTGAAGAACCGAATGTGAATGCCGGATGGGTCGCAATGTCGCCTGATACGAGGAATATAGTATGGTCGATTGCGGACTGTATAGAGCTGCCGGCAAAACTTGTTGTCGGAAGTCATGATGGAGGACGGACATACTATAAGGTCAATGTCCACGGAGCTGACGAGGGTACAGGAAAGCTCAAGGTATTTTCTGACAGGATGGACAACAATCGTTTCTATGGCTTCGGAGAGAGCGGACAGTTCTATGTGAGCACGGATGCGGGAGAGAACTTCAATA
Organism: uncultured Lachnospiraceae bacterium; assembly: GCA_934343915.1. Classification (GTDB taxonomy): domain Bacteria; phylum Bacillota; class Clostridia; order Lachnospirales; family Lachnospiraceae; genus CAG-882. The sequence continues at coordinate 33,187 of CAKRIL010000031.1, read as the reverse complement.
TTGTGGATGCAGGGCTTCCGAAGATTGATTTCGGAAGAATAGATACCGCAGATAAGACGGAGATTCGTGTTGAAGCGGGAAAGACGGGAGTAATCTATATTGCCGCAGGTGAAAATGGCTTATATAAGCTGACATGCCATGCTGACGGAACGGGTACAGAGCTTGTGAAGCTGACAGAGGATGGCGACAGCGTATTCAGAATGGGTCTCGGTCTCGGCCGCAGAGGAGGAGATTATCTCAAAGATAACAAGGCATTGTATATCTGCGGCATGATTGATGGTCAGTACGGCTTTTTCAGAAGCTTTGATGAATGTGCAACCTATGAGAGAATCAATACGGACAGGCAGATGTTCGGTGATATCAACAGTATTGACGGAGATAAGAGAGAATTCGGAAGATTCTTTATAGCAACAGGCTCAAGAGGTGTTATATATGGAGAAGTCTGTGGGGAAGGAGAACGTATATGAGAGTATGGCAGGAAGATAACAGACTTGTAATCGGTGACGGAAAATACACGCTGTGGCTCGAGCCTTGGGGTGTCAACTCACTGCGTGTGCGCATGACAGGTGAGGCTGTCATGGATGCCCATGACTGGGCGCTTACCGAGAAGGTGGAGGAGTGTGTTCCTGAAATTACCTGTGAGGAGGTGGATACAACTGACCCTTGGTATAAGTCGGATGAATATAAGAAATATCATCAGACAGGCAAAATATACAGAATGAAGAACGGAAAAATTACGGCTCAGATATCAACCGAGGGCTGGCTTTCCTTCTACAATCAGAGAGGAGAGCTCCTTACCGAGGAATATTGGAGAAACAGAAACCGCATCAACCGCTACTGCGTTCCTATTCGCGTGGATGCAAGAGAGCTTAAGCCTATTCCGGGTTCTACGGATTATGAGCTCACGGCAAGGTTCGAGGCGTATGATGATGAGAAGATATTCGGTATGGGACAGTATCAGGAGAAGCATTTGGACAAAAAGGGAGCGACACTTGAGCTTGCACACAGAAACAGTCAGGCGAGTGTACCTTTTATGATTTCAAGCAGAGGCTACGGCTTTTTTTGGAATAACCCTGCGATAGGAACGGCTACATTCGGAACCAATAAGACAGAGTGGTATGCTAAGAGCACCAAGAAGCTTGATTACTTCATCACAGCGGGCGATACACCTTTCGAGCTTGAGGAGCAGTATTCGGCGGCTGCCGGAAGAACCCCTATGATACCTGAATATGGTCTTGGCTACTGGCAGTGTAAGCTCCGTTACCGCAATCAGGAGGAGCTTCTTGCCGTTGCCAGAGAGCACAAGAGAAGAGGCCTTCCGATGGATGCGATTGTTGTGGATTTCTTCCATTGGACGATGCAGGGAGAGTTCAAGTTCGAGCCTAGGGACTGGCCTGATCCTGAGGGAATGGTTAAGGAATTAAGGGACATGGGAATTGAGACAGTCGTGTCAGTATGGCCTACAATTGACGAGAGAAGTGAGAATTTTGCCGAGATGAGTGATAAGGGCTACCTTGTCACACCTGACCGCGGAATGGCATACCACATGGCGTGGATGGGCAATACGGTGTTCTTCGACGCAACCAACCCGGGAGCACAGAAGTTCGTATGGGAGAAGTGCAGGGAGAACTACTACAAAAAAGGTATCCGATGCTTCTGGCTTGACGAGGCTGAACCTGAGTATGGTCCGTATGATTTTGACAATTACAGATATTATGCGGGTCCCGCACTCCAGTGTACCAATACATATCCTGTCGGCTATGCGAAGGGCTTCTATGATGGTCTTAAGGCTGAGGGTGAGAAGGATGTAATGAGCCTTGTACGCTGTGCATGGGCGGGAAGCCAGAAGTATGGTGTGCTTACATGGTCAGGAGATATTCATTCATCGTTCCGTGCCATGAGAGAGCAGCTTCAGGCAGGACTTAATATGTGCGTTGCCGGTATACCTTGGTGGACATCCGATATTGGAGGCTTTGTCGGAGGAAATATAAAGGATCCGTATTTTAAGGAGCTTTTGGTCAGATGGTTTGCATGGGGCTGCTTCTGCCCTGTGTTCCGTATGCACGGGGAGCGTTCTCCTTGGTATGAGAGGGAGCAGGAGTTCATAAACAATGTACGTCAGCTTACCTCGGGACAGGATAATGAGGTATGGAGCTTCGGCGATGACAATTATGAAATCCTTAAAAAGTATCTCTTTATAAGAGAGAGCCTTCGTCCGTATATAAGAGAATGCATGAAGAATGCAAGCCTTACGGGAGCACCTGTGATGCGTCCGCTCTTCTTTGATTTTAATGGGGATAAGCTCGCATGGGAGACAGAGGATGAGTACATGTTCGGACCGGATATCCTTGTTGCACCTGTTATGGAGGAGAAGGTCGTTGAGAGAAGTGTATACCTTCCTGCGGGAGCATCGTGGACTGACGCATACACAGGAAAGGTATATGAAGGCGGCCAGCGTGTTACGGTTCCTGCACCGCTTGATGTAATTCCTGTATTCTTCAAGGACGGGAAGAAGTACGATATTTATCAATAAAAGAGAATACCTGAGAGTAGTACAGCTCAGGGTCGATATATTGCGAATCAACATGAGCAGCTCCTTTGGCAACATAGAGCTGCTTTTCGCATGCCGCGGCGTTGTACAGTTCATACACCATGGAGGTAGGTACGAATATATCGCTGTCGCCGTGGATGAAGAAGGTAGGTGTGTGGCTCCTTTTTACATAGCTGATGACATCGCCTTTTCTGAAATCGAGACCTGTTTTGATGCGTGAAGCCATATTGGCTGTGTACAGGGCAGGAAAGGCCGGAATGTGAAACATTCGATTCAGGTTGAATGTGAATTCCCCGTTGATTGAAGAAAAACCGCAGTCGGCGATTGCACATATCACGTTGTCAGGAATGGACGGCTCACCTGTTGCCATAAGTATTGTGGAGGCCCCCATTGAATGACCGTGAAGAACTATTCTTGCATCTGAATCGCGTGAAATAATTACGTCAATCCAGTCTAACAGGTCAAAATGTTCGGGATATCCCATTCCGATATATTTACCTTCGCTGTCGCCGTGGGCGCGCTGTTCAAGATAGAATACGTTGTAGCCGCGCTCTATATAAGCCAGTGCATAGGTGAGGATGTTGACGGGAACATCGCGGTAGCCGTGAACAAGCATTACCCAGTCATGAGTCGGATTTTTGGCAGGGAATATATGACCTGCAAGCTTAAAACCGTCGCGCGAGGTTATGGTAAGGTCTTCACGCTTGGCGGTCTTATACCATTCCATCATGCGTTCCATGGCTGTAAGATAATTCTTTTCGATAATATATTTTGGAGTTCCCGGAGTAAGTGTATTTATGTCCGTATGCTGGGGCTTCCAATAGCGGTCAGCTAAAAATCCCGATTTTTTAAGGCAGAATGCGGTGAGCAGATAACCGGCAGAAGTGGATACGGCGGCTGCGGCAGCAGTTATTGTTATGGCAGTTTTTGCTTTCTTTTTCATAGGAACCTCCTTTTGTATATTTGTTATAATATATTAAGTATAACATGAAAAATTTCTTTTACAAACACAATTATGGTGTTACAATAGATATAGTTTTATGTGAGTTTAGTCTCATAAAAATAACGATACGTGAATCGTGGAAAGAGGAAAATCATGGATAATAAAAGACTTGAGAACGTTAGGAAGCTTTTTGAGGAATACGTTAAGAACGGACATGCTGCCGGAGCGAGCGTTGCGGTGTTCAAGGATTGTAAGGAGAGATTCTACTACGATACAGGCTATGCTGACATGGAGAGAGACTATAAGATGTCACATGACACGATTTTCAGATGCTTCTCCATGACCAAGCCGATAACCTCGACTGCGGCACTCATACTTATGGAGAGAGGCATTCTTGACTTATACAGTCCTGTTGCCGCATACCTTCCTGAATTTGCAGTTGAGAATATGAAGGTAGTGTCAGGGGATGATGTTGTCCCTTCACAGAAGGAGATGACGGTAAGGGATCTGATGAATATGACTGCCGGTACGGTATATCCTGATCTTGGCGATGAGGCAGGAAGAAGGATGGCTTTTTTGTATGATACGATAAGCGGCGAGCAGGATATGGGTGTCAAGACGGGAACAATGGATTTCATAAGAAGAATTGCATTGCAGCCGCTTGCATTCGAGCCGGGAGCACATTGGAGATACGGAACGGAAGCGGATGTTCTCGGTGCGGTGGTAGAGGCTGTTTCGGGAATGAGATTTGGTGAATTCCTAAAGAAGGAAATATTTGAACCATTGGGTATGAATGATACGGATTTTTATGTGCCTGATGACAAGAAGGAACGCTTCTCACAGATATACAAGGTGATTGAGCCGGGCGTGCTTGCACTTGATAAGGAGAAGCATCTTGGAATGGAAGGGTATGATGAGAGACCTGCATTCGAGTCCGGCGGAGCAGGACTTGTATCAACCGTGAGCGATTACGGACGATTCGCAATGATGCTCGCCAACGGCGGCACACTTGACGGCGTGAGAATTCTTTCGCCATACACGGTTGAGTTCATGGGAAGCAATCAGCTCTCGGATGAGTGCAGGGCTGACCTGACATGGGAGACACTGCGCGGCTATGGCTACGGAAATCTATGCCGTGTCATGGATACACCTCACAAGGCAGGCTGCAGCGTACAGCTCGGTGCGTTCGGCTGGGACGGCTGGACAGGCAATTATTTTCTTGTAGACCCGATAGAAAATATGGTAATAATGTATGTAATTCAAAAGTGCGACGGAACGGATGACAGGCTTGTAAGAAAGCTGTTAAATACCGTGTACGGAGCATTGTGCTAGCCGCATGGATATACCTGTAAAAAGGTATTTACTTAAAGGCTGTGCCTGTGTTACAATAACAGAATGGAAAAAGATTCAAAGGAGATATATTTTCTATGGATAACAATAATAACGAAGAAGTTGTTTCAAAGAATTTTATTGAACAGATTATAGAGAAGGATCTTGCCGAAGGGCATTGTCAGGTTGTGAAGACACGTTTCCCGCCTGAGCCTAACGGATATCTTCATATAGGACATGCCAAGTCTATTTTACTTAATTACGGTCTTGCCGTGAAGTATGGCGGTAAGTTCAACATGAGATTCGATGACACCAATCCGACTAAGGAAAAGGAAGAGTTCGTAGAGTCAATCAAGAAGGATATTGCATGGCTTGGAGCTGACTGGGAGGACAGATTGTACTTTGCATCTGATTATTTCCCGCAGATGTATGAGAATGCGGTTAAGCTTATCAAGAAGGGCAAGGCATATGTGTGCGACCTTACGGCTGATGAGATAAGAGCTTACAGAGGAACTCTTACGGAGCCGGGAAGGAACAGCCCTTACAGAGACCGTTCAGTGGAGGAGAATCTTCGTCTTTTTGAGGAGATGAAGGAAGGAAAGTATGCTGATGGTGAGAAGGTGCTTCGTGCCAAGATTGATATGGCATCACCTAACATCAATATGAGGGACCCTGTAATATATCGTGTCGCGCATATGACACATCACAGAACCGGGGATCAGTGGTGCATATATCCTATGTATGATTTTGCTCATCCTATTGAGGATGCAATAGAGGGAATCACTCATTCAATATGTACACTTGAGTTCGAGGATCACAGACCGCTCTATGACTGGGTTGTAATCGAATGCGGATACAAGAATTCACCGGAGGAGTCACCTAAGCAGATTGAGTTTGCCAAGCTCTATCTGACTAACGTGATTACAGGTAAGAGATATATCAAGAAGCTTGTTGAGGAAGGCATTGTTGACGGATGGGATGATCCGCGTCTTGTATCACTCAGCGCACTCAGAAGAAGAGGATATACACCTGAGTCAATTAAGAAGTTCGTTGAGCTTGTCGGTGTTGCCAAGGCTAACAGCTCAGTTGATTATGCGATGCTTGAGTACTGCATCAGAGATGATTTAAGACTTAAGAAGAGCAGAATCAAGGCAGTGCTTGACCCTGTTAAGCTTGTGATTGATAACTATCCTGAGGGACAGGTTGAGTATCTTGATGCACCTAACAACCTCGAGAATCCTGAACTCGGAAGCAGAAAGCTTGCATTCGAGAGAGAGCTTTACATTGAGAGAGAGGACTTTATGGAGGAGCCGCCTAAGAAGTACTATCGTCTGTTCCCGGGCAATGAGGTTCGACTTATGAACGCATATTTTGTAAAGTGTGAGAGCTTTGTAAAGGATGAGAACGGCAAGGTTATCGAGGTTCACTGTACTTATGACCCTGAGACTAAGAGCGGTTCAGGCTTCGAGGGAAGAAAGGTTAAGGGTACAATTCACTGGGTTCCTGTACACCATTGTGTAAATGCGACGGTTAAGCTCTATGAGAATCTCGTCGATGAGGAAAAGGGTGTATACAATGAGGACGGAACGATGAATATTAATCCGAACTCGCTGACCGTGGTTGATAACTGCTACATTGAGGAGAGTGTTAAGGATGCGAAGCCTCTTGACAGCTTCCAGTTCGTCCGCAACGGCTTCTTCTGTGTAGACGGCAGGGACGGAAAGCCGGTTGATGAGGACCGCCTTGTATTTAACAGAATAGTATCTCTTAAGAGTTCTTTTAAGCTTAATTAAGCAACTATAAGACAAATAAAGAAAGGAAGGCAGTATAATGTCTGAAATATTTTCCGACCTTTCATCGATGGGCTTTACAGGACTGAACAATGTAAAGATATTTGATGATGATGAAGAGAAAAAGAAGAGTGCCAGGCAGGCAGCGTCGAATGCCGAGCCGCAGTACAATGAGGCGGATTTTCTCTTTGATAAGAAGGTGCAGTGTCCGGTATGTGACAATGAGTTCAAGACCAAGACTGTTAAGACAGGTAAGCCTCATCTCATAGGCTCAGACCCGGATTTAAGACCTAAGTATCAGGGAATCGACTCGGTGAAGTATGATGTGATTGTATGTCCGCACTGCGGATATGGAGCACTCAGCAGATTCTTCAGCTATATGACAACACATCAGGCTAAGCTTATACACGATAACATATCGGTCAATTTTAAGGGTCTTGGACAGACAGGTGAGACATACACATATGATGAGGCGATTGCAAGATACAAGCTTGCACTCCTCAACACGGTAATTAAGAAGGCTAAGGTAAGTGAGCGAGCATATACATGTCTTAAGCTTGCATGGCTGTACAGAGGCAAGGCAGAGAGTCTTAAGCCTGAGGATGCAGACTACAATAAGCAGAAAGAGGAATGTGCCAAGAATGAGAAGGAGATGCTCTCCAATGCTTATGATGGTTTTGTGATGAGTGTATCAAGGGAGCTTTTCCCTATATGCGGTATGGATGAGACTACACTTGATTATCTCATGGCTAATCTTGCCCGCCAGATAGGCAAGAATGATGAAGCACTTAGAATATTGTCCAAGATTCTTGTATCTAACACAGCTAATCCTAAGATTAAGGATAAGGCAAGAGACTTAAAGGAAGCAATTAAGGGTAAATAATCAAGGTTATAATAAGTGTTATGAAAGAGAAATTTAAAAGATTTAACGAAAAAATAAAAAGCGCTAAATTCAGTTTGCCGGTAGGATTTATCTTACTGGCAATTCTCGTCAATTTAGTAGTTGAGATGTTCAGCAGACGTTCGATACTGGAAGGGCTGCAGTTTATGGTGACCAACCCGCTGTGCTTTATTTACGGTGTGATGCTTGTGCTTTTTACAATGTCGTTCGCGGTGCTGGTACACAGAAAGGTGTTCACGATTACTCTGATATGTGGTCTGTGGATTGTATGCGGTGTGGTCAATTTTGTGGTCAGAGGCTTCAGACATACGCCGTTTACGGCACAGGATTTTAAGCTGTTGGAGTATGCGTTCAAGGTAGCACCTGTATATCTTACCAATGTGCAGATTGTAATTATTATCATTGCAGCTGTATTATTCATTGCGGCAATGATTGTATGGTGGTTCAAGGCACCGAAGCATAAAGAAAAAATCAATTATTTTAAGGCACTTGTAGTTGTCCTCTCATTTTGGTTCGTCGTATGGGGCGTTACAAGAATAGGATTATCCGTCGGTGTGCTGGCACGCAATTTCGGAAACATTGGAAATGCTTATGATGAATATGGATTTGCATACTGCTTTTCCAACAGCCTGTTAAACAGCGGAATAGATAAGCCTAAGGAATACAATGAGGACACAATCAAGGAGATTCTTGAGAAGATAGACCAGCTTGAAAGCCAAAAGGCTGAGGAGAGCACGGCACAGGAGGAGACGACACAGGATTATGTTCAGGAGACAACAGCCGTGCAGCCTGATGAGCCGGAGGAGATTAAGCCGACCAAGGAGCGTCCGAATATTATATTCTTACAGCTGGAATCATTGTTCGACCCACAGCTTTTAAAGGATGTAGAGTATGGTATGGTTGTTCTTCCTACACTTGAAAAGCTGTATAGGTATTATCCGACGGGCTTTCTGTCAGTGCCTTCGGTGGGCGCCGGAACGGCGAATACGGAGTTCGAGATTATATCGGGAATGAATCTTGATGACTTCGGACCTGGTGAATATCCGTATAAGACGGTGCTTTCACACAGTGCATGCGATTCAATATGCTATGACCTTAAGAAATATGGCTATACGACCAATGCAGTGCATGACAATGATGGTACCTTCTATGACAGAAATACGGTATTTTCGCAGCTTGGATTCGATACATTCACATCCATAGAATATATGAATGATATAGAGTACAACGATATAGGCTGGGCAGATGACAGCATACTCACCTCACAGATTATTGAGATACTGCAATCGTCGGAGGGAAGCGATTTCATCTATACCATATCGGTGCAGGGACATGGAGATTATCCGTCTGATTATGAGATTAAGAGTACGGATATTAAGGCATCGGGTGAGACAATAGAGGATTATGTTAAGCCGTTTACATACTATATTAATCAGGCTCATCAGATGGATGATTTTGTAAATGAGCTTATTACTGCCCTGCGTGCCAATAATGAGCCTACCGTGCTTGTAATGTATGGAGATCATCTTCCGGCATTCGATATTACTGACGAAGACTTAAGCGGAGGCGACACATATACCACCCAGTATGTTATATGGAACAACGTCGGTCTTGAAAAGCAGGATGAAGACATCGAGGCATTCCAGCTCACAAGCCATGTCCTTGATATGCTCGGAATGGACGGCGGTGCTATCTCGAAGTATCACAGCACACTCAGACATACCGATGACTATGATGAATACCTTGAGGGTCTCCGCGTGCTTGAGTATGATATTTTATACGGTGATAAGGATGTGTATGGCGGAGAACTTCCATACTCACAGACCAATCTTCAGATGGGACATAAGCCTATCACCATAAAGAATGTAAGCAACGCGGAAAATCATTTTATTGTGACGGGTGAGAATTTTACCGAGTTCAGCTATGTGATGGTTAATAACGAATATGTTGAGACTATCTTCTCAAGCGAAGAGGTACTGCTTGTGGATGGAATCACCCTCAAGGAAGGGGACTCCATCGCAATAGTTCAGAGAGGAAAAGACGGAATAAAGCTTTCAAGTACAAGCTTGTTTATTTTTCACTCACATCAATAATGCTGTCAGCCTTAGTGACTGAGCGGATAACCGAGTCACGGGCATTTTTCCAAGGTTCATCCTTATATTTGTAATCAAATTTATTGATAAACCATGCAATGTCGTCACGGACACGCTTCATATTGTCAAGATAGAGCTTGTCCGTGATGGTAGTAAATTCTTCAAGGGAGCTGCCATGCAGCTTCTTTTTTGCTTCAGCGGTCAGTATCTCATAGTGCTTATTGCAGAAGCCGTTGCTGTTCTTATACTTTTCACGGAAATCACTGTCATCCTCCCAAAGCATAAAAATAGTATCAATATATCTCATAAACACATTCTCAATCCGTTCGCAGATGAAGCATGAATTGTTGAGTGTGTGAAGGTATGACAGAAGAGGACTTCCTTCTGTGTTTTTCTTAAAAAATGAGCCGGATTTTGAGCCGGACTTCTTCTGAAGCTTTTCAACATCATCTATCACCTTATCAAAATGTGTCTTCATAACCCACGCCATTCCAAGGCGGTTATCCATGTGGTAGACCTGTTTTATATGTTTCTCACAGAAGCCGAGGCGGTCTGTCTCGCTTCTTACGTCATCCTCCATGTAGCTTGGTCCCATTGTGTATTCAACACTGTTGTCCTCAAGCGTCTTGTACATCACGCATACAGGACACTCACAGGTGCTTGTGAAGGCATCATTGACGGGAATTGTGTATATTTTTTCTTTCATTAGGGGCTCCTTTCAAAACTGAATTTTGTAAGCAGTTAATTTATGATTTATAATAATTATATAATAAAAGCGGAAGCAGTGCTATAATATTATGAAAAATGTTCTGTGTATTATGTTCAGAACGGAATTTTGAAGTGCAGACATAGAGGGTGCAATTTTACATATATCATGTTAAAATAGTTTAAGATGCGGATGTCTATAAGGATATTTGACCTGGAGGTGTGGCATGAAGGAGCTTTCGGTGCCGATTGCGGCGGGCGGAAAAAAGCCCATATATGAGCAGATTTATGATTATATAAAAAAAGAAATAAGGGATAAAAAGCTTAAGGCGGAGACAAAGCTTCCGTCGACGAGAGCCTTGTCGGCACATCTTAATGTGAGCAGGAGCACCGTGCAGCTGGCGTATGACCAGCTTCTCAGTGAGGGCTATATAGAAGCAAGACCGTGCAAGGGCTATTATGTATTGAAGCTTGATGGCTTGTATGACCTTGCAGCGGTTGAACACAGGGTTGTGAATCAGATTGTTGAGAATGATGAGAAGTATGCGATTGACTTTTCACCGAGCGGAATAGAGCTTGATAATTTTCCGTACAATTCATGGCGCAAGGTGAGCAGGGCAGTTCTGAGTGAGGACACGGAGCTTTTTAACATGGGTGAGCCGCAGGGGGATTGTGCATTCAGGGAGACCATTGCAGGGTATCTTCATGAGTCAAGAGGTGTGATATGCAGTCCGGATAATATAATAGTGGGTGCGGGGGATGAGTATCTGCTCATGCTTTTAGATCAGCTTCTCACTGATGCACATGGAAGGGCGTTAAGCTATGCCATGGAAAATCCCGCGTACAGGAAGGCTTATTTTGTCCTGAACGGAATAGGCAGGGAGGTTCATCCGGTGCTGCTCGATGAATACGGAATGGACTGCACAATGTTAAAAAAGACCGGGGTAAATGTAGCGTATGTAACGCCATCACATCAGTATCCGATGGGAATTGTGATGAGTATAGGACGGCGTATGGAGCTGCTGTCATGGGCGAAGGGGCAGGAGGACAGATACATTATCGAGGATGACTATGATTCGGAATTCAGATACAGAGGCAAGCCGATTCCGGCACTTCAGGGACTCGACAAGGATGGAAGGGTTATTTATATAGGAACCTTTTCAAAGTCGATTGCGCCGGGACTCAGAATGAGCTATATGGTGCTTCCCGACAGGCTTATGGATAGCTACGCAAGGGTGGGGCTTCGATATTCCAACACGGTGTCGCGAGTTGACCAGAATATTGTCAACAGATTCATAAAAGAGGGATATTATGAGAGGCATCTGAATAAGATGAGAGGAATATACAAGGCTAAGCATGATATTCTTCTTGGCGAATTAAAAAAGTTCGGAGCCGATTATGAGGTGTCAGGTGAGAGCGCGGGGCTGCATGTGCTGCTGTCAACAGACGTGATGGATGAGCCGGAGCTTGTCATGCGTGCGGCTAAGCAGGGAGTGAGAGTATATCCTCTGTCGGCACACTTTATAGACGTACAAAGCGGCCAGACGGGGAAGACGGAAGTAAGCATAGAGATGCAGAAGCTTACGGGAAAGAAGAGTACAATCATTCTCGGGTACGCAAGACTCAGCGAGGATGAGATAATAAGAGGTACAAAACTGCTTAAGGAGGCACTGGGCAATGAAAAAAATATGTAACTGCAACATACCAGCCAATCTTCAAAAAGACATGATGGCGGAGAGCATAGCGGCATATGTTGCATCTCTTCCGAAGGAGGATATTGTCGAGGATTCGGTATATGAGAGAAGACTTGACATATGCAGCAGGTGCAGTGACCTTGTCGGAGGACTTACATGCAGTCATTGCGGCTGCTTTGTACTTGCAAGGGCGAGGAAAAAGCAGATGGACTGCCCGATGCCGGGAATGAGTAAGTGGAAATAGATGTAGACGATGGTTAAAACCAAAATACGGAAAAGAGGATATGTATGAGAAATATAGCAGATGGAAATAAGATAGAGATACAGGAGATGGACGGCAATCTTTATGTGAACGGCATTAAGAATTTTCATTTGGCGCAGACCGTTGAGTGCGGTCAATGCTTTCATTTCGAGAGAGTGTGGGATAATGAATATTATATTTCCGCGAAGGGAAGATTCCTTCATATAAAACAGATGAAGGACTATTCGTTAATCTTTTATAATACTGATTGTAAGACGTTTGATGAAGTATGGTATGATTATTTCGATTTCGGTACTGATTATGGTGAGATTAAGAGAAAAATATGTGAGCTTGATGATAAGTTAGAGCCCGCAATAGAGACAATGTGGGGAATAAGAATTCTCAATCAGGAATTTTTTGAGACCATGATTTCTTTTATAATTTCTCAGAACAAGCAGATTCCGCAGATTAAAAGGATAGTATCCGACATGTCAATGATATATGGAGAGCCTGCGGAAGGTGCCGATGAGGCACGCAGAAAGGATGCAAAAGAAGTTGAGTGCTGTATAAAAAATAAGGGAGTATTCTTTAACTTTCCTACCGCAGGGGAGATTATTGCAGCAGGGGAGGAAGGTGTACGTGAATGCAAGACAGGATTTCGCGCGCCTTATATAATGGACGCTTGTGATAAGTATATATGCGGCGAGCTTGATGAGAATACACTGATGTCACAGAGCTATGATGAAGTCATGGGAAGCCTTAAAAGGGTACATGGAATTGGAGATAAAGTTGCCAACTGTATTGCACTGTTCGGGCTCGGCAAGAGAAATGCCTTTCCGATTGATGTGTGGATTAAGCGCATAATGGAAGAAGTCTACATCGGACATGAGGAAGACAATAAGACTATCGCAAAGCTTGCCAAAGACCTGTATGGCGAGTACGGCGGTTATGCTCAGCAGTATCTCTTTTATTACGGAAAAGAGATGAAAATAGGAAAGAAATAAAAAATATAAAAAAAATATAAAATGGGTTGCATTCTCAAATTCATCTGCTATAATTAGCACTGTGATGATGTGAGTGATAATTCTACATGAAGTAGAACAGATGCAAGGCGAATTGATTGGTTCGACTGGTGTCCGCGATTGTCAGGCAGTGTATCGGCAGTCCCGGAATCATCATATAGCTTTTACCGCTGAGCGGTGGAATGGAGGATATCATGAAATTAGTACCATTAGGAGACAGAGTAGTATTAAAGCAGTTAGAGGCAGAGGAGACAACCAAGTCAGGTATTGTTTTACCTGGTCAGGCTAAGGAGAAGCCACAGCAGGCTGAGGTTATCGCAGTTGGTCCTGGCGGAGTAGTTGACGGCAAGGAAGTTACAATGCAGGTTAAGGTTGGCGATAAGGTTATATATTCTAAGTATTCAGGCACTGAGGTTAAGCTTGAGAATACAGAGTACATCGTTGTAAAGCAGGGCGACATTCTCGCTATTGTTGAATAAAGATTATATTTTATGGAGGCATAATTATTATGGCAAAGGAAATTAAGTATGGCGCAGAAGCCAGAGCAGCATTAGGTGCCGGAGTTAATAAGTTAGCAGATACAGTAAGAGTAACACTTGGACCAAAGGGGCGTAACGTAGTTCTTGATAAATCCTATGGCGCACCGCTTATCACCAATGACGGTGTAACAATCGCTAAGGAAATCGAGCTTGAGGACGCATTCGAGAACATGGGTGCACAGCTCGTTAAGGAAGTTGCAACCAAGACCAATGATGTAGCAGGTGATGGTACAACAACAGCAACAGTTCTTGCACAGGCTATGATTAATGAGGGAATGAAGAACCTCGCAGCAGGTGCCAACCCAATCATTCTCAGAAAGGGTATGAAGAAGGCAACGGATAAGGCTGTTGAGGCAATCGCTTCAATGAGCTCTAAGATTACAGGCTACAAGCAGATTGCCAAGGTTGCCGCTATATCAGCAGGTGATGAGGGCGTTGGCCAGCTCGTGGCAGATGCTATGGAGAAGGTTACCAACGATGGTGTAATCACAATTGAAGAGTCCAAGACAATGAAGACAGAGCTCGACCTTGTAGAAGGTATGCAGTTCGACAGAGGCTATGTATCAGCATACATGGCAACAGATATGGATAAGATGGAAGCAGTTCTTGACAATCCATACATCCTCATTACAGACAAGAAGATTTCCAACATTCAGGAGATTCTTCCTCTTCTTGAGCAGATTGTTAAGACAGGAGCTAAGCTTCTTATCATCGCTGAGGACATTGAGGGCGAGGCTCTTACAACTCTTATCGTAAACAAGCTTCGTGGTACATTCTCAGTAGTAGGTGTTAAGGCTCCAGGCTACGGAGACAGAAGAAAAGAGATGCTCAAGGATATCGCAATCCTTACAGGCGGTCAGGTTATCTCAGAGGAGCTTGGTCTTGATCTTAAGGATACAACAATCGATATGCTCGGTCGTGCTAAGTCCGTTAAGGTTCAGAAGGAGAACACAATTATCGTTGACGGCTTTGGCAATAAGGACGATATCACAGCAAGAGTTAATCAGATTAAGAAGCAGATTGAGGAGACAACATCTGATTTCGATAGAGAGAAGCTTCAGGAGAGACTTGCTAAGCTCGCAGGCGGTGTTGCAGTTATCCGCGTAGGTGCTGCCACAGAGACAGAGATGAAGGAAGCTAAGCTTCGTCTAGAGGATGCTCTTGCAGCTACCAAGGCAGCTGTTGAGGAAGGAATCATTCAGGGTGGTGGTTCAGCATATATCCACGCATCCAAGGAAGTTGCTAAGCTCGCAGATACACTTGAGGGTGATGAGAAGACAGGTGCCAAGATTATCCTTAAGGCACTTGAAGCTCCACTCTTCCATATCGCAGCTAACGCAGGACTTGAAGGCTCAGTAATTATCAACAAGGTACGCGAGTCTGAGGTTGGCGTAGGCTTCGATGCTCTTAACGAAGAGTATGTAAATATGGTTGACGCAGGTATACTTGACCCAGCCAAGGTTACAAGAAGCGCACTTCAGAACGCAACAAGTGTTGCCTCCACATTCCTTACAACTGAGTCCGCAGTTGCAAGCATTAAGGAAGATACACCAGCTATGCCGGCAGGCGCAGGCATGGGCGGAATGATGTAAGCGTTAGCTACAAGCCGTGGCAAAATGAAAAAGGGAACATGCGGTGCAAATTAATTTGCATCCGCATGTTCCCTTTTTTTATTTTATCCGGCGACAGCCGGATATCGAATGCGCTGAAGGCGCATGAGATAAGCCACGGCGAAGAAAGCAGATGTTATGCCGATAACCGTGCAAGAGCCCGGAGGGCACTTGTGCTAAACGCTTATAAGCGAGAAAGCCGGATATCGAATGCGCTGAAGGCGCATGAGATAAGCCACGGCGTAGTACGGATGTTAATGTCAAGATATGTTGACATTTATAATCCTTTATGCTAAGGTATAACTAGAGCATATTTCTTGAAAAGTCTATAATTCACGGGAAGCAAAGTTTTTCCTATTCTTAATTCATGAGTCTATGCTTTTATTCCACTAATAACAAGCATGGGACGAATGAATCAGGAATGGTTTGTTCTAAGTTAATGACATCTATTCTATAATGGTGACGCAGAACTTGCTGATGTAAGTGAATACAGACTGTCGGATTCGTATATGACACGCGTGGAGAAGCCGGCACTTGAATATGCACAGTATGTGGCATTGGTGCGAAAATATAAGCAGGAGACAGGCTCATTGGATGACGGTGTTAAGCTTGCGATAGAGCATTGCATTAAAGATGGAATCCTTGAGGAGTTTTTGCGGAAGAATCGTTCGTGAGGTCAAGTTGAAAGAATTACATTCTTTCAACTTTTGAATAGAATGCCGCTGAAGCGGCTGGAAAGAGGAAAAATGACCAGTATATTTGAATATAACAAGGAAGAAAAGGATAAAAAGCTTTATGAAGCTGGGATTGAACGAGGAATAATGAAGGTTGATACGGTGCAAATCAATGAATGGATAAACGGAGCAGGAAAATAAAAGAATTATGAGGGAATAAACATGAAAAGAAATATACATATTGCATTATTATTTTTTATAGCAGCCATCTTTTTTACAGGCTGTGCGAAGAGTGTGCAGGAAGAAGAGACAGCGAACGGTGAATATGTGTATGTTGACAGCATTGTTAATGTGTATTCGGCTGTGAATTACAGCGCGCAGCTTGAAGAGCAGCAATATGTATATTTATTTGATGCGGCGGAACAGGCAATATATTATGTTGTGCTTAATGTGCTTGACGGCACGGATGCAGACTTTGAGAACAGAATATACAGGCTTGATTATGATAAGCTTGCACAGTCTGATGCCAAGCTTAAGAAGGAGTATGGATGGACTAATGAAAGCAATACGGATATTCTGAGCCTGTCAGATGATATAACACCACAGGTACTTATTAATAAATTCATAGGAAACATATATTCATATGCTGGGAAATTATATGTTCTTAATAAGGAATACAATGCCGGTGCGGACAGAACGGATTATCTTGTATACTGCATAGATGAAAATGGTGAGACAGAGCTTATATGTGACATATCCGAAGGATACAGACAGGCTGCCGAGACAGCAGGGGAAGCCTTGAAAAACTGCAGTTCCTCATATGACAGCTTTTCGGTGCATGAAATGGAGAATGGCTTGGTATTTTGGGTAGGATTCCGCTCAACATCAGGGACAATAGAGCATATAACCTATGCAGTAGACTCGGATAATAATGTTACAAAGCTGGCAGATGAAGAGCTTTCTGAGGATTGCTTTGAGCAGGGTGCAGACGTAGTGTACAAGCTGGAAGGAAATGAGCTTGTAAGGTATGATGATTTGGGACATCCTGCTAATTTGCAGACGAAAAAGCTTGGAAGTTTTGGGGCAGATACTTTTTTGGGAATTGTTAAGAATAGTGCCGATACTGAAGGAAAATTGAAAGTGTGCCTGTATAATTCGGAGGGGATTTACAGACTTACTGAGGATAAATACTGTCAGGAACTTAAATGGTCGGACATGGGGCTTAAGAAAAATAAATGGAAGAGTATGGTTGAGTATGGCGATGAGCATTTCTTTGCTGTATCGTGCAATAACGGAAAGCTTGAAATTGTTGATATGACAAGGTCGGATATTGCAGCAGGTGATAGGGAAGAAATTGTCATAGGTACACTTTATCAGGATGAACAGCTTTCAAGACTTGTCAGACTGTTTAATGCAGCGCAGGGAAGGTACGAGGCAAAGATACGGATATATGATAATGAGGACAGCCTTAATACGGAGCTTATAGCGGGAAAGGGACCGGATGTATTCCCCGCAGATGCAGTGGATATAAGAACATATGCAGCCAATGGTATAATTGAAAATTTGGCAAAATATATAGATTCGGAAGGTTCAATTCTTACAAGAGATATGCTGTTTGAAAACATTGTGGATGTGTTTACGATAGATGATGTTTTAGTCACAATACCTGACAGATTCTATATAAAGGCATATGTGGGACTTAAGGACAGGCTTGGTGAGGATGGCGGATGGACGATGGATGAGGTCGTTAAAAGCTTAACGGATGAGCCTGAGCTTACAATATATGATTTTGCGCTCGGAACGGATGACACAAGGTATCACATTGCAGATATACTGATGAAGGGAATGGAAGAAAGCTTTGTCGATATGGAGAACGGCAGGGCGTATTTTGAAACTGATGAGTTCATGAAGCTTCTTGAGTTCGTTGAGACATATCAGTCACCGATAATTGACCATACACTTACAAGAAAGGAGCTTATCGATGATGGGAAGGTGCTGGCAGAGGCAGTGCAACTGTTGGATATGGATTCGATAGCGGATTGGACGGAGGACGGACGTTATGTAATGAAGGGATATCCTAATGCCGGGGGAGATGCTGCATACGGAATATATGTATCGAATTCTTTCTGCATTAACGCTGATAGCGGGCATAAGGAGGCTGCATGGAACTATATACAGTATATTGTTACATCGTTAGCCTATGATGATGTTGCGAGCGGACTTATTACGGGCTTTCCGACAGTTATATCACAGTATGAGAAGCTTCTTGATATTTCTGCAAAGGCTCATGATAAGAATTATGTAATTCCCGAGAGTGCAAAAGAACAATTTTATTACATGCTTAATAATATACGGTGTATAGCGGGCTGGGATAATGATGTTGTTATGCAGATAGTTGACGAGGAGCTCATGAACATGCTTTTGAATAATCTGTCAGCACAGGATACGGTGTCGGTTATTCAGAATAGGGTGCAGCTATATCTTGATGAGAGAAAGTAGCCAATGAATGGATAAACGGAGCAGAAAGATGTTATCGTACAAAAAATGCGCGATGAAAAGTTTGCAGATGATTAAATATCAAAATTTCAATCAGGGCTGAAATATATGTATGGGGCTTACAGGGAATTTTGCCCCATTGCCTATATCTGACCATGGTGATATAATATACCCATTAACACATATAATATCTTAATGTGGGAAAGGGCATATATGAGGGTTAATTCTTTACAGGAATATAAGGATTTTGTGGAAAAGCACAATATTCCGCTCGATACCATACGCTTTGCCTTGGGCGAAGATAAGGGACATGAACCTAGATGGTTCTATATCTATCAGGACAGATTTACGGGCGAGTGGGTTGTTGCAAAGAACAAGAACGATGGAAGCACGGCTGAGCGGTACAGAGGCTTTGATGAGGCAGCGGCTTGTCAGATTTTGTTTGACAAGATGCAGGAGGAGTTCAATAAGAGGCAGTACGCATCAGGCTCCGGCAGCAGCAGGAATGAATATGGCGGACATAAGAAAAAAAGAAATGCGACAATAATATTTGATAAAATTTTGATAATAATTACACTTATCGTCTCAGTTTATATTCTTGCCGAAGGCTATTTTGACAGGCAGGCGGCTAAGAGACGACCTGGTCAGGGCTATTATGTGTTTCAGGTGACTTATGATGACGGCTCACTTTGGGATGATTTGTATTATTATCTTGACGGTGACTGGTATTATTATGATGATGAGTATAACGACTGGTACTGGGACGGTGATTTTGCCTATGACGACGATTATGTACGCGATTACTATGTCGGAAGCTATTATTCATCACTTGACGGATACTATGATGGTGATGCTTGGGATTTTGATGATACATCATACTATCAGAACTACGAGGAGAACAGATATAACAATTCCGATAATAACTATTATGACGATGATGATGATGATGACAGCTGGGACAGCTATGACTGGGATGACTGGGACAGCAATGATTCGGACTGGGACAGCGATTGGTAATAGCTGAATTGATATAATAAAACAGCAGACATGCATGACTGCCACGATATTGTGGAGGATGTACGTCTGCTGTTTGGTTTATTGGATATAAGCGTTATTGAATCTCCTTCAATGCTTTTCTAAACTGGAAGGAGAAAAGTATTGCCGTGAAGCTCACAGCTATAATGTCGGCAACGGGCTCAGCCATATATACGGCATGTGCCTTGTTGACGGTATATATGTGCGGCATGATGTAGATAAGAGGTATAAGCAGCACGAACTTTCGCATTACGGCGACAATGATTGAGGATACTGCTTTGCCAAGTGAGTTGAATGCCATCTGACATGAAATCTGTATTCCGAATATGAACATCACAGCCATGTATATTCTGAGCGCCGTCTTGGTAAAGGCAATAAGCTCTGCATCAGGTGTGAACATTCCTGCAAATATCTGAGGGAACAGCATAACAAGCAGCCACAGGACAAAAGAATAGCACAAGCTGGCTTTGAGGAGAAGAAAATATGCTTTCTTTACACGGGAAGCATTTTTGGCTCCGTAATTATAGCTCATTATAGGCTGTGCACCCTGTCCGAGTCCCTGAAGCGGAAGCATGGCGAACTGCATTACACTGGTAAGGATGGTCATTGCACCGACAGCAACATCACCGCCGTACTTTAACAGGGATGAATTAAAGCATACGGAGATAATACTTTCGCTTGCCTGCATAATAAAAAGTGAAAGACCAAGTGCGAGGCATGGAAGTATTATGTCGGCATGAAGCGCAAGATTCTCTTTCTTTATGCGGAGTGTCGTCTTTTTGCCGAACAGGAATGACAGAATCCATATGCAGGAGCATGCCTGTGAAATAATTGTCGCAAGTGCGGCACCGGCAACGCCCATATTAAGTGCGAATATGAATATAGGGTCAAGCGCGATATTGACAACAGCACCGATGAGCACCGAGAACATTCCGACCTTTGCGAAGCCCTGAGCGGTTATGAAGGTATTCATGCCGAGGGTAAGCTGGACGAATATTGTTCCGAGAGCGTATATGTTCATGTAGCTCACGGCATAATCGATGGTGTTGCTGCTTGCTCCGAACGCAAGGAGAAGCGGACGGTTAAAAATATACATAACGAATGTCAGAATGACGGATATAATGAGCTGGGTTGTGAGGCAGTTGCCAAGAATCTTCTCAGCTTTATCCTTGTCACCTTTTCCCATGAGAATCGATGCACGCGGAGCACCACCGTTGCCGACAAGAGCTGCAAATGCGGATATTATCATGATAAGGGGCATGCAGACACCAACTCCGGTCAGTGCCATGGAACCGCTTCCCGGTATATGACCGATATATATTCGGTCGACTATGTTGTAAAGCATGTTTATCATCTGTGCGGCAACCGTAGGAACTGCGAGCTTTACAAGGAGTCTGCCGATGGGTTCCTTTGCCAAAAATTCTTTGTCGTTATTCATGTTAATCAGACCTTTCATTTATGTATAAGCAATGTATCCATTTTAGCGTTTCAGGGTAAAAATGGCAAGGGAATATAAGAAATTGTATACAAAGTTATAAAAATTTTAGAATTATTATGTTATAATAATATAGTTAAGTATTGTTACGGTTGATTTAATTTGATAAAATATATTAACTGCGTATGAAAGGGGAAGTTACATGAACACATACATTCCGGGAACTGAGAAGGACATTCGCATATTAGGCAGAGTCGGAGGCAGGGAGGAGCCGGCTTTTTTCTGGACGGGCAGCGGAATAGAGTTTACCGTTGACGGAAGTGAACTGTCGGTTGAGTTTATAACAGATTATGAGATATATGAGCAGTGGATAAGGGTTGAGATGGACGGATTTCCTATGATAAGGACTGCACTTGCTAAGGGCAGAAGTGTTCTTAATATATACCGCAATATGAATCCGGAGAATGTAAGAAAGGTACGCATTGTTAAGGAAGTGCAGCCTATGATGGCTGACAGGGCGGGAATACTCTTTATATCGGCTGTTCACAGTGACGGCAGGCTTATGCCTATCGAGCCAAAAAAGTATAAGCTTGAGTTCATAGGGGACAGCATAACCTCCGGTGAGGGACTTGCGGGAGCCTACGGAGTTACGGAATGGAACTCGGCGGTATTTTCCACACTTGGACACTATGCCGTGACAACGGCGGACAGGCTTGATGCTGATTATAGGATTATTTCACAGAGCGGCTGGGGAGTATGCTCAAGCTGGGACAATGACCCAAGACGTGTGCTTCCGGCATATTATGAGCAGGTGTGCGGACTGCTTGAGGGAAAGGAACAGCTTGAGGCGGGCTCAGGTGAGAAGAATGGCTTCGAGGCATGGCAGCCCGATGCGGTTATGGTCAATTTGGGAACGAATGATGCATCCGCATTCCGCAATAAAGAGTGGGTTGATGAAAAGACCGGTATGAGCTTCAAGCAGAAGACTAATGCGGATGGAAGCTACGAGGAGGAGTCTCTTAACAGATTCAAGACGGCGGTATATAATTTTCTTGTTTTAATCAGAAAGAATAATCCTAAAGCACATATTGTATGGCTTTACGGCATGATTGGCAGGGAGATGGAACCATATATACTTGATACGCTTAATCGCTATAAAAGTGATTATGGCGATGACAATGCGGAATATCTGCTGCTTCCCGACCTTAAGACCGAATGGATGGGTGCGAACAATCACCCGGGTGCATTGTCACATGGAGCGGCAGCGGATGTGCTAACGGAATATTTAAGAGGGAAATTGAAATAAAATAAAGAAACGGAGATTATCATGGTAAATCAGGAAAATTCTAAGGCAAAAATGAAGGGTGCGACACAGCGTATATTAATTGCCTTTATCATAACGTTGGCGGTTGTGGTGCTTGCAGGTATGGTATATATCTATATCAGAACACCTAAGACGTCACAGCTTTCCGAATCACAGTACTTTGATGAGGATAAGGTATACGAGAGGTCGGAGAAGGTTATCGAGCTGTTCGAAGGCAGGGAATATGATGTTATCAGGGAAAAATACTGCAATGAAGAACTGGCGGCAAAGATGACGGATGAGGCACTTAGTGAGGCAATGGCAGGTCTCGGAGATGACTGGGGAGCGCGTGTGGAGATTGAGAGCGCACAAGGCTATGAAGCTAAGCAGTCGGGAAAATATTACGCCATGACGCAGTATGATGTTACCTATGAGAATACGAAGCTTGAGTACACAATAATGTTCGACATTGACATGAAGCTTGCGGGAATCAGCATCGAGCCGCAGTAGGGTTCACGATTACGATGGAATAAATGAGGTATTTATGATTGACTATACGGAGAGCCTGTTATTTAAAAACATAGCTTCCCATGAGATTGAGCGCATGCTTAAGTGCTCGATGGCGACACAGAAGCAGATTGAGAACGGAGAGACCATATTCGGACAGGATGACAAGCCTGTGTTCATATATCTTCTGCTTGAGGGGCAGGTAATTATTACCAAGTACCTTCCTTCGGGGCGGAGAGATATACTTATGACTGCGTCGCCGGGAGATGTGTTCGGAGAAGTATTCTTTTTTGCTAAGGAGGAATATTACTGGTATGATGCCGTTGCGGTAAAAAAGTCCAAGGTGCTCATGCTGCCTTATTCTTTTGTGTATGGCTTTTGCTCAAGCGCATGCGAGCATCATAAGCAGCTTATCCATAATCTCCTCGATATACAGTCGAAGTGTAATCTTCAGATGATGAAGAAGCTGCACATAGTGACGGGAACCACACTCAAGCAGAAGCTTGGACTGTGGATGAATGAGCGTCTGAATGAGAAAAATGAGGTAAGGCTTGATATGACCAGAGAGGAGCTTGCAGACTATCTCGGTGTCACAAGACCGTCACTGTCAAGAACACTCACGCAGATGCAGGATGAGGGCATAGTATCAATACATGGAAAGCTTATAAAGATAACGGATATTGACTTGTTTGAGGAATTATTTGAGGAGTAATTTTTTTAAAAAAATTTTTGAAAATGTTGCAAATGTTACATAATTGCAATGCCCATGGTGCTATATTGTGAGCATCAAAGGAAGGAGGTAATTGCAATGACAGCAAGTACAGCACAGGTTGATAATCTTATTTCATTACTAGATGGTTACGCAGAGAAAGGTGGACATCATCTTAATGTCAATGTATTGAACAGGGAAACACTTATTGATGCACAGAAGCACCCTGAGAAATACCCGCAGCTTACCATCCGAGTATCAGGTTATGCAGTCAACTTCATCAAGCTTACCAAGGAGCAGCAGGATGAGGTTATAAGCAGAACTTTCCATGAGGCAATGTAATAGAGCAACAAATACATAGAGTGAGATGTACATTATGAATCCCATGCGGCAGAAGCTGAGTGCCGCATGGGATTTTTGTGTTATGGAGGTTGAAGAAAATATCAAAATGTGGCATGATATATATTAGATGGATAAACAGACATGAGCAAAACAGGGCAATAGCCCGATTTGCGAATGACTGTTGTGATTTCAAGAGTTCGAAGAACGGAGAAATCACGATTATTATAAAAGACACAATCTGAAAGGAAATGAGTATGGGGAAGGTTAAGAGAAGAATTGCATTGATTATGGTGCTGGCTGTGGTGCTCACCATATGCGCAGCATGTTCGAGAAAGAGTTCCGTGCAGGAGAGCACAACGCCTGTGGATGAGACCACCACACAGAGTGATACGACGACTCAGGGGGAGACCGACACACAGAACGAGACAACGACACAGGGAGAAACCACCACACAGAGTGAGACAACTACACAGGATGAGACAACAACCGTTGAGGAGCCTGATACGAAGGACAGCGACAGTCCGTATGCACTTCATGGTAAGCTGCATGTGGATGGAACGACACTCACTGATGAACACGGGGAGGCATACCAGCTTAAGGGTGTAAGTACACACGGTATAGGCTGGTTTCCGCAGTATGTGAACGGGGATACCTTTGCTGACCTTAAGAGCTGGGGAGCAGATGCTGTGAGACTTGCAATGTACACAGCCGAGGGCGGCTACTGTGAGGGCAGTGATGACAACAAGGATAAGCTGAAGCAGCTTGTGGATACGGGAGTACAGGCGGCGACGGATCTCGGAATGTATGTTATTATTGACTGGCATGTGTTAAATGACCATGACCCGTGGAATTATGCGGATGAGGCAGAGAAATTCTTTGCCGAGATGTCAGAAAAGTATAAGGATTACGGAAATGTAATCTATGAGATATGCAACGAGCCGAACAGCGGGCCGGACTGGAGCCGTGTAAAGTCCTATGCGGAGAAAATAATTCCGGTCATAAGAGAGAATGCACCGGATGCCATAATAATAGTAGGAACACCTACCTGGTCACAGGATATAGACAGGGCAGCTGCAGACCCGATCAGCGGATATGACAATATCATGTATGCGCTTCATTTTTATGCAGATACGCACAGGGACTATTTGAGGGACAGAATGAAGGCTGCGATAGATGCCGGACTTCCGGTTATAGTGTCTGAGTTCGGTATCTGTGATGCATCGGGAAGCGGTGCCAACAATTATGATGAAGGAAATAAGTGGATAGCGGCAATGGACGATTACAATGTCAGCTATTTTATATGGAATCTGTCTAACAAGTCTGAGACCTCAGCACTTATATCAAGCGGATGCAGCAAGCTGTCAGGCTTTGAGGACACGGAACTGTCGGATTCAGGAAAATGGTATAAGGAAGTTTTAAGTAAATAATCATCGGAAATCTAATAAAAATAGTGAGGAATATAAAATGGGTGAGAAATTAACGGCAAGCGATGTGAAAAAGATTGAGGAGGAGATAGAGTACCGCCGCCTTGTTGAGAGAAAAAGAATACTTGAGGATGTAAAGGAAGCGAGAGCACAGGGAGACTTGAGCGAGAACTTCGAATATTATGCGGCTAAGAAGGAAAAGAACAGGAATGACGGCCGTATCAGGTATCTTGAGAGAATGTTAAAGAATGCCACGATAGTTGATGATACATCATCTGAGGACGAGGTCGGAATGAATAACACGGTCGAGGTCTACTTTGAGGATGATGATGAGACCGAGGTGTACAAGCTTGTCACAAGCATAAGAGGCAACTCAATGAATAATTATATAAGCATTGAGTCTCCTATCGGAAAGGCTATCATGGGACATAAGGTTGGAGACAGGGTTCAGGTTGTGGTAAATGACAGTGTAAGCTATTATGTTCAGATTAAGAGCATTGACAAGACCACAGATGATGCTGATGATAAAATTAAGGAATTTTAGTAAATTACAGGTTATGTAACGGGAGGGCTTATGGGAAAGAACATTAATAAGATGGAGACTTATATTGATTCTCTTGTTAAGCAGCTTACGCTTGATGAGAAGATTGGAATGATACATGGAGCCGGGCTGTTCAGAACGGCGGGAGTGCCAAGACTTGGAATACCTGAGCTTCACATGTCTGATGGGCCTATGGGAGTGAGACAGGAGCTGCGTGACAATGAGTGGAAGGGCGTGTATGAAAGGGAGGATCTTGTGACATACCTTCCTTCCAACAGTGCCATAGCGGCCACATGGAACCCCAAGAGAGCTAAGGAGTGCGGAAAGGTGCTCGGTGAGGAGGCAAGGGGAAGAGGGAAGGATGTCATTCTTGCCCCGGGTATCAATATTAAGAGAACACCGCTCTGCGGACGCAACTTTGAGTATATGAGTGAGGATCCTTATCTTGTATCTGAGATGACTGTTCCGCTTATTGAAGGAATACAGAAGGCTGATGTAGCAGCGTGTGTCAAGCATTTTGCGGTAAACGGTCAGGAAACCAACAGATTGTGGGTTGATACGATTGTTGATAAGAGGACTTTATATGAGATGTATCTTCCGGGCTTTGATGCGGCGGTTCACAGAGCACATTCATACTCAATAATGGGTGCTTATAATCTTCTCAACGGTCAGCATTGCTGTGAGAACAAGTACCTGCTCGGCGATATTTTGAGAAAAGAGTGGGGCTACGACGGAGCAGTGATAAGCGACTGGGGCGGCGTGCATGATACGACGGCAGCGGCACAGAGCGAGCTTGATATTGAAATGTCCGTTACATATAATTTTGACGAATACTGCATGGCGAATCCGCTTAAGAAGGCGGTGCAGGATGGAACGATATCCGAAGAGCTTATTGATAAGAAGGTTAAGAACATATTAAGGCTTATGTACAGGCTTAAGATGCTTCCTGATACGGGAAAGCGGAAAAAGGGCTGTTATCATAGCATGGAGCATATCAAGGCGGCCGGAAAAGCAGCTCAGGAGTCGGTTATCCTTTTAAAGAATGATAAAAATATTCTCCCGATTAAGCTTATGAAGCAGACTGCGGTTATCGGACAGAATGCCGTATCGATACATTCGAACGGCGGGGGAAGTGCGGAGATTAAGGCATTATATGAGGTCACACCGTTAAGAGCACTTATGAATGCGGGCGGCGGTGATACAAGCTTCGTATATGAACCGGGCTATGTTATACCTGAGAAAAAAGAGGCACAGGATGCTGATTGGCAGGAGACCTCGCTTGAGAACCTTGTAAACAAGACAACGGATGGGGACAATGCTTCGCAGAAGGATGAGCTTGACAGACAGATTAAGGAATACAGGGAAAATGCGGTAAAGCTTGCTGCTGCAAATAAGCAGACAATTATTTTTGCAGGACTCAATCATGACTATGATGTTGAAGGTATGGATAAGACAACACTTAAGCTTCCTTATCATCAGGATGAGCTTATTGAGGCTGTGCTTGATGTCAATCCTGAGGCTGTTGTTGTAATTATGGGCGGAGCACCTGTTGAAATGCCATGGCTTGAGAAGGCAAAGTCGGTTGTATGGTATTATTATGCAGGACTTGAGGGCGCTTCAGCGGTTGTCGACGTGCTAACGGGCAAGGTGAATCCGTCGGGCAAGCTTCCAGAATCATTCCCGAAGCACACGGAGGATATATATTCTGTCAAGCTCGGTGAGTTCGGCAGGGAGGATAAGCTTGAATATAAGGACGGCGTGTTTGTCGGATACCGCTATTATCTCAGCAACAATGTGAAGACTAATTTCTGTTTCGGACACGGACTTTCGTATACAGAGTTCGCAATTAAGAACATCAGAGCTGAGAAGAAGCATGACATTGTTAAGGTGGAGGCAGAGCTTTCCAATATAGGTAAGAGAAGCGGAATGGAGACTGTACAGCTGTATGTGACACCACCGAAGGGAAGTGCTGAGAGACCTGTGATGGAGCTTAAGGGCTTTCAGAAGGTTAAGCTTGCTCCGGGAGAGAAAAAAAGTGTCGAGTTTACATTGGATAAAAGAGCTTTTTCATACTATGATGAGCAGAAATCAGATTTTACCTGTGACAACGGAAAATATGTTATAAGTCTTGGAGTCAGTGCAGAGGATATAAGACAGAAAATAACCGTTGGCATGGTGAACGGGAGAAAATAGAGATGGAATTTAAGAAAATAACCAAGCGCGAAGAGGGAAAGTTCATAACGCGCTATGATGTTGAGTATGAGACCGTTGACGGCAAACAGAAGGTGTATGAGATGATAAGCCGCAGCAGCGATATAACAGACTATGATAAGCTTCACGGTAAGACGGCGGACGCGGTTGTCATCATCGCGACGGACGAGAATGATGAAAAGATTGTTCTCAACAAGGAGTTCCGTATGGCAGTGGGCGACTGGGTGTACAATTTTCCTGCGGGACTTATTGATCCGGGCGAGGAACCGCAGCAGAGTGCATGCAGGGAGCTTCTTGAGGAGACTGGACTTGAACTGTACAGAATAGATGACCTTATCGGTACAAGTTACAGTGCGGTCGGCTTTTCTAACGAGACTAATGTATGCATAGTGGGAAAGGCAAGAGGTGAGTTCAAGGAGAGCACCTCCACTTATGAGGAGATTACGCCTGGCTGGTACACCAAGGAAGAGGTAAGGGAGCTTTTGAAGAAGTATAAGTTCGCCGCAAGAACACAGGCATTCTGCTATGTGTGGAGCAGGAAATAAGGGAAATTTTCAAATGCGCTGTTATAAATACGATGTTGTGTGATTTTATTATATTACCGCCGGGCACGCTTGCGCTGCGTTGTAGCTCGTAGCGGTGCATAAGCGACTAAAATACAGTCGCTAAACACCGACGGCTACAAAGCACCCGGCTTGAAATATAGTAAAATCACACAACTGTTTATTTATATATTTAGGATTTAGTTATCAAGAGGAAAGTATCTTTTGGAGAAAATTTGATTAAATTTTCTCCTTTTTTTATAAAAAAGTGTAGTATAGATTTATAGAATCGTAGTGTATAAGTGAAACCATAAATCAGGAGGTGACAGGATGGAGGATGAAGAAATCATAGAGTTGTTTTTTGCGCGTTCGGAACAGGGAATACGGGAGCTGGACGATAAATACGGAAAAGCGTGCAGCAAGCTGTCATACAACATCGTTAATAACACACAGGATGCTGAGGAATGTGTAAATGATGCTTACCTTGGCGCTTGGAATGCGATACCGCCCGTACATCCGAACCCACTGTTATCCTACATTTTAAAAATAGTGAGAAATATATCGCTAAAATGCTATTGGAAGAAGGAGGCGGCGAAGCGGGGAGGACAATATAAGATTGCGCTGGAGGAGATTGAAGCCTGCATAGCGGACAAAAATAATGTGGAAGATGAAATTGAGGCATCGGAGCTGGCACATATTATTGAGGAATTTTTGGACACGCTTACAGTCGAAAACCGCGTTATTTTTATGAAGCGTTATTGGTTTTCGGATAGCTGCCGTGATATAGCTGAGTGTGTAGGACTTTCGGAGAAAAATATATCCGTTCGGTTGACGCGCATACGAGTAAGGCTGAGACAATATCTGATTGAAAGGGAGGTATATATATGAATGTAAAAAAGTTTTCCGACGCAATGGGGGAGATTGACGGAAGATATATTGTTGAGACTATGAATTATAAAAGAAAGACGGCAAAGCCGCGCATAATCAGACGTGTTATTATTGCGGCAGGTATTGCAGTGGTATTCTTAATAGGTGTGTCAATTATAAATATGCAGAGGAACACAATACCACTGTCGGACAGATCACATAATGTGACCGTGCGCTATACTGGTAATCCGTTCATTTTCTTTCAGCATTCCGGAAGCTTAATCGCGCTGACGGAGGAGGAATTGTTCACTAAATTTGATACGGCTGTTTTTAAGGGAACCATAAAAGAAATCAGGAATATTGTTGTGAGCTTCAACGGGGAAAAAGAGTACCGTGCGATTGCACAAATCGAGGTCGGGAAGGTTTACCGAGGCACATGCAGGGAGGGAGACACGGTTTCGGTAATGCTTCCGTGTCCAATTTCGACAACCATGTATATGACGGACACCACTACGATCTCTGCAATGAAGGCGGGCATGACGGGAATATTCATGCCGAGGGTTTATGATGATGAGGATTTGTGGATGGAAAACGGAGCAAGCCTGGACAAAAGAGACCTTGCGGACTATGAATTTGTGGATGGTGAAAGATATGCATTCCTTGAAACAGACTCAGGACTTGTGTTCAGCAGATGGGCATATGAAAGCATCGCCGATGCCACGACACTTGATGAGGTGGAGGAGTACATTGAGAAGATGCTTGAAAGACCGGATGGCAATGAGATAGAAGAATAGGGGTTTTAATCTGCATACCCACTGGGAATGTCAAAGGACTGAAATAGAAGTAGGGACTTGATGTTTAACAGTGGGTTTATTATTTACCTTAGAAAAAATTAATTATGTCATAGAAAATTCAATTTAGTCAAAAATAGTTAAAATGACCAAATTAATGGCTTGACTGCGAAATTAAAACATGATAAATTATAATTAATTTAGTCATTTGTTTAAAAAATGACTAAAATGAATTTCAATGAGGTAAATGAATGAGAGACTATAATTATAAAGAAAAATGGCAAAAATTATTGACTCCTGAAATAGTAAAAAAACTCACGCTTATTAATGAATATAAAGGAGAACAGAGATTATTTATCGAAGCACATAAAGATGAACTTATCGAATTGGTTGAAATAGCTAAGGTTCAAAGTACAGAGGCTTCTAACAGAATTGAAGGAATCTCGACGGCAGATGATCGTTTGAAAAATTTGGTTCAAGCCAAGACAACGCCACGCAATCGAGATGAATCAGAGATTGCCGGATACAGAGATGTACTAAACACAATCCATGAGAATTATGATTATATTCCTATTAATGCTAATTATATTTTACAGTTACACAGAGATTTATATAAATTCCTTGCAAGTGTTGAGGGCGGGGTGTTTAAGACTTCGGATAATATCATTAGGGAAGTTAATAGGGATGGTGAAGAGCATGTTAGCTTTAGACCGGTAGCTGCATGGGAAACGCCGACATCTATTGAAGAATTGTGCTTGGCATTTCGTGAGTCAAAAGGAGAAGTGGATCCATTATTACTTAATATGATGTTTGTTTTGGATTTCCTTTGTATTCATCCGTTCAATGATGGTAACGGACGAATGAGTAGATTGCTTACATTGCTTTTACTGTATCAGTCTGGATTTATAGTAGGTAAATATATCAGTATTGAGAAGATAATTGAGGATTCTAAAGAAACATATTATGAAGTGCTTCAGGATAGCTCGATTAATTGGCATGAGAATCAAAATGACTATAAACCATTTGTAAACTATATGCTTGGCGTGATTATAAATGCTTATAAGGAGTTCGAAGCAAGGGTAAAGCTCATGACAGATCCTAGTCTATCAAAGCCTGACCGCATAAGAAAGATAATAAAGAATCATATAGGAACAATTACAAAGTCTGAATTGATGGAAATGAATCCTGATATCAGTGATACAACCATACAGAGAGCATTAGCTGAATTACTAAAGAATGGCGAGATTGAAAAAATTGGTGGCGGTCGTTATACTAAATATACATGGAAATGGAGAGAATAAATGATTACAGGTGAATTAAAAAATAAAATCGATAGTTTATGGGATATTTTTGCGGCAGGAGGGTTGGTAAATCCTCTTGAGGTAATTGAGCAGATTACTTATCTTATGTTCATCCATGATTTGGATGATTCGGATAATACAAGGGCGAAAGAAAGTGCAATGCTTGGTCTTTCTTATAAGAGTATTTTTTCGGATGAAGTAAAGATTGGAGAAAGAACAATTGATGGAACGCAGCTTAAATGGTCTGTGTTTCATGACTACCCGGCTGATAGAATGTATTCTGTTATGCAGGAATGGGTATTTCCGTTTATTAAAACATTACACAGCGACAAAAATAGTGCATATTCAAAATATATGGATGATGCAATCTTTAAATTACCAACTCCGCTTATCTTGTCAAAGGTCGTAGATTCATTAGATGAAATCTATAAGATGATGAATGAACTTCAGACTGCCGATGTAAGAGGAGATGTGTACGAATATCTTTTATCGAAAATAGCGCAATCAGGACTTAATGGACAGTTTAGAACACCAAGACATATTATTCGTATGATGGTTGAGATGATGGATCCATCAAGTGACGATGTAATCTGTGATCCGGCATGTGGTACATCTGGTTTCCTTGTTGCTGCGGGAGAATACTTAAAGGAAACAAAGAAAGAGGAAATTTTCTTTGATAGGCAGAAGAAAGACCATTATATGAATCATATGTTCTATGGTTATGATATGGATCGTACGATGCTTCGTATTGGTGCGATGAACATGATGACGCATGGAATAGATAATCCTTTTATCGAATATAGAGATAGCTTGTCTGATCAGAATAGTGATAAGGATAAATATTCATTAGTTTTGGCAAATCCACCTTTTAAAGGCAGCTTGGATGCAGAGGCTGTATCTGGCGATCTATTTAAGGTATGCAAAACTAAGAAAACGGAATTATTATTTCTCACATTATTTCTCAGAATCCTCAAAATAGGTGGACGTTGCGCATGTATTGTTCCTGATGGAGTATTGTTTGGATCTTCAAAAGCGCATAAGGACATTAGAAAAGAAATTATTGAAAATCAGAGGTTGGAGGCAGTAATCTCGATGCCTTCAGGAGTGTTCAAACCGTATGCAGGAGTATCAACGGCTATTCTTGTATTTACAAAGACAGAGCATGGCGGAACCGACAATGTATGGTTTTATGATATGACATCGGATGGATTCAGCTTAGATGATAAGCGCTCACCAATCTCGGAAAACGATATTCCTGATATAATTGAAAGATTTAAGCATTTAGAAAAAGAAGCTGATAGAAAACGCACTGAAAAATCTTTTATGGTGCCTAAACAGGATATTGTTAATAATGATTATGACCTTAGTATCAACAAGTACAAAGAGGTTGAATATGTTGCGGTGGAGTATCCGCCGACAGCTGAAATTATGGCAAATATTCGTCAAATTGAAACAGAAATAGGAAAAGAGATGGATGAGCTGGAGAGATTGCTAAATTTATAAGGAAGGACATACAAATTCGGAGTTGTAGGGATGATGTAGATGGAATATACGAAATTAAAATATATAAATCAATATAGGAGCGAAAGTA
>CAKRIL010000030.1 GCA_934343915.1 uncultured Lachnospiraceae bacterium | reverse complement strand
TCAAGCTGTCCGGACAAAATCTTTAAGAATGTAGATTTTCCTGCACCATTGGCACCAATAAGACCATAGCAGTTTCCCGGTGTGAACTTGATATTCACGTCCTCAAAAAGAGCCTTCTTACCGATTCGTAATGTTACATTATTAGCACTAATCATTTTTATAAATCCTTTCCAAGCCGATTCGTCCGGCTTCACCCTAAATGGCACACTTAGGATATATTATAACGTATAATGGGGATTTTTCAAGAATTATATTTTAAAACCTGCGAAAATCTTATAACATATATTCTCCCGGCTATTACGATATAAATATATTTGAAATGTAAAACACGCATTGCGAAACCAATCTGCTTATGCTATAATGAATACAAAATAACGCAATGCGAGGTCTTTCATTATGAGTATGGCTGATACAATAAAAAAATTAAGGGAAAGTACCGGAATGTCGCGCAAGGCATTTTCCGAGCATACGGGCATTCCCGTTCGCACGCTTGAAGATTGGGAAGCAGGACGGCGAACTCCTCCTGAATATATTCCGAGACTGATTGCGTATCAGCTTAAGTATGAGGAATTAACAGAAGACTGACTAACAACAGTTGAAGCAACTTTTGAAAATGATACGGTTTGGCTCTCTCTTGACCAAATGGCTGAGTTATTTCAACGAGATAAGTCTACAATATCAAAACATATTAAAAATATATTTGAAGACGGAGAGTTAAGACGGATTTCAGTTGTTGCAAATTTTGCAACAACTGCTTCTGGTAAATATTACTTATCGTTGTCGAGAAGTATTTATAATTATAGAAAAAGGAGCAATAAACTTATGGAACTCACAGATTTACATGTTCATTCTACGGCATCGGACGGAACCTTCACCCCTTCCGAGCTTGTTGCCGAGGCAAAAAAAGTCGGTCTTAAAGCCTTTGCCCTCACCGACCATGACACCGTTGCAGGTATTGATGAAGCTATGAATGCCGCAGAACAGACCGGAATTGAACTTATTCCCGGCATAGAAATCAGCACCAAGTATAACAGCACCTACATTAAAGATAAAGAAATCCACATTGTAGGACTGTATATTGATTACACGAATGAGCATTTCTTAACTGAAATCGCGGGCTTTCGCGATAACCGCGACGGAAGAAACGAGAAATTAATTGAAATGATGAATAATGCGGGCATGCCGATTTCCCTTGAGGCAATGCGCGATATGTTCGGAGATGATACTGTGCTTACAAGAGCACATTTTGCAAGATACATGGTCAACAAGGGTTATGTGTCCGGCACCAACGAAGCATTTGACAGATACCTCGGAGAGGGCAAGCCATTCTATATATCAAGACAGATGCCCGACCCTGCCCGTGCTGTCGAGCTCATCCGCGAAGCCGGCGGTGTCGCCGTCCTCGCCCACCCTATACTTTACCACATGTCCGACAGCGAACTGTTAAAGCTGTGCCAGTACCTTAAGCGCCACGGTCTCACAGGCATTGAAGGCATCTACTCCACCTACCGCAGCGGCGATGAGACAACCGTGCGACGCATTGCGAACGAGTGCGGACTTCTCATATCCGGCGGAAGTGATTTCCACGGTGCGAACAAGCCTGACATCAAGCTCGGCATAGGAAGAGGCAGCTTAAAGATTCCTTATGAGCTGGCGGTTAATCTTAGGAAAGCAATAAAATAAAGTACATTGAACTCAACTTATGTGTATTCTCAGAAGAAAAATTGAATTACCCAGCTCTCTATAAGCAATGTCACTACCGACAATATTGTGGTAACAAAAATACACTCTGATGCATATTTTGAATCTCCGTCATATTTTTCAGCTAAAATCGCAGTTGTACTCCCCGCCGGCATCCCTGCAAGAACCACGCATACTCCTGCTGTCATTGCATCCGTACCGAACACATAACACAGCAGAAGCGTAATTGCAGGTATTAAAATGAGCCTTATAAAAGCATAGTAAAATGTAAGAGGTTTGAATATTTTCTTAAAATCCACCTCTGCCAGAATGCTTCCAATAACAATCATTGATACCGGAAGAGTACAATTACTGCAATATGTAATAGATTTATCAAGAAAATACGGTGGTCTTAACCCGGAGAACATTAAAATAAATCCAATCCATACGGCAATTATACACGGGTGCTTTAGGAGCTTTTTAACCACCTCTTTTGCTGACGTTGAAGTGAAGCAGGAGAGTCCTGCTGACCACATAAATATTCTAAGAGGTATTAAATAGACGCTCGCCAGCACCAATCCCTCAGACGCATATAAGCCTTCTATAACGGGATTTCCCATAAACCCTGCATTCGAACACATTGTGGCATATCGTAAGACCTTCTTCTTTCTATCATCTGCCATATTGTACATAAACAGTCCCATAATATATGACAATATCTGAATAACACTCGCAATAATCAATACCTGCATACCGCACATGAGCATCTGCTTTGTAAGCTTTATCTCAAATGAATGTATGATATTGCACGGCAGAATAAGATATATCAATAAATCTGTTAATCCTTTTCTCGCTCCGCTTCCTATAATGTTCAATTTTCTCAGGATAAATCCACATATGAATAATGTAAATATTATCAGCTGAAGATTGATAACAGTTGTCAGCTCAATCACATTTCCACTCCCTTTTATCTTTCCTTAAGTACACATTTTCCCGGCTTTGCTCCGGTAAGCTTCTTATCCTTGTATACAAGTGTTCCGGCTACATATACCTCATTCACTCCATCGCAGAGTCTGCGTCCGTCCGTATATACTGCCCTATCTTCAAGCCTGTCATAATCAAGCAATAAAAAGTCTGCATCATAACCATCTTTAATCAAGCCCTTATTCTTTATTTCCCAACGCTGTGCCGTAAGAAAAGTCTGCTTATATACTGCCTTCTCCAGTGAAATAATTTTCTCCTCCTTGACAAAATGATGAAGAGAACGCACGAACGTTGCATATGCTCTTGGATGAACGGGACCATCCGCACTGAAAATATTGCTGTCGCTTCCGACAACCGTATTCTCATCCAAGTATATTGCATTTATTTCTCCCGGATTAATTACAAAATATATTGCCCCTGTATCCTTGCCGTTTGCAGCAATAATATTAAAATACGCATCGAACGGATCTTTTCCGGTCTTTTTAGCATATTCTTCTATTGTTAAGCCTTCTGCCTCCTTGGTCTTAGGTGCGCTTACAACAAGAATACCCCCGAATCCTCCGGCATTTCTATATCCGCAATTATAATCTATGTCTTCCGCAGTCATTCTTTGTCTTATTTTTTCTCTCACATTATTGTCCTTAAGCATACTGCACAGAACATCATATCCGTCAGTAAAGTATTCCGGAGGAATGGATGTTGACAGAACCGTCTGGGATGCCTCATATGGATACTGGTCTATCGTAATGCGCATTCCTCTGTTGATTGCATCATGAACCAATCTCAAAGTCTCCTTTGAACTGCCCCAATTCTGCTTTCCGCATATTTTATGATGAGATATTACAAGTGCTGTATCTGCCTTCTCCGCAACATCTATTGCCTCTTTTACAGCAGGTATAATATTGTCCGATTCGCTTCTCATATGTGTTGCATATATACCATCGTAATCATGTATAACCTTGCACAGTTCAATCAATTCTTCCTCTTTTGCATACACTCCCGGCACATAAATAAGTCCGGAGGTCATTCCGAATGCTCCGTTCTCCATTCCTCTTTTCACATAATCTTTCATTAGCTGCAGCTGTTCTTTAGTCGGTTCGGATGAATTCATCTGCATTACCTTTTCACGAATAGCTGAATGTCCACACATGAAAGCATAATTTCCAACCTTCGGTATTCTCTTCATCTCTCTAAAATA
Organism: uncultured Lachnospiraceae bacterium; assembly: GCA_934343915.1. Taxonomy (GTDB): domain Bacteria; phylum Bacillota; class Clostridia; order Lachnospirales; family Lachnospiraceae; genus CAG-882. Next base: position 32,299 of record CAKRIL010000030.1, on the reverse strand, counting down.
CTCATCTGTATCGACAAGCGGGAATCTGCTTTCTCCGCATTGACCTGTAATCTCAGTGGTCACGCCCTGATTAATCTTGGCTATGGCGGCGACCTCATCCATCTTTCCTAAAAGTGCATCCATGTGAGAATGGCTGTCTATAAAACCGGGGGTCATAAGCTTTCCCGTGGCATCAATTTCATATGCCGCCCCCGTGCCTGCCACATCTGACACGAATTTTCCATCCTTCACTCCTATATCCCCAACGTACATTTTTTCACCGCTTCCATCTACAATCGAAGCATTTCTCACAATAATATCAAGCATCATTCCCACCTCATTTCATGTTATTATCAACGAATTCCTTTATTCTGCATATGCCACGGCGTATGTTATCCTCTCCGGTGGCAAAAGATATTCTTATGTAATCTCCATATTCAGCACCAAAGGCAATCGCAGGGACACAGGATACATATTTTTCATTAAGAAGACGATTGGCAAATTCTTCACCCGTCATTCCTGTTCTGCTGATATTGATAAGTACATAAAATGCACCTGATGGCTTAACAAAACTGATTCCATCAATTTTCGAAAGCTCCTCAACCACAATATTGCGTCTTCTTTCGAACTCCTTGACCATCCTGTCCACATCAGCCATAACTTCCGCAGAGTTCATTGTCCTTGCCAAAGCCGCCTGTATGAAGGTCACTCCCGTAGTTGTAGAATATTGGTGTACCCTTAAAATGTTATTCATGAACCTCTCATCCATCGCAAGATAGCCTACTCTCCACCCGGTCATCGCATATGTTTTGGAAAATCCGTTCATCATCACAGTCCGCTCACGCATTCCCGGATATTCTGCGATAGAATGAAATTTTAATCCGTCATAGATTAACTGAGAATATATTTCATCTGAGAAAACAGCCAGATTATACTTTACACATATCTCTGCAATAGCATTCATTGAAGCATCATTGAGAACTCCTCCGGTAGGATTGCACGGATTATTCATAATCAGGAAACGTGTTTTTGTGGTTACCTTCGACTCAAGCTCATCTTTATCTATCTGAAAGTTATCCTTCTGCTTAAGCGGAAGATACACAGGTACACCGCCGCACATCAGAATAGTCTGTTCATAACTGACAAACGACGGAGTAATAAGAATTACTTCGTCACCCTCATTTATCATCCCGAATAAAGCATTGTTAATTGCCTCTGCACCTGAAGAAGTCATGAGTATTTCTTTCTCGGGATTATATAATATCCCCGTGTCGGACAGAATTTTTTTCGATACTTCTTCTCTGATATCAAGCCGTCCGCGGTTTGATGTGTAATGTGTAAGATTCTCATTAAGACAGTCCGCCGTGGCATCCTTTATTGCCTGCGGGGTGTTAAAGTCGGGTTCACCCACCGTAAATGCAACAACATCTTTTCCTTCGCTTTTGAGCTTTGCCGCAGCATCCATCATTTTTCTTATGGTAGACATTTTAACATTTCTTAATCTGAGCGGCTCCTCATATATATCATTTGCCATACTAACCTCCATTCTGCGCCGGATGACGGCACCTCCTCTACCTCAAGCCGGCAGTATTATTAGCACATTTTCCCTTCGTTTCAAAATCATGCAGGTTTTCAAACACCGTTGATATGATATCCTGCAATGCTTCCACTGTGTAAAATGCCGTATGAGATGTCAATATTACTCTGTCATTCGTGATAAGTCTCTCTACCAGTTCGTCCGGGACTCTGCCCTTATCAAAAATTCTGCCCTTATATACTTCTTCATTTTCACACACATCGAGCACAGCCGATTCTATTTTCCCGGTATCTATACCGTCAAGCAATGCCTTAGTATCAACCAGCCCGCCTCTTGCAGCATTGACAATGCATACCCCGTTTTTCATCATTGCTATTGCTTTCTCATCTATAAGATGATAGTTGTCCTGTGTTAAAGGACAGTGAAGCGATATACAGTCACTCTCTTTTAATAGTGTCTCAAGACTTGTATATTCAGCCTCCTTCTCAATCTGTTCATTCTTATTGCGGTCATATACCAATATTCGGCATCCGAACACTGCCAGCTTGTGAATTACCTGTGTTCCGATTCTTCCCGCACCGATAATTCCTATTGTTCTTGTATTCATCTCATGTCCACATACTCCGGTAATTCTAAAGTCACGCTGCTGTGATATTCTCGCCATCTGGATACTGCGCTTACGAATCACTTCAAGTATTGACATTACGGCATACTCGGCTACCGAATGAGGTGAATATGCAGGAACATTGGCACTGAGTAACCCATAGCTGTCTATTGATTTCTGTGCCAAATGATCTCGCCCTGCTGCTCTTGTAAGAAGATACTTTACGCCGTTTTCAGACAGTTTTTTTGCCACATTATCCGTAATTTTATTCTGCACTCCCAATACGAGAGCATCATATCCTCTCGTTATATCCGTGTCTTCTTCAGAAATAATCTTTTCGGTATATTCCACCTGATATCCGTATTTATTGGCTTTTTCAAATAACGGTGTCTCATCTGCCCTGTGTCCCAGAACCAAGATCTTCATTATTATCTTTCTCCTTCCTTCATACGTCGTATCCTCTCAGCTGTACCCGATAAAAATATAAGCGGTATGCCGCCTGTATGAAATAAAAGCACGGTATCGTCATCCTTAAAATAACCCTTCCTCACTAAATCAATGTAAGCCGACATCGTCTTACCTGTGTAAGTAGGATCGACAATTATACCCTCCGTTCTGGCAAAAAGTTTTATCGCCTCCATGCCTTTATCCGTAGGTATTCCATAACCTTCTCCCAGGTAATCTCCCAAAATAGTAATCTCGTCCCTTTCGAGAGTCTCATCATATTCCAAATAAGAAGCATCCTTTTTAAACTCCTCCATGAGCATATCTTTTCCTTCCTCAACACTTCTTGAAAGAGCTACACCTATGACCTTGGCATTCAAGCCGCTTACCTTATTACCCAATGTAATTCCTGTCATTGTGCTTGATGTGGCACATGGTGAAATTATGTAATCAAGCTTATCAACTCCCATAGCCTCAAGCTGCGGCTTCACCTCTTCACACATGCAGCGTGTATAGCTTGCAGTAGAGCATGTCGAACGTCCGCCGCGCGGTATAACATATGGCTTCTTTCCCTCACTGATTAATCTCTTTACAAGCTCATCAATTTTCGCATCACCTGCACGCAGTCTTTCTTTAGCCATTTTTTCTGCCGGTACATTGTGGTCAACATCGCAGAATACTTCCTTAGCTCCAAATAGGTACTGGAGAATCTGATTACCCTCAAATGTATCAACAGGATCGGAGGTAATTACAAGGTAGCATTCCAATCCCATTTTGGCACATGCCGCAGCGGTCAGTCTTCCATGGTTTGTCTGTCCATCACCGGATGTTATAATTACATCACAGCCCTGTGCCATGGCATCACCTATAAGATACTCCAGCTTTCTTAACTTATTTCCGCCAAGTCCAAGTCCATTAAGGTCATCCCTCTTCATAAAAACTCTCGGTCCGCCGATTACTTTTCTAAGATTCTTTAACTCCTCAAGCGGTGTAGGTAATACAGCAAGCTTCACTCTGTTCATTTTTTCGTATCCCATATCATTTCTCCTCCTTACAATATTGCTCATAAACCATTTTTCCGATATTGCCCAACAACATGTAGCCCTTCGCGTCTACTCCTTCTTCTAAAGCTTCACTTTCCGTAAATGCAGCAAAAATAATGGTTTTCCCATTCTCAGGAAAAAGAAATCCTGCATCATTTCGCGCCTTTTCAAACATTCCTGTCTTATGTGCCGCCCTGACGGATGTTATCTCACGCACAAATGCATTCTTCATCTGCTGTCTGCCGCATATATCTAAAAAAATTTTGGTCCCATTGTCCGATAATATTTCATTATGGTATATTTTTCTAAGAAAATCCGCTGTTTCCGCCGGAGTGGTTTCACCAAGCGGAACCTTTGATGTAATCGTTGGCTCTGCGCTCACTTTTCTGTTCATTTTTGTTCTTGTGAGACCTGTTTTCATTAGAAAAGTATTCACATTTTCGACACCGCCAAGATAATCAACCAATAGGTTAGTAGCCACATTATCACTAATAATTATCATTAAAACAGCCATATCATATACACTCAGAAAAAAATCCGTCTTCATTTCCTTCAATATTCCGGTTCCTCCGACATTCTCACGATTTTCCACATGCAGAATATCGTTAAGGTTCTTTTTTCCTGCATCGCATTCCGCAAGCAGCGCTGCCAAAAGAAATATCTTTATTACACTTGCAGTGCCAAACACCTCATTGGGGTTATATTCTTCCAACCGTTTCCCCGATATATCAGTTACCACAAGTCCGGCTTTACCTTGAAAATCTTCAATATACTCCGTAATCGTCTGCATTTTAATCCCTTCCTCAATCATATAGGTGACATGCAACCTTATGTTCTCCCATAACAGCCTTTAACACCGGTCTCTCCTCCTTGCACTTTTTCATGCAGTACGGACATCTTGTACAGAATACGCAGCCCTTAGGTGCATTAAGCGGCGACGGAATCTCTCCCTGCAATACAATATGTCCCTTTCTCGTATGCGGGTTGGAATCAGGAACTGCTGACAACAGTGCCTTGGTATACGGGTGCTGAGGCATGGCAAAAAGTTCATCAGTTGAGCTTTCCTCCATCATATTTCCGAGATACATGACTCCTATTCTTGTGGATATGTATTTTACAACACTCATATCATGTGCAATAAACACGTAAGATATATTTCTCTGTTCCTGTAAATCAAGCAGTAAATTAATAATCTGTGACTGCACCGATACATCCAGTGCCGATACAGGTTCATCGCATACCACAATATCCGGATTTAATATCAACGCCCTCGCAAGACCTATTCGCTGTCTCTGACCTCCGGAAAATTCATGCGGAAATCTGTAAAAATGTTCAGGAAGCAGACCAACCTGTCCAAGGATATCCATTGCCCTTTCCATCTGTTCATTCTTGTTTCCTATGTTGTGAATCTGAAGTGATTCCATAAGTGTTTTTCCGATTCTTCTTTTAGGATCAAGCGACATATATGGATCCTGAAAAACCATCTGCACTTTTCGCCTATACTCATACAGTTCTTTTCCCTTCATCTTAAGGAAATCCTTATTATCAATGAATATAGAACCTGCAGTCGGTTCAACAAGTCTCAACAGGCTTCTTCCAAGCGTACTTTTTCCACAGCCTGTCTCCCCGACAAGACCGTATGTTTCGCCCTTTTTAAGTGAAAGAGAGATGTCATCAACCGCCTTAACCTCATTTATTGTCTTACCCAATACGTCTTTGATGGCAAAATATTTTTTTATGTGCTCTGCTCTGACAATTACTTCATTCTCCATAACAATCACCTATCCCTTTTCGTATTTCCAGCACCTTACTCTCTGCGTATCAGACACCTCAATAAGCTCAGGCATGCTGTTGCGGCATTTTTCCGTTGCATATGGACACCTGGGTGCAAATCTGCACCCTTTTGGTATTTGCGAAAGCAATGGCACCACTCCGTCTATCTGATACAACCTCCGCGGGCGTTCCCCTTCAATCTGCGGAATTGAAGCAATAAGTCCGTTGGTATAAGGATGCATAGGATTATCAAACAGACTGTTCACATCCGCTTCCTCAACAACCTGCCCAAGATACATAACAACAACTCTTGTACAGGTCTGCGCAACAACCGACAGGTCATGTGTAATTAATATCACTCCCATATTGAGCTTGTTATTGAGCTCCACAATAAGATCCATAATCTGCGCCTGAATAGTGACATCAAGAGCAGTGGTGGGCTCATCCGCAATAAGAAGCTTCGGCTCACAAGCAAGTGCAATCGCTATCATACTTCTCTGCCTCATTCCTCCGGAGAATTCAAATGAATACTGATCAACTCTTTTCTCCGGAGAATTAATTCCTACCAGCCTCAATAATTCTATTGCTCTTTCATGTCTTTCTTTTTTATTCAGTTTTGTATGTATTTTTAATGACTCTTCTATCTGTGCTCCGACTGTAAACACCGGATTTAATGCACTAAGTGCATCCTGAAACACCATTGCGACATCATTGCCTCTAATCTGTCTCATCTCTTTTAGCGGAAGCGACAGCAGATTCCTGCCGTTAAGTATTATCTCTCCGCTGTACGAGGCAAGCCTCTTCTCATCATACAGACGCATGATTGACTGGCAGGTAACTGATTTTCCGCAGCCTGACTCACCGACAATCGCCATTATTTCTCCCTGCTCAACATGGAAGCTGACACCGTCAACCGCCTTCATCCTGCCTCGCTCCGTCTTGAAAGAGGTTGTAAGATTTTTTACCTCCAAAAGATTTTTATCCATATCCGCACCTCCTTACTTAGTGTGAGGATCCAATGCATCTCTCAATCCGTCACCAACCATATTCAATCCGAGAACCAAAACTGCCGTTATTCCACCCGGAAACACTATCATCCACCATGCCTTATTTATAACAGTCTTTCCTTCATTAATAATGTTTCCCAATGAAGGTGTCGGTGTAGGAACACCTACCCCGAGAAAGCTAAGTGCAGCCTCTGTGATAATAGCTTTAGCAAATATAAATGATGCCTGTACAATAATAGGACTTAATATGTTCGGTGCAATGTGGCACCATATTATTCTGGTATTGCCTGCACCAAGTGCTCGCATCGACTCTATGTATGTCTGTTCTTTTACCGAAAGTGCCGCAGACCTTGTTATTCGTGCAATAGATGGCGTATATACTATTGCCATGCTAATAATAACATTTATTTCCGAAGCTCCGAATACCGCTACAAGTGCAATCGCAAGAAGCATCGCCGGAATTGAATTCAACGCATCGCATATTCTCATAAGCACATTATCGAGTACTTTGTAATAGCATGCATATAAACCGATAATCATGCCGAACAGGGTAGACAATGCAGTTACTGCTGCTCCAATCCTTATAGATACCTGTGCGCCATAGGCTATTCTGCTGAGCAGATCTCTTCCGTATGTGTCCGTACCAAAAATATGACCTTCCGACCCCGGATGCGCAAGTCGATTGGAAATATTCATCTCATAAGCTCCGCCCTTATATACAAGCGGTGCACATAATGCAAGCAGAAATACCGCCATGACCATTATGATACCGGCAATCGCAAGCTTATTCCGCAGAATTCTTGCCCTGCTGACCTTTCGCTGTTCACGGACAAGTCTCTTTTTTGTTTCTAACATTTTTTCATCCATTCGTAACACCTCCTAATTCTTTCCAACGCGTACTCTTGGATCAAAAACTCCGTAAAGAATATCAATTATAAGACAAACCAATATGTTAATTAATGTAGTGAACAGAACAATAATCTGTATTACTTCATAATCTCTTCGATTCACCGAATTAACTACAAGCTGACCAATGCCCGGGATATTAAATACCGATTCCACAACAGCCGCACCGGATAGCAGGCCGATCATTGCCTGTCCAATGGCGGTGAGAATAGGAAGCATCGCATTTCTCAGAGAATGCTTACATATAATGAAAAACTCTTTTACTCCCTTCGCTCTTGCCATCTTTACATAATCACTATCAAGTACATCCAATACCGAAGACCTTGTCATTCTTATAAGCAGTCCCGCATCCATTAAGCCGAGCGCGATTGAAGGAAGCAGCATATATTTAAAATTTGCAGCAAAACCATATTCTCCAATCGGCTTATATCCTCCGACAGGCAGGATTCTAAGCTTTACAGCAAAAATCATCACTAAGAACAACCCCAGCAGGAAACTTGGAATCGAAATTCCAATCATTGAAAATGTTGAAATCGTCTGATCTGCTATACTGCCTCTTTTCTTTGCAGCAATAATTCCAAGCGGAAGTGCAATTAATACTGCAAAAATAAGCGAATAAAATGTCAGTAAAAGTGTCGGTCCCAAATGTTCAAAAATAATATTTGACATAGGTTCATTTATAAATACGGACTGACCAAGATTACCTGTGAACAATCCTCCCAGCCATCTCACATATTGAACCGGTAAAGCATCATTAAGCCCCATCTGCTCTCTCAAGGCCTGAACCTCTTCCTCTGTTGCAAGCTCACCAAGCATAGTTCTGGCAGGGTCGCCCGGAATCATATGTATCAGCATAAAAATAAAAACTGAAACAATGAACAAAACCGGTATCAGAGTCAATATTCTTTTAATAATATACTTATACATACGCATTTCCCCTTCTAAAAAAGGTGAAGAGTATTACTGATACTCTCCACCTTGAGATAAACTTTTTATTCTGTTACAGTGACACCCCATGGATGAGGTCCTTCAAAATAATACATATTATTAACCTTGTCCGTTGATACACAATAGCTTACCTTTGTGCCCAAAACCGATGTTGGAAGTCCTTCTGTCCAAAACCATTTCTGTAAAGCTCCCGCTGCCGCAATGGCATCTTCTTTGCTTGTCGATGTATCAAATGCAGTCTTAAGCTCTACAAGTTCAGGATTTTCCGTTGCCCATCCCGCCGAAGCTCCAAGATAATATAACTGCGTAGGTATTGCCTTCATAGAACAGCTTGTTATGTAACACTCATAAGCCGTTTCGTCCTTTGATAAGGTCTGATACGTTGCCCAGTCTACTGATTCAATCACCGCATTCACACCTGCTGCCTTAAGATTATCCTGAATAACAAGTGCTGCCGCTGAGAAATCCGAATATGAATTACCGAAAAGGATTCTGAATTCTTCACCATTATATCCTGCTTCTTCAAGCATTGCCTCAGCCTTTTTAGCATCTGCCTGACTATAATTTTCAAGTCCCTCTGTCGAATAGAACTCTGAACCTGTATTAAGCATAAGTGCTCCGCCCGGTCTTACAAATTCATCTTCAACATATGCCGCCTTAAGAATATCCGAACAATTAAGTGCTGCATTTACTGCAAGTCTGATTGCGGGATTGGAAGCAATGCCCGACTTATTGTTAAATACGAGAATCAACTGCTGTGATGCCTCTGTAAATATCTTATAATCCGTACTTCCTGAAAAGATACCATAATCATCCATGTTCATTGCAACAGCAAAATCATATTCTCCAGTCTGAATACCTGAGCTTCTTGTGGCTGCATCAGTTACTATATCGTAATATATCTTATCTGTTAAAGCTTCCTTATATCCATAGTAACCGTCCAAGTCACCCTTTGTTCCATAAGGACAATACTCATCAAATTTTGTGAATAAGATATATCTGTCTGTTGACCACTCTGTATACTTATATGGACCGGTTCCTATATAGCTTGTAAGAACTCCCGTAGACGGATCCACTGATTCAATAGAACTTTCAGGTACTATAATTGCCCGCTGTGAGCCTTTTACCATAAGCTCATTCAGATAAAGATATGGTGTGGAAAGTGTTATTCCTACCTCCATATCACCTGTTACGGTAAATCTGTTGTCGCCGCATACCGCCGAAGCATTGCTGAATTTTTCTATCCAGTGATTGAGCGATGCCGTGACATCCTCGGCAGTCATTGTCGTTCCATCATGGAACTTTACATCTTTTCTCAATTTATATGTATATGTACAGGCATCATCACTTATCGTATAACTCTCTGCCAATTCAGGATGAATTCCATACTCCGAATCAATCGTCACAAGACTTTCGAATATTGTTCCCGTACACATCCACTGTGCCTGCATCGCTGTGGTAGAAAATAAATCAAGATTCTCCGGCGAGGCATTGACTGCGATATGAAGTTCGTCCTTATATGACGCATTCTTCGCCGACTGACCATCCGTATTGTCCGTTTTTCCGCTCGCACTGCTTCCACAGCCGGTTATTAACGCTGCTGACATTACAACCGCCATTCCCAAGGTCACAATTCGCTGTAATAATTTTCTTCTCATAATGTTGTCCTCCTTATAGTCTTAATCATACAATAAAAAAACACGCAGCAACGCCTTTTTATGCGCCTTTGCATGTCCATTACCAATAATTACATAATTAATCTGATTATTTCTCTGCTGTCAGATAGCCTGTTCACCATGTTCCTTGGTTCGAACACGAATAACATCCTCAACAGCTTTCACTACAATCTTTCCATCTCCATACCTTCCGGTAATTGTTTCATCACATACCTTCGCAACAATTCCTTCAACATCCTCATCCTTTACGATGACCTCTACCTTAAGCTTAGGCAAAAGATTTACATTGGTTCTGATACCAATCATTTCTTCCTGAAAACCTTTTTGAGCACCACAACCCATACAATTAACTACGGTCATACCACCACAATGATACTGATCAATCAGTATATTCTTAATGGTCTCAATCTTCTCAGGTCTGATATAAAAATCAAGCTGTTTCATACCTTTTTCTCCTTTCCTCTCCATAAGTATTTTATTTCGAACGGTGTTCGATTTAGATGATGGTGAAATTATAGCATCCCCATTGTATTGTGTCAATTACACATTTTGTACAAAATTGAGTCATAATTCATTCTCATTTTGGTAACTTTATTCAATTTTATAAAATACACTTTAAAAATTCATTTTATTAGTCTATAATGTCCTTGTTGTGTTGTTTTATTTAAGTATATGGAGATGAATTGTGAAAAAAGTAGATACGGACATCAAGAAAAAAGAAATAATAGCCATAGCACTTTCCTGTCTCAAAGATTCCTCCTGCAAGGATCTTTCAATCAGACAAATCTGCACCAAGGGAAATATCTCAATAGGTACTTTTTATCATTACTTTAAAACAAAAGAAGAACTTCTTACGTCAATTATGCTAAAATATGATGATGTTCTCACTGTTAATATGGAAAAGCTTCTTTCAGGTAATTCCGGAGCAGATAATCTTCTGTTTTTTTCAGACTTATTCGCTCTTGATTCAGTAAACAATACTGCAATTTCAGGTACTATTGTTTCATCTATTGATATCCCGCTTCCATCCACTGATGAAGAACGCATTGCGGAACGCTGCCGCCCTCTCTATAAAATTCCATATGAAATAATACAACGTGGACAATCCTGCGGTGAATTCACAACAAAATACTCCGTTGACTCATTAACTGATAAATATATTATGATTCTCCGCGGTGCTTCAATAGAATGGTTCCGCCGCAAATGCTCATACGACATCAGGCAATACACCCGCGAAGTAACAGAGTTATTTATTGATTCAATTCATAACAATAAATAAGTAAAATTCAATAAAATGGAGGTACTGCTATTATGAATGTAATTATCTACAACGCATTAATTTCCAAAGGTATCGGCGACTCGCCTTCTCCCGGATGGTTAGTCTTCTCCGATGACACAATCACAGACATAGGAAACGGTCAAAACCCGGACATAACATCGTTTGACAAAGCAGTCAATGCAGAGGGAAACGTTGTATGTCCGGGTTTTATTGATACACACAGTCATTCCGATGTGGAAGCACTTCTGCACTCTGCTATTTTACCTAAGCTTCATCAGGGAATAACCACCGAGATTCTCGGTCAGGACGGAATATCCGTATCCCCGCTTCCCAAAGAATCGGTCTCAATGTGGAGAAAAAATATCGGCGGACTTGATGGTGATTCGGATGACCTGTCATGGGATTATCCATTTACCTCAGACTACCTTGAAGCTCTTAAATCCAACCTTCCCTGCTCGAACTTTGCATATCTTGCCCCACACGGCAATATAAGGAACACGGTTATGGGCTTTGGTAACAGGCTGCCTTCATCCTCAGAGCTCAAGGCAATGGAAAACCTTCTTGATAAAGAACTTTCATCAGGAGCCATCGGCTTCTCGTCAGGTCTTGTATACACTCCTTGCACATACAGCGATACTTATGAAGTTACACGCCTCTGCCATATCGCAAAGGCACACAACGGAATGTTCGTTGTCCATCAGCGTAATGAGGGAGCCAACATATTAGAATCCATGAACGAGCTTTATAAAATATGCAAAGCTACTAAAATAGATCTTCATATCTCACACTTTAAAGTACTTAACGCTAAGATGGAACCTTACATACAGGATGTTTTGGATACAGTAGAAAAAATCAGAGACCTTGGTGTGTCCGTAACAGCAGACCAGTACCCTTACACCTCAGGCAGCACAATGCTTGGAAGTATGATACCGTCATGGGTTCATGAAGGCGGCACTGACATGATGCTTGCCCGCCTCAAAGATGAAGAATGCAGGAAGCGCATTCGCGAAGAGCTGCATAACCCTGCAAATAATTGGAATAATGGAAAAAAAGCAACCGGCGGAGCAAGATTTTTAATAACAAGTCTCATAACTGAAAAAAATCAAAAGTATATTGGCAAAACGATTGCTGAAATAGCACAAATCGAAGGTAAAGACGACATAGACGCATGCATGGACCTTTTGTATGAAGAATCAAATCATGTTGGTGCTGTATGTTTCTATGACACTGACGACGCAATGTACGAAATATTCAAGCAGCCATATGTCAACATCTGCACTGATGGGCTCCTTCAGGGCAAACCACATCCGAGAGTATATGGTGCCTTTCCCCGTGTACTCGGAAATTTCTGCCGTGAAAAGAAACTGCTCAGTCTTGGTGAGTGCATCCGCAAGATGACATCCCAGGCTGCTTTGGCAATGCACATAAAAGACCGTGGAATCCTAGCGAAAGGAATGAAGGCTGACATTGTCATATTCAATCCTGACACTGTAACTGATGTCGGCGATTATATCAATCCATGTCAATATGCAAGAGGTATTGAAAAAGTTATTGTCAACGGTAAAATTGTCCTCGAAAACAACGAAGTCAATTCTCTTGCTTCCAGCGGCAGAATTCTGCTCCCCGAAACAAAATATCTGTAATAAGCTCACTTCCAAAAATAATGTGCCGGCATATACAACCGGCGCATTACTCTTTCTTATTGCGATACTCCGCCGGGCTCACTCCCACATATTTCTTGAACTTCTTATGGAAGTAGTCCACATTCTTGTAGCCGACGCGCTCCGCAATCTCGTAGACCTTGAGCTTGTTGTCCATGAGAAGCTCTATGGCATGGTTGATTCGCACCTGGTCAACATAAGAATTGAAGCTCTCGCCCACATTCTTGTTGAATATCTTGCCGAGATATGCACTGTTGTAGCCGAACAGTGAGGCGATAACCTCAAGCTTTATGTTGGTAGCGTAATTGTGGTCTATATAGTGAAGCACATCATCAAGCACACTCTCACGCGACGAGCTTCCCATGCTGTTCATTATCTGGTCAAGCTGCTTTGATATGTACTCTATAATATCGTACATGTACAGTCTCGACGATATGTACTCTATAATCTCCGAATTCTGCGGAATAGTAAAGCTGTTGTTGCTGTATATCCTGTTGATGTTTTCCTTAATCTGTAAAAACAGGTCTGTGAGGAACAGCTTGACCTGTCCGATAGGTGCATCGACATTGTACAGATATTCCTCGATGCCGTACAGCTCCTCAGCCACCTTGCGCCTTGAAAATGTCTGTATATAATCGGTTATTTTTGCACAGTATTCACCGATTCTTGACTTATCAAGCTGCTCGGATACCTCTCTCACATGCGGAAGCTCCTCGAAGCCCAGGGTATGCTGTCCCTCTATGCAGAAGAATCGCCTCTTTATCAAGGTGTAGGCATCAGAATATGATATATGTACATCAAAAATATCGTTCACCGGACGACCGTATGCTATAAAGAGCGTGTCCATAGGGCTTCCCTTCTGCGGTGGTGTGCTCTCATAATGCTCTATGAAGCGCTGGAACTTTTCTATCGCAAAGCTGCCCTTTAAAATAATCACATTGTACTCTTCATCCATGAAATGCTCGAAGGTCTGGCTTCCGTTATTGGTCACCTTGAGAAGCTCTGAGAACTGATAAGGCATATTAACGCCCTCCTCAATATCAAAGTTCTCATACAGAACCACCTGATATACAGGGGCAGCCATATTAAGCTCCTCCGCCGAGAACACTTCCCTGTCAATCTGATTGTTCACAAGGTCATGTAGCAGCTCCTTCTTTGCCTTCTTTTTGTAATGCTCGTTGTGTGAGACATTCTCCCTGTCAGCCTTAATCTGCCCGCCGATTCTTTTTACAGCCTCGGTAAGCTCGTCCTCATCAATAGGCTTGGTTATGTAATTATCCACGCCCAGTCTTATCGCAGTCTGTGCGAACTTAAAATCGGAAAATCCACTAAGAATAATGAACTTTCCGTCATACCCCTGCTCCCTTGCATTCTCCACAACCTCAAGCCCTGAGAGCTTCGGCATCTTTATATCTAAAAGAACAAGACCGGGATGCAGCAGGTTAATCTGCTTAAGTGCCTCCTCACCGTTGGCAGCCTCACCGCAGACCGTAAATCCTAATGCTTCCCAGTCTATTATACACTTAATACCTTCTCTTATATTCTTTTCATCATCAGCTATAAGTACCGTTTCCATAACTTTCCCCCGACACAATTTGTAGAAATATTATAAAATATGTCGGAGGTAATGTCAAGGATACGCACCTTATGACTACTTTTCGCCATTCTTTTTCTTAGGCTTTAAAATTATGAATACAACAATTCCTGCCACAACCACAACACCTGCAATTATAAGAATTGCCGTCATTGTGCTGACATTTCCGGCTGCCACATCTGCCTGTACCGGCTCTGTATCCGGTTCCGGTGTTGTCTGTTCGGTCTCAGTCTCCTGTGCCGATGTCTCAGTCTCACTTGTTATCTCTGTGGCCTCCTCCGTCGGCTCCTCATGCCTTATATCGCGCTCAGGTGCAGGAATTATGTCTCCCACGGAATCAGCCTCGGATACATACTCAGTTATGCCAGACACCCCGAGCAGTATGCTTGCCGTCGCTCCGCTCTCGGCATATGCCGTAATCTTCGAGCCTCCAATCTTAAGTGCCTTGGCAGTAACCTCTGCCCTTCCGTCAACTACCTGAACAGTCTGCTCTGTTATGGAAGCCACCGACTCATCTGCTGATACGAAACAGATCTTCTCATTGGCATCAGCAGGGGATACATTTGCAATTATGCTGTATGTACCATCCTCATTGTCCACTACCTCAAGCTCAATACTTTCGACATCGACAATCACATCCTCAACATCATCTGTTCCCTCGAACTCCATATCCGAAAGTGTGAATGTAATCTCTACCGTCTTAGGATTCTCTACGGTAGTGAAATCTGCAACATGCTTTTTTACACTGACTTCTTCAACCATGGAACCATCCCATGAATTGATAGGGTCATTGGTATCAAATATTCCTGATGACTTTAACGCGCTCTTAGGCTCTGTCTGTGTCACAGTAAGCTCAACACCATCCACAACCACACTGTCATACATTATGTTACAGGACACAAGCTTTGACTTCTTTTCCTGTCCAAGTGTAACCGCATGATCTTTTATGTATATGGCAGTCATTTTGCTCAGGCTGTCAACTCCCGCCTTTGCAGCATCGTCAGACAAATCCTCCTCACAGTTAAATGTGAGTGTATATGTACCCTCACCCGTAACGGTTATAGGCTCGCCATACTCATTTGAGAAAAATGAGTGGTCATTATCGTTGTAGTATACATTTATAGCAAGCGAAATCTCATTTGCCCCGGCTCTGTGACCGACAACCACGCGGGTCACCGCACTCTTTCCGGAAGCGGCTGTAGTTGTTATATATGCCACTCCGTCTGATTTTGCAAGCACCTTTCCCGTTCTTGATACCGTAGCTACATCCTCATTTGATGAGCGGTATGTAAGGTATGCACCTGCATCATTCGTCTGTGCTTCTATGTATGTATAGGAATCCGTGTTAAGCTCAAGCTGTTCAGGAACAGCAAGCTCAATATCTTCCGTGCTATTCTGTGCAATAACGGTTACAGTCATGCTCTTAGCGTATCCGTCCTTCTGGCTATATGCAGTAACAGTCGTTGTTCCGATTCCTCTTGCACGAATACGTCCGTTATACACTGTTGCCACGGAAGGGTCATCTGTCTTCCACAGCACAATATCATTCGTATCCTCAGGTACAACATTCTTAACCGATGTCTCATACAGTGCACCCACCTCAAGACACAGCTCATCCTTCTCAAGCTCAAAATCAGTGATAGGATTTATCTGCGTTCCCTTGCTCAGATCCGAACAATCCGAAGGTCCGGCAAGATATTTTCCTCTGAGTATCGCTGCAATCAGGTCAGGATATACAGGCTCGCATTTTTCCCTGTCAATAAGGGTAAAATTATAGTCCGTAGGTTCCTTTGCAAGGTCATACTCTCCATTGTCCCAGTAGCATGCAACAATCATTCCTGTATTACAGATTCTGTTGACAACCTCATAGTGATATGCTCTGTCAGCCTCATTTCTCTTATCAATGGCACCATACTCACCTACGATAACAGGAACTCCCTGTGATGTGAACTTCTCAAGCTGTGCGAACTCTGCAACAAGCTCGTCAGTCATCTCTTTCGTCCACTCCGTGTAGGTTGTATTCTCGGCAAGACCGAACAGCCAGTTATAATAGTGAACCGACAAGAACAGTCTGTTCTCAACCGTATCCTCCGGCAGTCTGAAATCATACTGTGTGGTGTTCGTGATATTAGTGTATCTTCCCGGAACTGAAAGCCATCTGTATGCGTTGTTGGAGCCCGTTCCTCTTACGGTATCAACGAATACCTGATTAAGCTCCATAACTCTGTCCATATCGAACTGGATATTATTTCCCGGTCCCGTAACCTCGTTCATGGACTCGAATATAAGGTGCTCGTCGTAGTCCTTAAATCTCTGTGCAATCTGCTTCCACACAGCCTCATACTTCTCCTTCACGGAGTCAAAATCGTCCGAGGCTATTCGAAGCCATCCGGTCTGCTCGGCACCGTCGTGGTGTATGTTCACGATGACATACATATCCTGCTCAACACAATAATCCACGATATCCTGTACACGGCTTAACCATTTATCATTAATCTCATATCCGTTTTCATCATCAATCATAGTTCCCCATGTTACGGGAATTCTCACAGTGTTAAAGCCATTGTCATGTACTGTCTTTATAACCTGCTTCGTTGTCTCAACATGCTGCCATAATGTCTCATTCGGCGTAAAGCCTGTATGTCCGTCCATTGTATTGCCGAGATTCCATCCGGCACCCATCTCCTTCACCATTTCCTGTGCAGAGAGCACACGGAACGGCTGCTGTGTCGCAGCCTCGACAAGTCCCTTGTCGTCGGAAGCATACACATTGCATGGAAGCTGTGCCATAACTGTCCCTGCAAGCATAACTGCTGCGGTAGCGATGGCACACACACGTCCGATTAATTTTCTCATTATCCTTCCTTCTCCTTCCTTTCAATGTCCTTAAAGATATATAATGCCCCTGCACTTATCGTATATATAATGCATGCAGGTCCGATAAGTATCATAAAGTACATTGTTGTCGTATTCCAAAACATAACTACCACTTCAAGTGCCACTATAAGAGTCATCGCAATCGAACGTCCGAAGTATCTTGTATAGATTTCAAAGGAATTCTTCATAGTATTAATAAATGAATTCTCATATCTTGCAAGCAGGGCATATGCATACATAAAGCCCGTTACTCCCATCACGATTGCAAGTATTCCCATAATGAGACATATAATTGGATTTCCCTCAATTTTGTTAAAAAACTCAAAGTCAAGATATGCGGCATAGACTATCAGAATATTAAGGAGTCCAAGCGGTATTCCCTTCTTCCAGTTCTCCTTGAATGCCGCCCAAAAAGCCTTAAATATATATCCCTCACTTCCGTCCGCCATCTTAAGCCCCACCGAGAACGCCGCTGTGGTGGATGCACCGATTGTTACAACCGGCAGTGAGAATAACAGCCAAAAAAAGTTCAGCTTCACTATCTCCCAAAATGTTGATATGAACTTATAAAGCGGGCTGTCCACACTGAAAAACTTCATCAAATATCTCCTTTTATAAAAAGGGGCCGTCACACTTAAGTGCAACCTTAGTGCAACAACCCCCGATATTTTATACTGCTCTGTTAATTACTTAGCATCCTTTGAACGAACTGCTTCCTCAAGATTATGACGGATTGCAGCTTCATTCTCATTCCACTCTATACACTGCTCGTAGCCGTACTCATACGCATCTGAAATCATCTTGGATACGATTGACTCGAACTCTGCATCTGTTGAAGCATATATTGCATTCCAGCTTCCGTTTACGATACACTTGGTAACCTGATTCCATGTTACCTCAAGTTCATCAGATCTTACACCATCTGTGTATGTTGTAGCAGGAGCTACCTTGTACTCATGCTGGTTGAGATATTCCTGAACGGAGATTGCTCCTGTCTTATCTCTCCAATCCTGCTCAATATCACAGGAAGCCTCAGCTAAGTTGCTCTTCCAGTTCTGCCAGTTGTAAGTCTCACCATTAGAATCAGGGTTCTGAGCATCAAGAGACCATGTGATGTTGTTAATCTGCTGACGGCCATCACCGAATGTACCTAAATCATCAGGCATTACAGTGTTGACATCTCTGATGGCGCTTGCACCAAGCTCTGTAAAGTGAGTGTTCTTCTCGTCATCATAGTACCATGTAACGCCCTCAGGACCATACTCAGATACCATTCTTCCTTCAGGTGTACATAACCAGTTGATAATCTCCATGCAAAGTTCAGGATACTCTGTCTTTGCACCGATTGTCCATAATCTGTTGCCGCCGGCTGTATCCATACCATATACGATAGGAGTTGCATCCTCAGGCTTCATTGTGAGCATCATCTTGTTCACAGCCAGGTGATCCTCTGTGTTGTATGCAAGAGATCCTGCATAATTGAAGATTGAGAAGAATACACCGCCGTTTAATACCTTATCAATCATCTCGTTGTATGTCTGTGTCATTGAGTCAGGGTCAAGAAGACCTCTCTGATACAAAGTGTTGAAGAACTTTAACATCTCAAGATATGGACCGTTCTCCTCGAGAGCACCGTGGAACTCACCTGTATCGCTGTCATATAGGCCAAGGTGAAGCTCGTCATAGCCATACCATGCCGTTGCCATAGCCTTGACATACATTACCATGTTGCCGTCCCAGTCAGGCCATAAGGACACACCGTAGGTCTTGTTGCCCTTATCATCAGTAGGACAGAGTGCCTGCATATCTGCAAGTAAGTCTGCAAGGTCATCGAGTGTCTTAACCTCAGGATAGCCTAACTCCTTGTATAAATCCCATCTTAAATCCCATGTATAGAAGAAATCCTGATGGTCTTCACTGTTAGTTGCGATTCCGTGACCGATACCATGTACGAGTCCGTCTGAGTTAATCTGCTTATTCTTATCAAGAGCGGCCTGCATATGCTCTACTATGTAAGGACCATACTCTGTTAAAATATCATCCTCGTTCCAGTCAAGAAGCGCACCGGCCTCAACTGCTGACTTGTACTCCTTACCGGCACTTCCGAATATAACAATGTCTCCTAAGTTGCCGGACTCCATTCTTGTATCGAAGGTTCCGTCTGATTCAGGAATGATGTTGAGCTTAACATTGAAGCGGTCTAACATCTCCTTGGCAAACCAGCCTACCTGCTCTCCGTTGTAGTTAGCTAACTGGCTGAACACTGTAAGTGTTATAGGGTCGCCGCTTGTTTTTCCTCCATCAGCAGTATTGCTCTTGGAGCATGCGCTCATTGAGAGCACCATCGCTGCCGAAAGTGTGACGGCAGTGATTTTCTTAAATAATTTTGATTTTCTCACTTTTTTGTCCTCCTTTTAATATATTTATTGTACTAAAAATTGAGTCTTAAATCAATACAATTTAACCCTTAACGGCACCTAACATAATACCCTTCTCAAAGTACTTCTGAAGGAAAGGATATACAAGAAGAATAGGTATGATTGTTACCATTGATACCGTATACTTGATTACCTTCATGTTCATCTGCTGCTGCATTGCCGCACTCGCTGCGGTTGTATTATTCATAATACTGTCAAGGTTGCTTGATGAGTTGAGGTATACATACAATCTATGCTGTAATGTATATAACTTCGGGCTGTTCTGCATGTAGATAAGGGAATCTGTAAATGAATTCCAGTGACCTACCGCACCGAATATTGTGATTGTCGCAAGTATCGGCTTACACAGCGGGAATACAATCTTTCTGAATACCGTCATGAAGCCCGCACCATCTATGTATGCACTCTCTTCAAGCTCTGCCGGTATCGACTCAATGTATGTCTTTACAAGGATGATATTGTACGGTGCCACAATTCCCGGAAGAATGTAGACAAGGTAGTTATCAGTAAGACCTAACATGAGGAAGTTCAAGTATACAGGAATAATACCTGCATTGAAGTACATTGTTATAACGAGGAATCTGTACCATAACTTTCTGTGCCACATCTCCTTCTTGGTTACGAGATATCCGGCAAGAGCGGATGCAAGAACCATAAGGAAGGTTCCTATAAGTGTTCTTGATACCGATACAAGGAATGCATTTCCGAGGTCATTAACCTGAAGCATCGCAATGTAGTTGCTGAAGTTGATTCCAATCGGGTAGAAATTAATCCTGCCCGCACGAACTAAATCATTCGATGATATGGTATTGATGAACAAATAATAAAATGGGAAGAAGCATGACAGTGTAAACAATGCAAAAAATGTGTAGTTAATAATGTTGAATACAATGTCTGAAGGTTTTAACTTGTACTGCTTCTTATGCTTTTTGTAATAAGCTCTCTCTGCCTTAGCATCGAGTTTTTCCTGTGCTGTCTTTGCCATATTCCCACCTCCTATACAATACTTTCGCCACGGATTGCTTTTGATATTCCGTTAGCTACAAAGAGCAAGATTACACTCACGATTGTCTTTACCATACCTACAACCGTGGACAGAGGAATAAGTCCTCCACTGATACCAAGCTTATATACATAGAGGTCTAACACCTCGATTGTGCTTGTATTGTTGGCTGTCTCAAATACAAGGTACTGATCCATACCATTACTTAAGATACCTGCAACTGCCATAAGGAGAAGTACACAGTATGTAGGAAGAAGTCCCGGAAGCGTTATGTACCACATCTTCTGGAATCGTCCCGCTCCATCGACCGTAGCCGCTTCATAGAGCTGAACATCAATTCCTGATATTGCCGCTATGTAAATGATTGCGCTCCATCCTGTTCCCTTCCACATGCCCCATGCGAGCATCTTGAACCATGTTCCCGAATCACCCATGAGATAGTTGGTTGCGTGGTTCGTTCCGGTTATCATTGTAAGGAAACCATTTAAGAAACCATCTGTTGAGAAGATTGCATATGCAATGGCATATACCAAAACCCAGCTTATGAAGTTAGGAATTGTTGTAAAGGTCTGTACAATCTTTCTGAACCATGAACACTTAATCTCTGAAATAAATATCGCGAATGCCATCGGAACCCAGCTCGTTGCAATTCCAAGTCCACTCATAACAAGTGTGTTCTTAAGAACTCTTACGATATCTCTTCTTGTTGCCGCATTGCTGAACAGGTACTTGAACCACTTGAAGCCTACGAAGTTATCAGCTGAGAGTGTTCCTCCTGCCGAATAATCGTAGAATGCATATCTCCATCCGAACAGTGGTAAATAGCAGAATATAAATGCAAGCATTGCAAACGGAAGGAACATAAGGAATAGTCTGTACTTCGTCTGCATCTCCATCTTGTCTGTCTTTTCTGCCTTAGGCAGTACCACAAGATTCAATATTGAGAACACAAGCTGTATAACCGCAGCCACAAGGAAGATTATATAGCCTGTAGTAAATCCCGGCTCAACCTTCTCAGGTCTGCTGCATGCCATCATCTCATTATAACCAAGCATAAGAACCACAAGTCCTGCACTCTGTATAACTGCACCGACAAGTGAAATCCTGTTGCTTAAGTTCTTCATCTTAAGATTTCCAAGAGATACACAGGAGCCTGCCGCACATACAGCAATACCGATGCATATAAGCATGCTTCCTATAAAAATAAATGTATAAGCAGACTGTGCTACCCAGCCCTGACGTATTGCTCGTCCTGCTCCGCTGACAAGACTGCTGTATGACACACCTGCGGTAAATACCGAAAGGTTCTTGCTGATCAGTGATGAGAAGCGTCCCGGATTAATTGCGGGAAGGAACATCATGAATACTGACAGAAGCGAAACCAGACGTGACACATAGTAGAACTTATTAGCTGTTTTCTCTCTTTTGCTAATTTTTTCGTTCATCTTGATACCTCCTTGCTTTATGCTTACATTATATATTTTTCATGTTTTTTTTAATACCGTCATTATAAGTTCAAAATTACATTCATTTTTTGCGTTCATATTTTTACATATCAAATTTTCTATTACAAAAAAACTGCCGCCCGACAATTTCTTGTCATGGCGGCAGTTTTCTTCTGCCTAATTCTTATTTTGAGAATATGTAAGCTCTATACTTACTTTTTCTTCTTAACTGCTACAACTACGATTGCTGCAACAACAACTACTGCTGCAACGATTGCGATGATAACACCTACGGATACGCCGCCCTGTGATGCTGCATCTGCACCTGCTGTGGTTGTCGCCTGGCCGGCTGCCTGTGTCGTAGAAGCCGCTGTTGTCTCAACAGGAGTTGTATCACCGCTTGGCACTGCATCAGGGTTGTCGTATGCTAAACCGGATACAGTGAAGGTAATCTCAATGTCCATACCTGCTGATAATGTGTATGCGAACTCATTGTCTGCCTTGAATGCATCATTGTATGTGTTGATAAGAAGAGTCTTGATGTAATCCTTTGTATCAGGATCCTGATATGACTCATCGAAGTCATATACCTTCTTACCACCCATCTTAACTGTGATGTCTGTAATCTTTACATCACTGTCAAGAGGAATATCTGTTGAAAGGAATAAGAGGTTAAGTGTCTCTGCATCATCTGCAAAATCAACACCTGTAAGTGATACTGTGTATGTACCGTTACCCTTGATAACTGCATCTGTGATTGTACCTGTTCTTACAACCTCGTCATTGCCGTTCCAGCCTGTAATCTGGTCGAACTCAGGATTTCCAAGACCATAGCTGTCATTCCAAGCGTTACGGAATGAGTAAGCTGCTGTCTGAACACCGAAGTATACGTTGAACTCACCGTTAGGATCAAATGCACCGTCATTGCCTGCTGCCTCACCTGCCTCAGCAGCCTTGCCGAAATCAGATACTGTGAATGTAACCTCTACTGACTGAACGCCTGAGAGGTAATCTGATGACCAAAGACATGCTGTTGCATCCATAAGGTCACCGCTTGCAATACGCTGGTCAAGGTGGTTGTCATCTCCTGCTGTTGCTGTGTTGTCAGGAGCATTCCACTCGTTGTAGAGGTTGACTCTTGTATCTACACCGGCACCGTCTGCTGAACATGTGTAGCTTGGTCCCTGAAGTTCAATCTCTTCGCCGTTAATCTTGATGCTGTCGATTGTGATAACACAAGCTGTACCAAGAAGTGCCTCGCCGTTAGGAACCTGAAGTGCATTGAACTGTGCAAGATCCTGTGGCTCTGCTGCGTTCATGGATACTGTATATGTACCATCGCCTGTGATTGTTGCATCAACATACTCAGCCTCGTAATCGCCCCAGCTCTCATTGTTGATTGCAAGATGTGCAACAGCCTCTGTTGCTGCATCAGAATTATCTGCTGCCTCAGCAGGACCGCCTGCTGTGCCGAAGCCTGATACCGTAAAATTAACTACGATTGATGTAACACCTGTAAGCTGCTCTGCTGTCCAAAGACATGCAGTAGCATCAGCTACATTTCCCTCTGCCACACGGCAGTCAGCATGCTTGTCATCTCCTGCTGTTGCTGTTGCATCCGGAGCATTCCACTCATTGTAAAGATTAACTCTTGTTGTAACGCCTGAGCCGTCTGCTGAACATGTGTAGCTTGAACCCTGAAGTTCAATCTTTTCTCCGTTGATTTCAATGGAATCTACGGTAAGAACCGCACCTGTTCCGAGAACCTCCTCACCATTGACAACCTCAAGTGCATTGAACTGTGCAAGGTTCTGTGCCTCTGCTGCTGTCATGGATACTGTGTAGGAACCATCTCCTGTAATCTCTGCATTAACCCATTCAGCATCGAACTCGCTCCAGTCTGAATTGTTAATGTTCAAGTATGCTGTTCCATCAGGAAGTGAAGATGTATCCTGTGCTGCAAGCACCGGAACCGCATTTGAAAGTACAAGTGTTCCGGCAAGAAGACTTGCCAATACTTTTTTGAACTTTCTCATAGATAAAAACCTCCTTAAATTTTATGCTAAGGGGTATACGAAACCCACCCTCAGCGTTTGATTCAATTCTATGCCATGAACCAAAATAAAAAAACATTGTCTTTTTTACATATTTTACACTCTAATTTTTACTTTTTACTGTGAATTTTTACTATATTTTTTCAGGTCGCTCCGAATATCTTGGAAGAATCACGGTAACCTTCGTTCCCTCGCCCGGCGTACTCTGTATATCTACTCCGTAGTCTTCCCCGTAACAGAGCTTGATTCTTTGGTCAATATTCGCCATGCCAATGCTTGAATGCTTGGATATGCTGTCCTGTGCCATGCTGCTCTTTATATTTTCAACCTGCTCGGCGGTCATGCCGTTGCCGTTATCAGTCACATCTATAATCAGGCAGCTTCCGTTCTCACCTTCCCTCATCCGCTCTCCTTCATATATATGTATCTGTATGTATCCGGTTCCATCTACACCCTCAAGCCCATGTACAACCGCATTCTCGACAATAGGCTGAAGGAGCAGCGGAAGGAGCATATACTTCTGAGTGTCAATTCCTGCATCAACCGCAAGATTGTAATTGACTCTCTCATCAAATCTGATCTTCTGAATCTTTATGTATGTCTCAATATGCTCAAGCTCATTGGCCAGCGTCGTATATGTCGTTCCTATGTTCACCAGCACATATCTTAACATCTTTCCAAGAAGCTTGATTCCGGTCGCTACCTCCCTGTCCCCTGCCGTAAAAGCCTTCATTCTCAGGGTTTCAAGCGTATTGTACAAAAAGTGCGGATTAATCTGGCTTGCAAGCATCTTAAATTCCATCTCCTGCTGTTCATTCTGAAGCTGCTTCTCGCTCAGCATTGCCTCATACACCGCAACCTTCTGCTGCTCTATCGTGTCAACCATGACAAGCAGATCCCCATAAGCCTGCTGCAGCTCATAGCTTCCCGAAAAATTCTTTATGATATCATAATCCTCATTGCTTGCCTTGTGCATCTCATCACGCAGTGTATTGACCTGGCTTACAAAGGAATGGGCGAACTTTATCATAAATACCGCGGGAACAATAAGTGCCACCAACACCGTTGACACCGCCACAATGACCGTCTTGATTATGCTCCACAATGCATTCTTATCTATTGTGGTTATATACAGATTACTGCCCGACTGCTTGAGATTAAGTGAACTGATTTCAATAAGACTGTTGACTCCCTCGAATTTCTCCATGAACTTATCCGAGTAATAATCCTCATCATAATCCACCTCAAACGGAAGCTTCGTTCCATAGTAATTACGCCTTGAGCTGTAAAACACCTCCTTATCATCAAACGAGATAAAAGTAACGTAATCGCTGTCCCCCAAGCGTCCTTCAAGGTAATTCTCGCTGATTTTGATAACCATGACCGCTTCGCAGCTGCTTCCGAGTACCGTTATCTTTCTTACAAGCGCATAGCTGTACTCGACATTCTTATATGCGTTCGGCTCAACGATAAGCTGATAGAACGGACTGTACCGGCTTATCGCCTTCTGATACCAGTCCTTTTCCTTTATCTCATCCGTCACAGGCTTAAAATACTTAAAGCTCGATGCATACGGCGTGGTCGTATATATTGTAATGCTTCCAATCTGACTATAATTTTCTACAAAATTATCAATAAGCGTATAGCCTCTTGCCGCATCGCGGAACTCCCTCTCACTGCCGTATTCTCCACCCAGCATCTCTATCGTCCTGCTGTCATATGCAATACTGTCCGAAAGATTATATATCTGGTCGCTTATCTCCTTTATAATCTTCTTCGATGAATTATTGCTTCCGTGAATCAGATCCCTGTGATGTGTGAGAAGCATACTGTATGTGTTGATTATAAGAAAAATACCAAGTGCAAGCACCGGAATAACGACCGCGCACAAATATACTATATTAAACTGTTTTCCAATCTTCATTCTGCTGAAATTGCTCATGATGTCATACTCTCCCTGCGGGTAAAATACTGCATTATAATTTTAAGCACTGTTTTTTAATATTTACACTATATCACATCATCCATTCCCAGCACAACATACAAAAATTAAGGCAAAATAATGTAAAAAGTGCAGTAGTTATTTAATATCACTTCCTATATAATTGTCCATAATAAACCATATTGATAATAGGAGGTATCCAATGAAATTCTCTAACGGCTGCTGGCTTGAGAAGGAGGGCTGCTCCTGCTTCTCCCCACAGGAGGTATATTTTACTAAAATCGAAAAAAACAAGGTGACATTATGTGCACCGACCATAAGAATAATCACCAGAGGTGACACACTCGGAAGCATCAACCTCACGGTTGTCATCACATCCCCTGCCAAGGGTGTGATAAGAGTTCAGACAAGCCATCACTTAGGTATGGCGGCAAAGAGTCCTGAATTCGAGCTCAATACAAGCGGGGACAACATGAGCGTCACCGAGACCGATGAACTCATTACGATAACAAGCGGAGACTTATCCCTTGAGATTACCAAGCTTCCTTGGAGCATGACATATAAGCACAAGGGCAGAGTTCTCTCCAAGAGCGGAAGAAAAGACCTTGCTCTTATGAAGACCGACTGGAAGGGCTACGCATATGACAAGGGTGACTACAAGGATACATATATCCGTCAGCAGTTATCACTCGGTGTCGGTGAACTTTTATACGGCTTCGGTGAGCGCTTCACTCCATTCGTAAAGAACGGACAGTCCATCGACATATACAATCAGGACGGCGGAACAAGCACCGAGCAGTCCTACAAAAACATTCCTTTCTATGTGTCCAACAAGGGCTACGGTGTGTTCGTAAATCACCCTGAAAAGGTATCCTTTGAGGTTGGCACAGAGATGGTTACGAAGGCAGAGTTCTCCGTAGAAGGAAGCTATCTTGACTACTTTTTCATTGATGGACCTTCAATGAAGGATGTACTTGTAAAGTATACAGACCTCACCGGCAAGCCGTCACTTCCGGCTCCTTGGACCTTTGGACTGTGGCTTTCAACATCATTTACAACCAACTATGACGAAAAGACCGTAATGAGCTTTATCGACGGTATGCTTGACCGCGGTATTCCTCTTCGTGTATTCCACTTCGACTGCTTCTGGATGAAGGAATTCCACTGGTCTGATTTTGTATGGGATGAGCGTGTATTCCCTGACCCTGAGGGCATGTTAAAGAGAATCAAGGCTAAGGGACTCAATATCTGTGTATGGATTAACTCCTACATCGGTCAGGAATCCGTCCTCTTTGCCGAGGGCGTTAAGAACGGCTACTTCGTAAAGAGAACCAACGGCGATGTATGGCAGTGGGATATGTGGCAGCCGGGCATGGCACTTGTAGATTTCACCAACCCTGATGCCTGCAAGTGGTACCAGAGCAAGCTCGAGGTTCTTCTCGACATGGGTGTTGACTGTTTCAAGACAGACTTCGGTGAGAGAATTCCTACTGAGGATGTCGTATACTTCGACGGCTCAGACCCTAAGAAGATGCATAACTACTATACATACCTCTACAACAAGTGTGTATATGAGCTTTTGGAGAGAAAGCGCGGTAAGGGTGAAGCCGTATTGTTCGCCCGTTCCGCAACCGCCGGCGGTCAGAAGTTCCCTGTTCACTGGGGCGGCGACTGCTGGTCAGACTATGAATCCATGGAAGAAAGCCTTCGCGGCGGTCTTTCGTTATGTATGTCAGGCTTCGGCTACTGGAGCCACGATATAGGCGGCTTCGAGAGCACCTCAACACCTGACGTATATAAAAGATGGGCTGCCTTCGGTCTGTTAAGTTCTCATTCCCGTCTGCACGGAAGTTCATCCTACCGTGTGCCTTGGGCATATGATGATGAGGCTGTTGATGTTGTTCGTACCTTCACACTCCTCAAGGCTTCCCTTATGCCATACCTCTACCGCAATGCAATCTATGCATCACAGACAGGTATTCCTATGATGAGAAGCATGGTTCTTGAATTTACGGATGACCGCAACTGTTCATACCTTGACAAGCAGTACATGATGGGCGACAGTCTTCTTGTTGCACCGATTTTCAACGACGAGAGCATCGCTGAATTCTATCTCCCTGCCGGAACATGGACGAACTTCTTCTCAGGAAAGAAGTATAACGGCGGATGCTGGTACACGGAAAAGTGCGGCTACCTTGAGATTCCTCTCTTTGTAAAGGAGAACTCCATCGTTGCCGTAAATCCTGACGCGAACCGTCCTGACTACGATTACGCAGACAATGTAACCTTCCGCGTATACGAGCCTTCGGACTGCTCGACAACCGTATACGATATGAAGGCTGATGCCGACACCACCATCAGCGTGAAGAAGTCCGGAAACGAGCTCACAATCGTCATTACCGGAACCAAGAAGTGCAATGTCGAGTTAATCAACATGACTACCGATGCCGGTCTGACAGGACTTGGTGCAGGAACGTATACTGTAACTGTAAAATAAGCTAACGATAAAGTAATGTAAAAGAAGATGTATGTAATGCTCGCATACATCTTCTTTTTATTTCCCATATTTCTATAAATCCTTCTACCTATTGATATCAAAACTCCTTTATGCTGCCGCATTGGCATTTATTGTATCTATAACCTTTCTAATTCCCATCCACACGCTCACATCAGTAAATAATTCAACAATACTTCCCTGATCTGTAAACGGCGATTCCTGAAGAACCGAAAGATCCTTCATCATTCCGTTATGAACGATATATTCTACTATCTGGTTCACAAAGTAAATCTGTCTGCTGTCAAGACTTGTCCCAGTCAGATATTCCGAAAACGCTTCTTTTGCAGCGTTCATATCCAAACCAACAATTTCTCGTACAAATTCACCTAAAGGCTTGGTTCCAAATTCATGTTCATAATCCTGCTTTGTACCAACCTCCTGCCACAAGATTTCTTCTAAGATTACCACATCATCGGCAGTCAAAGGCTTATTTGTCTTAAGCTTTTCAATGACTATATTGTCTTGATGCTGTCTTATATAATATTCCGCCTTTGCCTTGTAATTTTTAAGTTCGTCATTTTCAAGCTCTGACTCATTCCACTCTGTCGAAAGTAACTCATCTGTAAAGTCAGTCACATATTTATTGTCTTCATTTGGAATATACTTCATCAAATTACGAAGCTTCTCTCTAATTTCTTCAAAATCATTTATTCCTGCATTATCGACATAAGCTGTATTAAGAATCTTATTTATCAATTCAGACTGTGCCTGAATTTCAGGAATATTGGCTACATTCGCAATTCGCTTAACTTTCTTATACAAATCGTTTCGAGCCTTCGTATATTTTTTACCAAGCAGATAAGCAAGCTCAATTCCATACATAAGTGCATCAAATCTTACAGCTTTTGTCTCATCCTCATCCGGCAAAATAAGTGGCGCAACCTCTTCTCTTACCATCAACGTGTCTCCATAAGTTAACGCTTGATAATTTTCTTCCGTTGAATACATATCCACATATTTCAAGTGTTGACGTACTGCAAAATTGTCTCTTGGTAAATCCTTTACCTTTTCACTCATCTGTTTTACTAAAGCCTTGCGATAGGCAATAAGTCTATCATTCTGATATTCAATGTCTTGAAGTTTGTAAGAAATCTCAAATTTCAGGTTAAATATAGCCCCCTGCAAAGCAATCATATTTGCTGTTGTTTTTCCTTTATTCATCCTGAAAAACTCAAAATTCCCACAAAAATCAAATATATAGAATTTTTTCTTATCCTCTCCATCAAGCAAACCTGGACATAGCCTGGTTCCGCGACCAATCATCTGCCAAAATTTTGCCTTACTCATAACCTTTTTAAAAAACACTAAATTCAATACTTCAGGTACATCAATACCTGTATCAAGCATATCAACAGAGATTGCAATCTGTGGCATCTTCTTTGAATCAGAAAACTCGTCAATCGCACTTTGTGCATAAGTCATATAGTTATCTATCACTTTTGCATAATTTGGTAAATGTGGATACTCTTTATTAAAAACTTCCAAAATTTTTTCTGCATGTTCATGATTCTTTGCAAAAATAATTGTCTTTCCCAATTTCTGTCCATAATCAATTTTGATGCCATCCGTCATCAAAATATTCAAAACCTGCTTTATAGTATCCTCATTAAATACCCATGTATTAAGTGCTGATGAACTTATTGACTTTGGCAGCTCGCCATTTTCATCTTCAAATGTCTCTTCGTATGCTTCCTTATCTTCTTCTGACAATTCATCATACACTATTCCCTGTTCAATAAATTTAAGCTTTGACTCAACCGATAAATAGTCGACAAGATACCCATCCTTTACAGCCTGAGCTAAATCATATCCATAGGTTGGCACTCCATTCTCTAATTCAAATACGCCATAGGTATTCTTGTCTATCTCATCCTTTGGTGTAGCTGTAAGACCAACCAACGGAGCATCAAAATATGTAAAAATATCCTTATATTTATTGTAAATAGATCTATGAGCCTCATCACAAACTACAAGATCAAAATGACCGCAAGTAAACAGTTTTCCTTCACTATCATTTACCGTATCAATACAATTCATCATTGTTTGATACGTCGAAAAAATACAGTGAGCATTATAATTATTCTTTTCTTCCACAATATTTGAGCACGACAGATTCGGAAGCATATTCACAAAACTTCTCTTTGCCTGCGTAACAAGTGAGTTCCTGTCTGCAAGAAAGAGGATATTCTTTACCCACCCTGCTTTTAAAAGACAATCGCACAATGCTATGACTGTTCGTGTTTTACCCGAGCCTGTCGCCATAACCAAAAGTGCTTTTCTACGATTCTTTTCATCAAGGCTATTACAAACCGCCTTTATTGCAGCTTCCTGATAGTATCGTCCTGCAATGTTTTTATTTACGGAAATGAACTTAAGACTTGTCCTCATGGTCAACAGATTAAACCACTTCTCCAAGTCTCTCTTTGAATATATAACTGAACATTTTCTTTCCGGATACTGCCCATCAATGATATGTGTCTCAAATCCATTCGTAAGAAAAATGACAGGTCTTCTCTTATACTTTTGTTCCAGTATATCCGCATAAAGCTTTGCTTGTTGCCTTCCTTTTGATATATCTGCACAAGTTCTCTTGGCTTCTATAACAGCTAACGGGCGATGCCTGTCATCATACAGAACATAATCCGCATAACCCACCTCAGATTTATTAGGCATTCCTGCAAGCTCCACTTCATTAAGCCAATCTTTTCCTTCCGTCCATCCGGCATCCATCAACATTGAATCAATGTATAATTTTCTTGTTTTATACTCCGATAAATCAAGCGGCTTTGGGATATATGTCTGTTGCTGTTCTTGTCTTCGGGCAGACAATTTTTCCTTCAACGATGCGTTTTCTGCAATTAGCTGTTGCAAATCCAGCTGTTGTTTAGCAGACTTTTCCTGCTCCTTTATCAGTTCTTCCTTTGTCGCAATCGCATCTTCTTTTGCCGCTTTTGCTTTTTCAATTCTATCTATAATAATTGACTTATCAAAAGAGCGCTCCTCGTATTTATCAGCATAACAGTACGCAATATAATCTAAATATACAAATAAATTCTCAAGACAAAGCATCGCCTCATCTTTTCCCAACTTCTTACTATTACTATGTGCAACATTGTTTCCGCATCTGCGGATATAATCCATTCGCTTCCATAAATCAGGTCCGATAATCTGACGATATTCTTCTGCATTCATTAAGCTTTGTAAATTATCCTGATAAGGCATCTCCAGTTCTGCATCAACAGAATACATCCATTTCAAAGCAAATTCCATCGCTCGACGGCTGTTAATAATGCTCGCCTCCGGATCTACAAGAATTATCTTTTCTGCCGATATTGCCACATCAGCAAATGAGGTAAATTTTGCTTCATTTTTCAAATAATCAAAATTGGTTACCATAAAAAACCTCCGTTTCTTCATGCAGTCCTTTCTGCTAAATATCCTTGATTATTTAATATTTATTTTCATTGTCGCTACATTCTATAATAAAATTTTACCCTAAATTATTCGCATATACAACTTTTGATTTGTCGAC
>CAKRIL010000029.1 GCA_934343915.1 uncultured Lachnospiraceae bacterium | reverse complement strand
GAAAACTCCGCTCAACAAAAATGCGGTTTTTGTGCCACGCTTAATTCGCTCATGCTCACCCGCACCAAAGTTCTGTGCGATGAAGGTTGAGTAGGCATTGCCGAAATCCTGTACCGGAAGATATGCAAAGGTATCAATCTTCACGGCAGCAGCGAAGGCGGCCATTATAACCGTTCCGAAGCTGTTTACAAGTCCCTGAACCATGAGGATACCGAAGTTCATCACAGACTGCTGGAGACAGGTGAGCGATGACAGGTTAAGTATTTCCTTAAGTATCGCTGATGAGAAGTGCCTGTCCACCTTCGACGGCAGGAACACACGGCACTTGATAAGCACATATATTGATATTCCGATTCCCGAGACATACTGTGCAATCACGGTTGCAAGTGCGGCTCCGCCGATTCCGAATGGCAGCACGGCGACAAAAAGTATGTCGAGAGCTATGTTTAACACGGCACTGACCGCAAGGAATATAAGCGGTGCGGAGGAGTTGCCGAGTGCTCTGAGCATACATGAAAAGAAATTATAGAGAAATGTTGCAGGAATTCCTGCAAAAATTATCAGCAGATATAATTTCATTCCGTTGTACACATCATCAGGAACACGCAGGAATACCAGTATAGGAGTGATGAATACATATACAAGCAGGTTTATCACAAGTGTCACCGACAATATAAGACAAAATGCATGGGAAATTGCACTTTTAAGTGCTCCGGTGTCACCCTTTCCCTGATATATGGAAAAGAGTGCTCCGGAACCCATGCACAGCCCGAGAAAGATTGAGGTGAGGAAGGTCATGAGTGTGTATGCCGAGCCGACGGCGGCGAGCGCATCACGCCCCAATACCTGCCCCACGATAAGGGTGTCGGCTATATTATAGAATTGCTGCAAAAGATTACCTGCTATCATAGGCAGGGCAAATAAAATCAGGGTGCTTCCGATGCGCCCCTTTGTCAAGTCACGGTACATAATAAGTCCTCTTTTAGAATTATATTGAGTTCATTATAACACATAAATTGCAGATATGCATAAATATAACATGGCATGCATGTAAGTATCCTCTATCAAGTTTTAGCGCATTATTCCGATAATATATATAAAAGAAGTGTTATGCGAATGGATTCGTATATTATGCAGACTGCATGGAAGTGGGGATTAACATGGATGTTAATAATTTACAGGCAGGAATGCCGGGGACGGCTGCATCGGGCATAAGTGTCCCATGTACGAGGAGCTTGTCCAAAACTAAGTCGGGAAAGAAATCATTGTCATATAATCCTAGAGAAATATCTTCGCAGATTATGAGGAGCAAGAGGATGACGGGCGCATCGCAGGTGTTAAGCCGTGCGAGGGCGAAGGTGGCTATGTTAAGAAGAGCCAAGGCGACGGGGGAGTATGACTCTGCCGAGATTGACAATGCTTTGGCACATGCTAAGAGTATGGTTGAGTGCGCTGACAAGAAGGTTAATAATCTTCGCGAGGAGGACAGACTGAAAAAGAAAGCTGAGCGGAAGGCAGAGCAGACAGAGGAACGCATCAGAAATGCGGAGAGGCTTGAACGCTTAAAGAGAAGTACGCACAGGAGAGATGAGAATAAGGAAATTATGGATGCCAATATGAAGTATTATCAGAGGGCATACACGGATGGGACGACGAGTGCAGCAGGCAGCTCATACGCATCATCTGTGGCAGCTTCACTGGAGATAACATCCGCTGCGGGAAGCATGCAGAGCCTTAAGATTGCAGAGGCAGCCATGACGCAGACGGCTTCCTCCGTTGATGTGCTTGTGTAGAAGGAATATAAATCATAATAAATATACTGCCGTGTGAAATTTGTGTTGATATTTTTTACATACGGCAGTATAATTTTGCCAACAAGTTAGACGTGACGAACATTAATACTGTCAGGCTAACATGAAGATGTTTTAATATGGGAGGATGAAAAATGCTTGCAGAATTTAAGGATGTGGTAAAAATCTACGGCGAGGGAGAGGGAAAGCAGATTGCGGTTGACCATGTGAGCTTCACGATAGACGAGGGAGAATTCGTGGTCATCCTAGGACAGTCGGGGGCCGGAAAATCAACTATTCTCAACATGCTTGGCGGAATGGATACACCTACCGAGGGTACTGTCACTGTGGCAGGCAGAGAGATATCAGGGATGAATGACAGACAGCTTGGCAGCTACAGGGCACAGGTTATCGGCTTCATTTTCCAGTTCTATAATCTGCTTCCGAGCCTCACGGCGTATGAGAATATTGCACTCACAAAAAGCATTGTAAAGAATGCGGTTGAGCCGGACAAGCTTCTTGAACTGGTCGGCTTGTCAAAGTGCAGAAATAAGTTCCCGGCGCAGATGTCAGGCGGTGAGCAGCAGAGAGTGTCCATAGCGAGAGCACTTGCAAAGAACCCTAAGATACTGCTTGGAGATGAACCGACGGGAGCACTTGATTCCGAGACGGGAGTTATAGTTCTTGAACTTTTACAAAAGCTATGCAGGGAAGAAAAAAAGACCGTAATCATCGTGACGCACAATTCCGACATCGCAAAGTGTGCCGATAAGGTTATAAGGATGAAGAACGGAAAGATAAAGGACATAACGATTAACGATAAGCCTCTTGATGTAAAGGAGGTTGATTGGTAATGCTTTTCAGAAAAATGCTAAGAGAGTTCAAGGCAAATTTCGGTCTGTTTTTCTCAATATTTTTGCTCTCGGCACTTGCTATTGCAATGTTCTGTACCATGGAGGGTCATGTGCTCTCACAGAATGCAGCGAGGGAGAAGTATCATGAGGAGTGTAATCTGTCAGACTTGTGGATGTACGGCGAGGGATTCACACAGGATGAGCTTGATGAGATAAGAGCACTCGATTTTGTCGAGGCGGCACAGCTTAGAATGTCCGTGAGCGGAACTACACCTGATTTTTCGGGAGTGCAGGTAGACATGTTACTTGAGAGAGAGAACGTGGTCAATACGCCGTATCTTGTAAAGGGTGAGGAATTTAACCCTGAGGATACGGAAGGAATATGGCTTGCCAATGCGTTCGCTGTCAGAAGAAATCTCGATGTGGGTGATGATTTTACAATAGAATACAACGGAGTCACCTTTACCAAAAAAATAAAGGGACTTGTGGAGAGCGCCGAGTATGAATACAGACAGGCTGACGGTGACGCTGATGTGTACCTTGAGAATATCGCAATCGTGTTCATGTCCTATGATGCATTTCCGATAAGGGACTATGTGACACATCTTATTGAGAGCGAGAAGATTACGGCAAGGAAGATTGCCGACAACACAAAGATTCTTGATGAGAAGCTTGAGCAGCTTAAGGCAGCAGGACTTACCGTTGATGACATCACTCAGGATATGCTGCTTCAGATTGCTGAGAACATGAGCGATGAGAAGCTTGCAAAGCTTATGCCGTATACGCAGATGATTATAAGAACGAAGGACGGAGGCGCACTCGCCCATGAGGATGAGGTCGCCAAGGCGATTGACTATGACTATTCTGCGATTATCGACAGAAAATCGGTTCAGGGACTTGTAAGACTTGACAGCGAGCTTGAACAGCATCAGGCATTTGCCTATGTGTTCGTCGTTATATTTGTGGGAATTGCAGTGCTTGTCATTGCGACATCCATGGGAAGAATCGTCGAGAAGCAGCGCACACAGATAGGAACGATGAATGCGCTCGGAATGAAGAGATGGAAGATTGTCCTGCACTATATAAGCTACAGCTTGTTGGTATCAGTTCTCGGAGTTATTGTGGGACTTATATTCGGAGTCGGTCTTGGAGCTCCTGCCATGATGAGTATGTTTGAACAATACTACATAGTGCCGGGACTACATTCGATATTTCATCCGCTTTACATAGTCATATCGCTTGGTATTGTTGCGGTGTGCAGTCTTTCGTGCTTTTTAAGCTGCCGCAAGGTACTGGGAATTAAGCCGGCTGAGGCGCTTCGCCCGGCTGCACCGAAGCAGGGAAAGAAATGCATATTTGAAAGGCTTCCTTTTTGGGAAAAGCTATCTTTTAATACACAGTATAATCTGCGCGACATATCCAGAGCGAAGCTCCGGGCATTCATGGGTATTGTGGGAACGGCGGTCGGAATGCTTCTCATGCTCTACGGCGTGGGCTGCAATCAGCTCGTCGATATTATGACCGACCTTAACTTCAACAAAATATACACGACAGAGTATCAGGTAAAGCTCTCTGCCGATGCGAAGCTTGCCGATGTCGATGAATTATCGGATAGTCTTGACGGAGAACTTGTCATGATTGGTGCAGTCGAGATATCCAAGGTAAAGAACGCATCCTCCTCGGAGAAGAAAAAGGAAATCGTCACGGTCATAGAGGGAAAGGGGCTCTACAACCTTATTGACGTGAACAACGAGATAACACAGCTTGTTCCGGGAACGGTCGGCATCAGTCGCAAGCTTGCCGAGGACATGGGCATCAAGGTGGGTGACACGATATACTGGCATATTTACAGCAAAAATGAATGGCATGAGGCTGTCGTCGGAAGCATATACAGAAGCTGTGAGTCACAGGGAATTGCTTATCTCCACGATGACTATGAAAAGACGGGAGCAGAGTACACACCGACTCTTCTTATGACTGATGATGAGAGTGTACACGATGCGTCGGCGTTAAAATATGTTACAAGCGTGAACAGCAGGTCCGACATGATTGCTGCCTATGAGAAAAGCATGGAGGTAGTCAATATCATGGTATATATGATGGTGATTTTCTCAACGGTAATGATTGTCGTCGTTCTCTACAACTCAGGCTCGCTTTCATTTAACGAGCGCGTGAAGGAGCTTGCCACATTGAAGGTTATGGGACTTCAGTCATTACAGATAAGACACCTTCTTACCGTGCAGAACATATGGCTGTCAGTCATCGGCATAATAATCGGAACACCGCTCGGCAACATATCGCTCAATGCGATGATGAACAGCAACGGCGAGAACTTCGACTACAGCTTGTCCGTACCTGTAATTGACTATATAATATCGGGAATACTTGTACTGGTTGTCTCAGTGCTTGTCAGCTTCATGTTCTCGAGCAGAATAAAAAAGCTTGATCTTGTGGAGACGCTCAAAGGGGTGGAATAAAAAGTTAAAATACTCACTTGACATTATAGTGATTGAGTGATATATTCTTTATAAATTTAACAGACTAAACCGTTGAAGCGAGAGTAAAGGTGATTATGCTCATACAGAGAGTCCACGTTGCTGAGAGTGGGCAGAACACAGGTCATCAAGTGGGTCGCTGAGGGCATGGAACAAAGGCTTTTACAATAACCGAGTATTTCGTGACGTGCAGGCATACGTCAGTTGCCGGGGATATGCTAGTATCCTGATAAGAGCACAGCGTGGCTGTGAAGCAAGGTGGTACCGCGGATTAACACATTCGTCCTTGGCAGAGAGAATATCTCTGCCGGGGACTTTTTTAGTGTATAGGCTATCGTCCTGTTAATATTTATCCGTCATGCTTGCATGTAAGGATAAATATTAATTGGACGATGCAACAGGAATGAGGATGCAGCACTGCGAGCAGAGCGAGCGGTGTGAAATCCGAATTACTGTTAAGAATTGCGGAAGCGCGAAGCGCGGAGCAATTCTTAAGCCTATACACAAGCACATACGCTAGAGCGGTTTGAAAAAATAGAACAGAAAAATTAAGGAGGAACCCCATGAAAATCAATCTCACCACGGACGAAGTAAAGCAGATTGCTTCAACCGGCAACTATGACATCATCCCGATATGTACAGAGCTGCTGTCGGACATAAAGACACCGGTTCAGGTCTTAAGAAGTCTTATGAATGTATCCGAGCACTGCTACATGCTCGAGAGTGTTGAGGATAATGAGCGATGGGGACGTTATTCCTTTCTTGGATTTGAACCGAAGTTCATAATAACCTGCAGCGACGGAAAAATGAGAGTCGGGGACAAGGAGTTTCAGACAGACAATCCGGATAAGTATATAAGAGAGGTGCTTTCAAGGTATAAGAGCCCTGTTATTGATGGAATGCCGTCATTCACGGGCGGACTGGTCGGATATTTCTCCTACGATTACCTCAAATACTCGGAGCCGACATTAAGGCTCGACGCGAAGGACACAGAGGGCTTTAAGGACGTTGATTTGATGCTTTTTGATAAAGTAATCGCATTTGATAACTTGAAAAGCAAGATAATACTCATCGCGAATGTCTCAACGCAGAATATTGATGCGGGATATGAGTGGGCGGTCAAAGAGCTTCGCAGAATGGAGGAGCTCATAAGACACGGTGAACCGAAAAAAGACATTGGCGGACACATGACAAGTGAGATTAAACCATTGTTTTCCAAGGAAGAATATTGCGGAATGGTGGAAAAGGCAAAGCTCCATATATACGAGGGAGATATTTTTCAGATAGTTTTATCCAACCGTCTTGAAGCAGAGTATGAGGGCAGCCTTTTAAATACTTACAGGGTGCTTAGAACGCTCAATCCGTCACCTTATATGTTCTACTTCTCGGGAACGGATATGGAGGTCGCGGGAGCGTCGCCGGAGACACTCGTAAAGCTTGAGAACGGAGTGCTTCACACATTCCCGCTTGCCGGGACGAGACCAAGAGGAAAGACGGCAGATGAGGATGCACAGCTTGAGAAAGAGCTTTTGGCAGACCCGAAGGAGCTCGCAGAGCATAATATGCTCGTTGACCTCGGAAGGAATGATTTGGGAAAGATAAGCCGATTCGGAACGGTTGAGGTTGAGAAGTATCACTGCATTGAAAAGTATTCGCATGTAATGCACATCGGCTCGACGGTGCGAGGGCAGATAAGGGAAGATAAGGACGCGCTTGATGCCGTGGATGCGGTGCTTCCGGCAGGAACGCTCTCGGGAGCACCGAAGCTTCGGGCATGTCAGATAATAAACGACCTTGAGAACAACAAGAGAGGAATATACGGCGGAGCAATCGGCTACATAGATTTCACGGGAAATCTTGATACCTGCATAGCAATACGGATCGCATATAAAAAGAACGGCAAGGTGTTCGTAAGGAGCGGAGCCGGAATAGTCGCAGATTCGGTTCCCGAGAAGGAATATCAGGAGTGCATCAACAAGGCGGCAGCAGTCGTCAGAGCACTTGAGGAAGCGTCAGGACTTGAAGAGTAGAGAAGCTATATATTTGTAAAAAAAGGAGGACGAAAAGGATGATTCTGCTGATAGACAATTATGACAGCTTTTCTTATAACCTGTACCAGCTTGTGGGAAGCATTGAGCCTGATATAAAGGTTATAAGAAATGACGCGATGACGGTAAAAGAGATAGAAGAATTAAAGCCCGATGGAATAATTATCTCGCCGGGACCGGGCAGACCTGAGGATTCGGGCGTATGTCCCGAGGTTATCAAAAAGCTTGGCGGGAAGCTTCCCATTCTCGGTGTATGTCTCGGACATCAGGCAATATGCATGACCTACGGAGCAACGGTATCATATGCCAAGGAGCTGATGCACGGCAAGCAGTCAGATACGACGCTCGATACTGACTGTGAGCTTTTTAAGGGTTGTCCGAAGGTTACACCCGTTGCGAGGTATCATTCACTTGCGGCGGTGGAGAGTACGATGCCGGAATGCCTTGAGGTTACGGCACGAACGGCGGACGGAGAGATTATGGCGGTTAAGCATAGGGATTATCCGGTGTACGGGGTTCAGTTTCATCCTGAATCAATTATGACACCTGAAGGTAAGAGGATGCTCGCAAATTTTATAGGATTGGCTGGCAGAGATTGAAAACATATTTGAACTCTATAAAAAAATCGTAGAAAGCGAGGAAGTAATTATGATTAAGGAAGCCATTGTAAAGATTGTCCAGAAGGGTGATTTGACCTATGATGAGGCATATCAGGTAATGAATGAGATTATGAGCGGTGAGACAACTCAGACACAGAATGCGGCATTTCTTGCGGCACTGTCAACAAAGAGCACAAAGGCTGAGACGATAGAGGAAATCTCAGGCTGTGCCGCAGCGATGAGAGAGCACGCGGTTAAGGTTGAGCATGAGGGGGATGTGCTTGAGATTGTCGGAACCGGCGGCGACGGAGCACACAGCTTCAATATCTCGACGACGGCGGCGATGGTTATAGCGGCAGCAGGAGTTAAGGTGGCAAAGCACGGCAATCGTGCGGCATCCTCGAAGAGCGGAACCGCAGACTGTCTTGAAGCACTCGGAGTGAACATTAATCTTGAACCGGAGCAGTGCAGAAAGCTTCTTGATACCGTGGGAATATGCTTCCTTTTTGCACAGAAGTATCACACCTCCATGAAATATGTGGGTGCAATCAGAAAAGAGCTCGGAATCAGAACGGTGTTCAACATATTAGGACCGCTCACCAACCCTGCGCATCCGACATTTCAGGTGCTCGGAGTGTATGACGAATCGCTTGTCGAGCCTCTTGCACAGGTACTCATGGAGCTCGGCGTAAAAAAGGGTGTTGTCGTGTACGGCATGGATAAGCTAGACGAGATATCGATAAGCGCACCTACCAAGGTATGTGATTTTGAGAATGGAAGATACAGAACATACACGATTAAGCCTGAGGACTTTGGCTTTAAGACAGCCGACAAGTCCGAGATTGTCGGAGGCACACCGCAGGAGAACGCAGAGATTACGGTCGGAATTCTTGACGGAAGCATAAATGGTGCCAAGAGGGAGATAGTTCAGCTCAATGCGGGAGCAGGACTTTTTGTCTCGGGAAAGACAGCGACACTTGCCGACGGAGTTAAGCTTGCGGGTGAGATAATCGACTCGGGTGCGGCACTTGAAAAGCTGAATGAACTTAAGAAAGCGTCACAGGAAGTGTAGTATGAGCAATATACTTGACACGATAGCAGAATATGCATGCTGCCGCACAGAGCAGGCAAAAAAGAATATTTCAGCCTTGGATATGAGAAGGCTTGCCGAGGAAAAAGCCCGTGAGACAAAAGAGCTTGCCAGAGATTTCATTTTTGAGAAGGAGCTTAAATGTCCCGAAATCACATTCATATGTGAGTGCAAGAAGGCTTCACCTTCAAAGGGACTTATCGCGCCGGATTTTCCTTACCTTGAGATTGCAAAGGAGTACGAGGCGGCGGGAGCGGGAGCTATATCGGTGCTCACCGAGCCTAAGTGGTTTCTCGGAAGCAATGATTATCTGAGAGAGATAGCTGAGAATGTAAGCATTCCGTGTCTCAGGAAGGATTTTACAGTTGATGAGTACATGATATATGAGGCTGAGACGCTTGGGGCATCGGCGGTGCTTCTCATATGTGCAATAACTGAGAAGCAGAGATTGAAGGAATACATAGAGATAGCGGACAGCCTTGGATTATCAGCACTTGTGGAGGCTCATGATGAGAATGAGATTGAACAGGCACTCGATTCGGGCGCAAGGATAATCGGAGTAAACAACAGGAATCTTAAGGATTTTACGGTCGATGTCCACAACAGCGAGAGGCTGAGACGGCTTGTTCCGAAAGAGGTGATGTTCGTCGCTGAGAGCGGAATAAAGACGGCACAGGATATAGATGTTCTCCGCGCGGCGGATGTGAATGGCGTTCTTATCGGCGAGACGATGATGCTCTCGGACGATAAGAGCGGGATGCTTAAGAGTCTGAGAGGATATTAAAAGGCATTTTCAGGGAGGTGAGCACACTGACAAAGGTTAAGATATGCGGGCTCAGCCGCGGGTGCGACATTGAGTACGCCAACAGGCTGAAGCCTGATTACATCGGCTATGTATTTTGGCAAAAGAGCAGAAGATATGTCACCAGGGAACAGGCGGAGGCACTTACACAGAGGCTTGACGAAGCAATAACACCTGTCGGAGTGTTCGTCGACGAGGAGCCTGAGCTTGTCTCAAGGCTCGCAAACGAAGGCACGATAAAGGTCATACAGCTTCACGGGCACGAGGACGAGGCTTACCTTAAAGAGCTAAGAAGCATGACGGATGCACCGATTATCAAGGCTTTCAAGATAAGAGGTGGCGAGGACATCGAAAAAGCCAACACATTTCCGTCTGATTATATTTTGCTCGACAATGGTTACGGAACGGGACAGACGTTCGACTGGAGTTTCGTAAGTGGGATTGACAGACCGTTCTTTCTCGCGGGAGGAGTGAATGCCGACAACGTGAGGGATGCCATAGATAAGCTTTCGCCTTATGCGGTCGACATAAGCTCAGGCGTTGAGACAGACGGGTATAAGGATTTTGATAAGATGCGGCACTTTATTAACAAGGTCAGAAACTAACACATATAGCTTAGCAATTACCTATCTATAAGACTGATATAAGGAGGAAACACATGGATAACTTAAATGATGGCTTCTACACGGGAAGCACAGGCAACGGAAGATTCGGACAGCACGGCGGTCAGTACATTCCGGAGACACTTATGAATGCGGTTATAGAGCTTGAAGAGGCTTACAATCACTATAAGGATGACCCTGAGTTCAACAAGGAGCTCAACA
Source organism: uncultured Lachnospiraceae bacterium (assembly GCA_934343915.1). Taxonomy (GTDB): domain Bacteria; phylum Bacillota; class Clostridia; order Lachnospirales; family Lachnospiraceae; genus CAG-882. The sequence continues at coordinate 28,416 of CAKRIL010000029.1, read as the reverse complement.
CACTTTTGAATGAGTATGCGAACCGTCCTAGCCGCCTCTACTATGCAGAAAAGATGACTAAGGACTTGGGCGGAGCAAAAATATATTTAAAGAGAGAAGATTTAAACCACACGGGAGCACACAAGATTAACAATGTGCTTGGTCAGGCACTTCTTGCAAAGAAGATGGGTAAGACAAGACTTATCGCAGAGACAGGAGCAGGACAGCACGGTGTAGCAACTGCAACTGCGGCGGCACTTATGGGAATGGAATGTGTTGTGTTCATGGGTGAGGAGGACACGAAGAGACAGGCACTCAACGTGTACAGAATGAGACTTCTCGGCGCAGAGGTTATACCTGTGAAGTCGGGAACGGCGACACTTAAGGATGCCGTATCGGAGGCGATGAGAGAGTGGACGAACAGAATCGATGACACACATTACTGCCTCGGTTCGGTTATGGGACCGCATCCGTTCCCTACGATTGTCCGCGATTTTCAGGCGGTAATATCAAAGGAAATCAAGGAACAGCTCTACGAGAAGGAGGGAAGACTTCCTGATGCGGTAATAGCCTGTGTCGGCGGCGGCTCCAATGCAATCGGAACCTTCTATAATTTCATAAATGATAAGAGCGTAAGGCTTATAGGCTGTGAGGCAGCAGGAAGAGGAATTGATACCTTCGAGACTGCGGCTACGGTTAATACAGGAAGGGAAGGAATCTTCCACGGAATGAAGTCATATTTCTGTCAGGACAAGTACGGACAGATTGCTCCTGTGTACTCTATTTCGGCAGGACTTGACTACCCGGGAATCGGACCTGAGCACGCATATCTTCACGACATAGGAAGAGCAGAGTATGTTCCTGTCACGGATGATGAGGCAGTTGATGCGTTCGAGTATCTCTCTAAGATGGAGGGAATCATTCCGGCAATCGAGTCGGCACATGCCGTGGCATACGCTAAGAAGCTCGCACCAACTATGGACAAGGATAAGATAATAGTCATCACAATTTCAGGCAGAGGCGACAAGGACTGTGCAGCGATTGCACGTTACAGAGGGGAGGACATCAATGAGTAGATTAAAGGAAGCATTTAAGGACGGTAAGGCATTCATACCATTTATAACCTGCGGCGACCCTGACCTTGCGACGACTGCATCAATCGTCAGGGAGATGGCTGCAAACGGAGCCGACATTATAGAGCTTGGAATCCCTTTTTCAGACCCTACCGCTGAGGGACCTGTCATTCAGGAAGCCAACATACGCGCGCTTGCGGGCGGCGTTACAACCGATAAGATATTTGATTTTGTAAAGGAAATTAGAAAAGAAGTGAGCACTCCGATGGTGTTCATGACCTATGCGAACGTTGTATTTTCTTACGGAAGTGAGAAATTTATCTCAATCTGTAAGGAAATCGGAATCGACGGACTTATACTTCCAGACATTCCTTACGAGGAGAAAAATGAGTTCCTTCCTATATGTAAAAAATATGATGTCGACCTTATCTCGCTCATAGCACCGACCTCACACGAGCGTGCGGCTATGATTGCGCGCGAGGCGGACGGCTTCATATATCTTGTATCATCGCTCGGCGTTACGGGCGTGCGCTCTAAGATTACAACCAACATCGGCGAGATTGTGAAAATGATTAAGGAGAACACGGATGTTCCATGTGCCGTCGGCTTCGGAATATCCACCCCTGAGCAGGCAGCGCAGATGTCGGCAGTATCGGACGGCGTTATAGTCGGAAGTGCGATTGTGAAGCTTGTCGCAGAGCACGGCAAGGAAGCACCGAAGTATGTCGGGGAGTATGTAAAGAGGATGAAGGAGGCGTGCGCAACAATTTCGTAACAAACTTTAACATAAATGTAACAAAATGTAAGGAATTTGTAACCATTTTCGAGTGAGAGTGTGATAGCATATAGTCAAGATACAATTTATTGTAGCAGTTATTTACACACTTATGAGGGAGGATTACAACATGAAACACACATATATACCCGCATCCGCAGTCGCTCTTGCGGCAGCAGTCCTTTTTACCGCCTGCGCCCGTGGCGATGGGGACGCAGAAAACGTGCCACCTGCAAATCAGACGGGGACGGAGCAGGTCACGAGCTCGGAAACAGCCACAGCCTCGGTTCCTGACAAGCCGGCAGAAGAGCTTGTATGCGGACTGCTTGAAGGCATGGACGATGAGAAGGTGACGCACGGAGCCGAATACAGGTACAACGATGGCAGCAGCAGCTGGGATGAGGTGTACTCGATTGGTGATGCGAGCGTCGTATATGACATGGCGGAAAATAAGCTTGCCATTGAATACATGGACAGCAGATATGAGGTGCCTTGGGCGATACAGCACAAGGAGAGCGGTGCGGGAATGCGCATAGGGCTTGTCGACCTGACGATGGACAGACGGGACGAGCTTGTGCTTGAAGTGTATGACAGGGAGCGCAGCCTTTATTTTGTGTATGACTTGAAGAATGGCAGAGATTTGTCACCGTATTACTGTGAGGATGCTTCGGATATCGCAAGTGCATATTTTTATCCCGAATATGCCAAGGAGCTTGGCGGGGCACTCAATGAAAGCTTTGCGGATGTCGGCATGGACGGTATCTATACTGACGGCGGGGGACTCAAGGTTGATTATCTGCGCTCACGAAGGGATAACCTTGGAGAGATTTCCAAGAGCATAGTGAAGAATAAGATGCTGAGCCTTCAGATGTACATACCGGTTATTTATGGTACATACCGGAACTGTGATTTTGATGTGAGGTTCGACGGAAACGGCTGCCATATAAGTAATGTCGAAGCTGAGAACGGATTCTTAAAATACTCTAAAAAGATACAGATGCAGGGCGAGAACAGCCTTGAGGGAACGGTTGAGTATGAGAACGGACATTTCTGCATGGTGTACACAGGGGATGACATCAAGGTAAAAATACTTATAGTCGGTAAGAACTCACCGATGGAGGTTTACCTGAATGGAAGAAAAATCGAGCGTGATGAATTCTTAAATGTCGATGCCTACGAGATGCTTGCATTTAATGCGGAGGATGAGGACGGTGATGGTGTTACCGACAAGCTTGTGTGGACGACACGGTATCCGAATCAGAATCCGGGCAGATGGGCGATGAGCTTTGAAAATGTTCCGCTGCCGGTGAATGCAGAGCTTATAGAGTCTGTGCCGGAGCTTATAAGGGAGGCTCTTTCAGGAAGACGGGAGATTATATTGAATGGTGAACCTATAACAAGCGTTGATGAAATTGCAAGCAGCGCAACGGGAAGAAATTTTAGGGAGGACACCTTCAGCGTGGTTGATTTTGACGCGGACGGGCTCAATGAGGTCGTGATGTATGATGAACCATCGTATATCTTTCACACCGATGGGGAGCAGGTATATGTGTATACGATACCATACAGAGGACTTACGGATATCAGAACCGACGGCACATGGAACAGCTCGGGAGGGGCAAGCGAGTACTATTATGAGAGGTTCCAAAGATTCACGGATTCGGAGATGCTCCATGAGACATACCTTCATATTCACGGAGATACCTATTGGGATGGTGACTATTATTCACAGGACAGACAGGCGAATGAGCTCACCAAGGAACAGGCAGAGGCAGTCATAGCGGAGCATTCTAATGTAAAGACCGGAATATACAGATATTCAAGGCATTATTTTGAGGGAAAAACCATTGCAGAGCTGTTCGGAGAGAACAGGATGCCCGATATGCCGACGTTTGCGGATATAACCAAGCTTAACTATGATAATGCTGAACTCGGCAAGGAGCTGGTGTACGAGTACGATGAGCAAAATGACAGGTGGTACGCCGTATTTAAGTACGGGGATGTCATTTTAAGGCGAATAGATGATGTAAGTACAGAGCTTGAATATCAGGGAATGAAATATTTCTTTGACAAGGGCTGGTCAATCCCGCTTGACGGAACGCAGAGCAGTATGGACATAGATATGAGGGATGTCACGGGGGATGGCATTCCCGAGCTGATACTGAGCACATATAACGGAAAGCATATCGACGAGTGCTCATCCGTTAGCATATTTGATTTGGCTGAATGGAAGGATATTACGCCGTACTACGCGGTCGAGTCCGTCATGTCGCTGTGGGTTGATGATATAGCTGACATTGAACAGAGGATAATCGATCATGAGACAGCGGACGGCGATGAAGATGTCTATGTAAAAATAGTACCTAACCTTGACGGCTCAATGCCGCTTGATTTTTTGGGTGGCTCGGTGCAGAAAACAACGGCTGAGCTGTCGCAGGACGGAGAACTCACCGTGACATACATGGAATGCGGTGGGGACAGGCAGAGAAGAATCTGTTTCAGGTATGTGTATGACGGGGAGGATGGCACATATATCTATAAGGATATGGGGATTTAAGCAAAGTAAGAGCCACACCGAAAAGGTGCGGCTCTTTTTACGTTCATTTTACATATGGCTGATTAATTATTTTACATGCCTCGAGTAAACTCTTATTTGTAAACGGGAAGTAAAGAAGTTTACAAACAGGATTCAGGTGTCAAGACATGCGGATCTGATTTTTATGTGTATATCATGTTATATTTATGCATATCAGCTCCGTTGTACGAAGCAAGTTGTTCTAATGACTCTGAAGAAATATTTCTGCTTCCGCCACCGTTGCAAAATCAGCCCTCCATGGCTGTTTGCAACTCAGCCGGCATCCTTGCCGTCTGTGGCTGTACAGTAAGCAGAGTCCTAAGAACAACTAAGCTTCTTCCAAAAGTCGTGATATGCATATATATAACATGATATACATATTGAAGTTGTGAAAGCATTTTTTGACACCTGAATCCGAATAGTGAAGAAGAAAAGAATAAGAGATTTAGCCGGGGACGGCAGAAAGAGGCAGAAAAATGAGAAAGAATTTATTTAAGAAGTGTGTTGCAATGGCAGCCTGTGCGGCGATGTCAGTTGTGATGATGACAGGATGTAACAGCAAGACATCATCAGATAACTCAACATCGGGTTCTACATCAGGTACGACACCGGAGGTTGTTACAACTACTGAGGCTCCAAGCAAGACTGAGAACAAGAACCTTTCAGGAACAATTTCGCTTGCAGGTTCCACATCAATGCAGAAGCTTGCGGATGCACTTGCAGAGACTTTTATGGAGGCTAACAGCGGTGTTACAGTAACGGTTGAGTACTCAGGTTCATCGGCAGGTATCGAGTCACTTCTCGGCGGAAGCTGTGATATCGGTGACGCATCAAGAAACTTAAAGGACAGCGAGAAGGAAGGCGGAGCCGTTGAGAACATCGTGGCAATCGATGGAATCGCAGTAATCGTTGACAAGAGCAACAGTGTAGCAGGTCTTACAAAGCAGCAGCTCTCTGACATCTACACAGGTGCAATCACCAACTGGAGCGAGGTAGGCGGAAGCGATACACCAATCGTTGTTGTAGGACGTGAGGCTGGTTCAGGTACAAGAGGAGCATTTGAGGAGATTTTAAAGGTTGAGGATGCCTGCAAGTACGCAGTTGAGTGCGATTCAACAGGTGCGGCAATGGCAAAGGTTGCCTCCACAGAGGGCGCTATCGGTTATGTTTCACTCGATGTACTTGATGATTCCGTAAATGCACTCAAGCTCGATGAGGTTGAACCTACATCGGATAACATCGTTGCAGGTACATACTTCCTTTGCAGACCGTTCGTAATGGCTACCAAGGGCGAAATCAGTGAGCAGAGCGAGCTCGTTCAGGCATTCTTCGACTTCGTTAAGTCGGATGAAGGCAAGGCTGTTATCAAGGCAGTAGGACTTATAACAGTAGAGTAAGCAGACATTCCTTTAAAAGATAGATGATGACAGACTGATAATAAGCGGCATGGAAGAAGGCGGTGTACCTTCCCTTGCCGCTAAGCGTCTATTGCTGTGAAATGTCCGCATGGGTATGGCGGAGAAATGAGGTAAAAGTGAAGGCAGAAGCGGAAAAAAATGCGGGGTTGGATATTTTTAAGGGGAAAATAACAAAAAATCTCATAGAAGTGACTGCGAAGATTATATTTACGATATTTGCATTTGTGGCGGTGGCTGCGGTAATTTCACTCACCGTGTATATGTTTATCAAGGGACTTCCGGCACTTGGAGAGGTCGGAATTGCCGGGATTTTGTTCGGTACGGTATGGGAGCCTACAGCGGCGACACCGCATTACGGAATATTCTATGTTATTCTCACATCAATCGTTGGTACGGCGATGGCGATAATAATCGGTGTTCCGATAGGACTTCTCACGGCTGTATTTTTGGCGGAGGTTGCACCTGCGAAGTTATCCAAGGTGGTTAAGCCTGCTGTTGAGCTTTTGGCAGGTATTCCTTCCATTGTATATGGACTTATCGGAATCATGGTGCTTAACCCGCTCATGTATAAACTTGAGAAAATAATTTTTGCCGGAAGTAAGACACATCAGTTCACGGGCGGCTCCAATCTTATATCCGCCGTGTTGGTGTTAGCAATAATGATACTTCCGACTGTTATAAATATAAGCGAATCGTCGATAAGAGCGGTTCCGAAGCACTACAAGGCGGCATCGCTCGCGATGGGGGCGACACATATCCAGACCATCTTCAAGGTCATCCTTCCGGCAGCCAAGTCGGGAATAATGACGGCGGTCGTGCTCGGAATAGGTCGTGCGATAGGTGAGGCGATGGCGATAACGCTCGTCGCCGGAAGTGCGGTCAACTTCCCGCTTCCGTTCAACTCAGTGCGTTTCCTGACAACGGCGATTGTGAGTGAGATGGCGTACTCGACGGACACGCACAGAAGAGTGCTCTTCACAATCGGACTTGTGCTCTTTGTCTTTATCATGATTATCAATTTTGTGCTCAACAGACTGTTAAAGAAGGGGGAGAAGGAGAATGGATGATTCAATTCTTGTAAAAAGAAAAAGACCCTTAGACAACCTCGCGTATGTGCTCATATATTTCTCTGCGTTCATATCGGTTGCCATTTTAATCGGAATAATCGTGTATGTGACGGTAAAGGGCATAAGCAATGTCAACTGGACATTTTTGAGCACTGAGAGAAGTGCGTTAAAGGGAACCAACGGAATTGCGGGAAATATTTTAAACACGCTCTACATAGTTATTGTCACGATTGTGATAGCGACACCGATAGGCGTGGGCTCGGCGATATACCTAAACGAGTACGCCAAGCCGGGAAAGCTTGTAAAAATTATAGAGTTTACGACAGAGACTCTGGCGGGAATACCTTCCATCATATTCGGTATGTTCGGACTTGTGCTTTTTAATCAGGCATTCCACCTTGGATACTCGCTTCTTACGGGTGCGCTCACACTCACACTCATGGTGCTTCCGCTTATAACGAGAAACACGCAGGAGGCGCTAAAGACAGTTCCTAAGAGCTACCGCGACGGTGCACTCGGAATGGGTGCTGGAAAGTGGCACATGATAAGGACGATAATTCTTCCGTCAGCGATGCCGGGAATCATCACGGGAATCATTCTCGCAATAGGACGAATCGTCGGAGAGTCGGCGGCACTTTTGTTCACGGCGGGCTCGGGCTACAAGCTTCCTAAGACACTGCTTGCCTTCTTCATGAAAATCAGGGAGGCGGGAGGAACTCTGACAATCGAGATGTATTTTAGAATGTCTGACGGAAAGTACGGTCAGGCGTTCGGAATCGGTCTGGTACTTCTTGTTATAGTACTTGCAATCAACTTTATCACAAAATGGCTTGCGGCTCGCTTTGACGTGAACAGGAAAGGATAGGGACCTATTATGGAAGAAAAAAAGAATTTATCGGAGAACATTCTTGATATAAAGAAGCTTAATCTGTGGTACGGTGAGAACCACGCCCTGAAGGATGTCGACATGGAGATTAAGCGCAACGCGATTACGGCGTTTATCGGACCGTCAGGCTGCGGAAAATCGACATTTTTAAAGACACTCAACAGAATGAACGACCTCGTGCCGGGCGTGCGTATAGAGGGACAGGTGCTTCTTGACGGCATCGATATATATGATCCAAAGGTTGACACATCGATGCTCAGAAAGAAGATTGGCATGGTTTTCCAGCAGCCGAATCCGTTCCCAATGAGCATATATGATAATGTCGCTTATGGACCAAGAATACATGGAATTAAGAACAAGGCGAAGCTCGACCAAATTGTTGAGGAGAGCCTAAGAGGTGCAGCCATATTCGACGAGGTGAAGGACAGACTTAAAAAATCCGCGCTCGGTCTTTCCGGAGGTCAGCAGCAGCGTCTGTGCATCGCGAGAGCACTTGCAGTCTCACCTGAGGTTCTTCTTATGGATGAGCCTACAAGCGCACTCGACCCTATATCTACGTTAAAGGTAGAGGAGCTTATGGAAGAACTCAAGAAAAAATATACCGTTGTTGTGGTTACACATAACATGCAGCAGGCGGCGAGAGTGTCGGACGACACGGCGTTCTTCCTTGTCGGCGAGGTGATTGAGAAGGACAGCACGGACAATATCTTCTCACAGCCGAAGGATAAGAGGACGGAGGATTACATTACGGGAAGATTTGGGTGATGATGACACGGACGTTTTAAATTTTTTCTATATTACCGCCGGGCACGTTCTCACTGCATTTTGCCTCGCAGCGGCACATAAACGGCTGAAATACAGCCGGTAAATGCCGGCGGGCAAAAAGCACCCGGCTTGCAATATAGAAAAATTTAAAACTGTTTCGTGAAATGCTCAAATTATCAAATAGATGATTGCCGTACTTAATTCTTAAATTACATTATGTTTAAAATAATAGAATGTTAAATATCCAATATTATATATGGGAGGATGGTAAGATGAGAAGCAGATTTGACAAGGAGCTTGCACAGCTTAACAGCGAGCTTATCAACATGGGTACTCTTATTGAGCAGGCTATTCAGAATGCGGTTGAGGCTCTTGTGAATCAGAATATAGAGCAGGCTCATAAGGCGGTTGAGTTCGATATTGATGTAGACCAGAAGGAGAAGGACATTGAGAATATATGCTACAAGCTTCTTCTTCACCAGCAGCCGGTTGCGGGGGACTTAAGGCTTATAACGGCGGCACTTAAGATGATAAGCGATATGGAGAGAATCGGAGATCAGGCGGCGGATATATCCGAGCTTACGATAGCCATGTCGCAGAAGCCGTACATAAAGAATCTTGAGCACATCCGCTCTATGGCAAGGGAAACAATGATTATGGTCATCGACAGCCTTCAGGCGTTCGTCGACAGGGATTTGGAGAAGGCACATGCTGTAATTGACCATGACGATGTTGTGGATGACCTGTTCATGACGGTAAAAAATGAGATTATACAGATAATTCATAACAGACCTGACGATGGAGACCAGGCGACAGACCTTCTCATGGTTGCAAAGTATTTTGAGAGAATAGGAGACCATGCAACCAACATTGCCGAGTGGGTTATCTTCTCCATCACCGGTGAAAGACAGTAGTACCAAAATGTCCTGAAAATGTATGCCGGACGCGAAATGTAAAATTAATGTAAAATCACCGTAAACCGGCAGTAAATCTTTGAGCAAACTCCGATTATATGTAAATTTTATATAGACTAAGTGTAAAATAAAGTGCTATGCTGTATAAAGATAAGATTTAACATAATATTATTGTCGGAGGGAAATATGGACATATTCAATGTGCTGAACATGCTTGGAGGGCTTGCACTTTTTCTGTACGGAATGAATGCGATGGGTGACGGGCTCGCCAAGGTATCGGGTGGCAGGCTTGAGAGCGTGCTTGAGAAGCTCACCAAGAAAAGGATAATGGCTGTGCTCTTAGGTGCTGCGGTCACAGCGGTGATACAGTCGTCATCCGCGACAACGGTTATGGTTGTCGGCTTCGTAAACTCAGGTATCATGAAGCTCAATCAGGCAATCGGAATAATCATGGGTGCGAATATAGGAACGACAATTACCTCGTGGATACTTGCGCTCACGGGTATTCAGAGCGACAACATTTTCGTATCGCTCCTAAAACCCAGCTCATTTTCGCCTATACTTGCGGTTATAGGTGCAGCATTTATTCTTTTTTCCAAAAAGGATAGAAAAAAGGATATCGGTACGATAATGGTGGGCTTTGCAATCCTCATGTTCGGAATGGAGACCATGAGTGCGGCGGTTAAGCCTCTTGCCAATGTACCTCAGTTTACAAATATGTTTACAATGTTCACCAATCCGGTTCTCGGCATGATAGTCGGTGCGGTGCTCACGGCGGTAATTCAGAGTTCATCGGCGTCGGTCGGAATACTTCAGGCACTCTGTGCAACGGGCGGTGTCACGATGGCATCGGCAATCCCTATTATAATGGGACAGAACATCGGAACCTGTGTGACCTCACTCATATCCGCGGCGGGTGCGAACAAGAACGCAAAGAGAGCAGCACTTGTTCACTTTTATTTTAACCTCATAGGAACGACAATCTTCATGGTTGTGTTCTACACGCTGAATGCCTTTTTACATTTTGAAATACTTAATATGACAGCCAATGCATGGCTCATAGCACTTGTGCATTCATGCTTTAACATAGCGGCAACAATTCTTTTCATGCCGTTTGGAGATCTGCTTGCAAAGCTCGCATGTCTTACCATAAGGGATAAGAAGGAGGCAGATGAAACAACGGCAGAGTCGGATTCACTTGAGAAGGAGTTTCAGGTGCTTGATCCTCGTTTCCTTGAGTCGCCTGCATTTGCTGTACAGCAGTGTAAGAATGTTGCCGTAAAGATGGCGAATTCAGCAAGGGACGGTCTTTTTCTGTCGATGGAGCTGCTTGAAAGCTATGATGAGGAGAAGGCGGGGCTTGTGCTTCACTACGAGGACATAGTGGACAGATACGAGGATGAGTTAGGAACCTATCTTGTGAAGCTCAACGGAAAGAGCCTCACGAAGAAGGACAGTCAGATTGTGTCAATGCTTCTTCATGTAATCGGTGACTTTGAGAGAATTTCAGACCATGCCGTCAACATCAAGGAGGCGGCAGAGGAGATGAGAGATAAGAAGCTTAAGTTCTCCGATAAGGCGGCAGCAGAGCTCAAAGTATACACGACAGCGATTCACGAGATTGTGAATATGTCGATGGATGCCTTTGCAACTGAGAACGTGGAGGCTGCGGAAAATGTCGAGCCTCTTGAGGAGGTAATGGACTACCTGAAGGCTGAGTTAAAGGACAGACATGTAAGGCGGCTCAGAAAGGGCAAGTGTACAATTGAGCTCGGCTTCGTGCTCACAGACCTCATAACCAACTACGAGAGAGTTGCAGACCACTGCTCGAACATTGCGGTATGTCTCATACAGGTTGTGGGAAACGACGGCTTCGATACGCACGAATATCTTGACAATATAAAGAGCAAGGACAACGAGGAGTTCAAGATTAAGGTGCACTGGTACAAGGAGAAATATGAACTGCCTTAGAATAAAAGCTGTAATGGTTGAAGATACAGGAAAAAGGTGCAGTGATAAATGTGGCATCAGTCTAACGGTGACGAAAATTCCGGATAGGGCAGAGAAAATAGGGAATTTATTGAGAAAACAGTGCTATTTATCAGTCCAACGGTGACGAAAATTCCGAATAGGGCAGAGAAAATAGGGAAATTACTGGGAAAACAGTGCTATTTATCAGTCCAATGGTGATAAAAAATCCAATTAGGGCAGAGAAAGAAGGTAGAGAACATGGCATTGATATATGTCGTTGAGGACGATGACAATATAAGGGAGATTGAGAGCATTGCTCTTGGCAACAGCGGTCATGATGTGAAGGGCTTTGCGTGCGGCAAGGACTTTAAGCGGGAGGTTGCAAACCGCAAGCCTGATCTGATTCTGCTCGATATAATGCTCCCCGACGAGGATGGAATTGAGATATTAAAGAAGCTTCGTGCCTCGGGGGAGACTAAGAGAATACCTGTCATACTTGTGACTGCAAAGTCCACGGAGCTTGATAAGGTGAAGGGGCTTGACATAGGAGCTGACGATTACATAACGAAGCCATTCGGTGTTATGGAGCTGATTTCAAGGGTCAGGGCTCTTATAAGGCGAAGCATGGACGTGAGCGCACAAAAGAGCATCCGTGTAGGAAATATCTTTCTCGACAGCGACAGGCATATCGTGTACGTCGATGACGAGCCGAAGGAGCTCACCTTTAAGGAGTATGAACTGCTGCGATGCCTCATGAGCAACAGCGGTGTAGCGATGCACCGTGACAGGATTATGGAACTGGTGTGGGGTGTGGATTTTGAGGGTGAATCGAGAACCCTCGATATGCATATCAAGACACTTAGGCAGAAGCTTGGAAATGCGGGTGCGATGATTAAGACTGTCCGCAATGTGGGGTATGTGTTAGAGCCATGAAAAAGAAAATTCTCAGCCAGTTTTTGAAGGTGACACTGATTGCCATTATCATTACTTTATTTATGTCGGTCATAGTTTTTTATGAGCTTTTCAAAAAACAGGTGTTTCATGACCTTAAGTCCGAGGCGGAATTTGCCAGATATATAATTGATGACCTTTCGGATGAAAAACAATTCGATGTACGTGTCACATGGATAGGAACCGATGGAAATGTGCTATACGACAGCGAGGCGGAAATACTTGAGAATCATTCGGACAGACCGGAGTACATTGATGCGGTAAAGACCGGTGAGGGAAAGAGCGTCCGCAAGTCGGACACACTCTCCAAGAGAATATTCTACTATGCCATGAGACTTGATGACGGAACGGTCATAAGAATAGCCAAGGAATCAGGAAGCATATGGACGATATTCATGTCGGCACTGCCGATTATCATAGGGCTTACGTTGCTTCTGTATGTGATGTGCTATTTCCTCTCAAAGCATCTGACAGCGAAGCTTGTAAAGCCTGTCGAGGAGCTTGTGAACAATGCAGCCAACCCTTCTCTTGTGCCTGAGTACAAGGAGCTGGTTCCGTTCGTCGGGGCACTCAAGGAGCAGCGCGAGGATATACTAAGAAGTGCGACGATGCGTCAGGAGTTCACGGCTAATGTCTCACATGAGCTGAAGACGCCGCTCACGGCGATTTCGGGCTATGCGGAGCTCATTGAGAACGGCATGGTCTCAGGCGATGACAGTGTGCGCTTCGCTGGAGAGATACGAAAGAATTCTACAAGACTCCTCTCGCTCATTAACGATATCATCAACCTGTCAGAGCTCGACGACGGCGTGAAGTTAAATCTTGAGAAGATGGACTTATACGAGGCAGCGAAGAACTGCATCAAGAATCTCAAGGTGGCTGCCGACAAAAACGACATCAAGCTCATGCTTCTCGGAACAACGGCATACATTAACGCCGACAAGTCCATGATGGACGAGGTGCTCTACAACCTCTGTGACAACGCAATCCGCTACAACAACAAGGGCGGAAACGTGATTGTCGATGTCAGCAACACACTCGATGGCAAGGTTAAGCTCACCGTAAAGGATAACGGCATTGGAATCGGAAAAGAGCATCAGGAGCGCATATTCGAGCGCTTCTACCGCGTTGACAAGAGCCGTTCGCGCGAGAGCGGCGGAACGGGACTCGGGCTTGCCATAGTAAAGCACATCCTGACAAGCCACGGTGCAGAGCTTTCGCTTGCAAGCGAGCCGGGCAAGGGAACGAGCATTACGGTGACATTCGATGCGGCGAAGTGAGGAAAGTAATGGTATTTATTTTTTCTTCCTATACTGATTCGGACTGAATCCCGTAATCTCCTTGAACTGCCTGTTGAAATGCTCCACATTCTCATAGCCGCATACCTCGGCAATGTGTGCAACGGAGTCGGGAGTCACGGTGAGGAGGTAGCAGGCGCGCTCAATACGGCTTCTTATTATATCCTGAATCACGGGAACACCGAACAGTTCCTTGTAGATATGTTGAAAATATGATACACTAAGGGAGGCATCTTCAGCGAGCTCACTCACCGTCTTTTTCGATGAGTGCCGGCTGTAGATGCCGTTTCTTATTTCGCGAAAGAGCGGTCTGTGCACCTTGAGCTTGTCAGAGAGCTGTGTCTCAAGGTGGTAGGCGTCGCTGTATTTGTAGAGTATTGTGCGGAGCTTTGCGTCAAGGATCTCTTCATGGTGGGTGCCGGTCTGGTGGAACTCCTGCCTGAGGTCGCGGATAAGCTGGCTGAGCTCCGTGTGGTCGGATAAGAGTGTCAGGCGGTTAAACGGGACGTTGAGGCTTCTCATAAATTCGCTTATTGAACCATCCGCCGTCAAATCGCTGCTGTCAGAGCGACTTTGATTGTTTTCATCTGCTTCATCCTGACTATTCTCGTCTGTTTCATAGAAGTTAATCCAGTCATTCACATATACGTCATCACTGTAATAATATATCGGGGCGTCAGCCGTATAAATGATAAAGGCAGGGGTGTTCACATACTGCCGTATCATCCCCGGGTGTCTTGCGTTCCTGTCATAAGGAAGATTGCCCTTTAACAGCTCGTCCGCTGTTGTACCGGTTTCGTGACGGCAGCAGGAACAGCATATGGCATTCTCAGAAAATTCAAAGTAGGCTGCACTTTTTACGAGCAGCATCAGGTAGTGCCCCATTCCCTTCGGGCGTTCCATATTGATTCCATGTGTATGGGTCGAGTTGTATCCCAGATTCTTAATCTTTAACATAGCGGTTCTCCATTTGTGAAATTGACGTAGTAAAATTATGTTTGCGGGCAATGAGCATAAATAACAATTTGCTCAAAAAGCAGAAAACATCAATTTTTTAACAGTATACATCATTGTGATTTGTTTGAAAAGTCATTATATTAGGTTGTACCTAAAGAGAACATATGTTGCTATTGTACACATGCGGTTACATTAGCTGCAAGGCTGGAGGACAAAAAGAAAATGACTGCTGCAAAATGGTTTTATTCTTACTTTAAAAAGTATCAGTGGAGAATGTTGATCGGACTTGTTCTGGTCACGATTACATCGGTGCTTGCCATCGTGAACCCAAAGATAACGGGATTCATTGTGGATGACATCATTGGTGACGGAAGTAACATAAGAACGGACCTGCTTCCTAAATTTCTGCTTATAATGATTGGGGCTACGCTTCTTAGAGCGGGGCTGAGATTCATATTTTTGTGGAACTTTGAGAACTGTTCGCAAAGTCTTTTGTACGATATGAGGGATGATGTGTACCGCAATCTGCTTGCGAAGGATTTTGCGTTTTATAACAGCCACAGAACGGGCGATTTGATGTCGAGGCAGACGGGTGACATGATGGCGATACGTCATTTCATGTCATATGTGTGCTATTCAACCTTTGAGTGCATACTGCTGTTTTCAATATCCCTTGTCATGATTTTTACGGTGGACTGGAAGATTGCGCTTGCGATGCTTGCCGTGCTTCCTTTTACACTTATCAATACAATAATTCAGTCAAAAAATGTCAAGCCGAAGTTCGGAAAGGTGAGGGAGCGTTTCTCGAGCCTCAATGCCTTTGCACAGGAGAACATAAGCGGTAACCGTGTGGTAAAGGCGTTCGCCAAGGAGGACTATGAAATATCGAAGTTCGACACGGAGAACACGGAGTATAGGGATTCGGAGCTTGCTGCGTCCAAGATATGGGTGCGCCATGTGCCGCTTTTTGAGCTTCTTGCAAATCTTCTCACATTTGCGCTCATGCTTGTGGGCGGACTTATGGTTATCAACGGACAGATGACGCTCGGAAATATGGCGATGATTAACGGATATCTGTGGATGCTTGATGCACCTCTTCGTATGGCGGGCTGGCTTGTCAATGACTGGCACCGCTTTACCACGTCTGTCGAGAAGATATATGCGACAATCGAGGTTGAACCTGAGATAAAGAACCCTGTCACAGGGGAGGTAGATGTGAATGCAAAAAAGCCGGAGGGCAGCGTCGAATTCAGGGATGTGTCTTACAGCATTGAGGGCGAGAAGATTCTTAAGAACATCAACTTTAAGGTAAAGGCAGGGCAGAAGGTCGGAATCATCGGTGCGACCGGAGCCGGAAAGACCTCGCTCATCAACCTCATGTGCCGTTTCTACGATGTCGATAGCGGAGAGGTGTTAATCGGCGGTCAGAATGTGAAGGATATGGACTTAAGGATACTCAGAGGAAGCATCGGAATGGCGATGCAGGATGTGTTCCTTTTTTCCGATACGATTGAGGGCAACATAGCCTATGCCAAGCCTGACTGTCCTTTCGAGAAGGTCGAGTGGGCGGCAAAGACAGCTGATGCACATGACTTCATTATGCAGATGCCGGACGGTTATGACACGATAGTCGGTGAGCGAGGTGTGGGTCTCTCGGGTGGTCAGAAGCAGAGAATATCGCTTGCGAGAGCACTTCTTAAGGAGCCTTCAATCCTTGTCCTCGATGACACGACATCGGCGGTTGACATGGAGACTGAGTCGCAGATTCAGGACGCTCTTGCGAAGATAAAGAATGAGACAGTATTTATAATTGCACATCGTATTTCATCCATAAAGGATGCGGATGTGATTATAGTACTCTCCGACGGTGAGATAGCCGAGATGGGTAATCATGATGAGCTTATACAGAAGAAGGGTTACTACTACACGGTATTCATGCACCAGTACGGTGAGCACAGTGAGGCATAGGGCGCACGTTGACGCTCGGAAATGAGGATAAATATGGCAAGAAATAAATACGATATAGATGAGACTCTGGAGAGTAAGTTTGATATAAACCAGTTAAAAAGACTTGGCAAGTATGTCGGCAGCTATAAAAAGACCTTGATTACCGTAATTGTACTAATGCTCATATCAAGTGCGCTTTCGATGTTAAATCCGCTGTTTTTGAAGGATGTAATGGATACGATTGAGCAGTGTGCGATACACGGAACAATAAGCAAGGCAGCCGCCACACAGAGAGTGATTGTTGCGAGCCTTTTGATGCTTGCAGTGACGATAGTGGTTGTGCTTATACTGAGATTTAAGATAAAGATGATGGCGGAGGTCGGACAGGGTATTATTCATGCACTTCGCCGGGACCTGTTCATACATCTGCAGGAGCTTCCTTTTTCATATTATGACGATAAGCCTCACGGGAAGATTCAGGTGCGTGTTGTCAACTATGTGAACAATTTGAGTGACCTGCTTTCAAACGGTATCGTCAACACGATAACCGATATGTGCAGTCTTATTTTTATCATAATATTCATGCTCATGTTAAATGTGCAGTTTACGCTTGTGTGCCTGTGCGGACTTCCGATTCTTGCCGCACTGGTATGGATAATCAAGAAAAAGCAGAGAAGGGCATGGCAGATTCAGTCCAATAAGCAGTCCAACTTAAATGCATATATAGCGGAGAGCATTAATGGTATCCGTGTCACACAGTCGTTCGTGCGCGAGGATGTCAACACGGATATATTTAATAAGCTGAACATGGAATCCAAGAAGTCGTGGCTCAATGCGGTAAAATACAACTTTCTTTTAAATCCCGTGGTCCAGACGATAACGGTTGTCACGACGGCAATCATATATGTTCTCGGAGTTGCATGGATTACCGACGGCTACACGGCAATGACGGTCGGTACTCTCGTTGCTTTTACAGGATATATTTCAAGATTTTGGGCTCCGATAACGACTCTTGCGAACTTTTACAATAGTGTGCTTACGGCAATCTCGTACTTAGAGAGAATCTTCGAGACAATAGATGAGCCGGTGAAGGTTACGGACGAGCCGGGAGCCGTTCCTATGCCTGAGATTAAGGGTGAGGTTGAGTTTAGGGATGTGTGCTTTGCCTACGATGACGGTGTGCCCGTCCTCAAAAATGTGAGCTTCAAGGCGGGAGTCGGCGAGAGCTACGCCATTGTAGGTCCTACGGGAGCAGGAAAGACAACGATTGTCAACCTCATAAGCCGCTTTTATAACCTGACATCCGGGCAGGTGCTCATCGACGGCATCGACATAAGCAAGGTAACGATAAAATCCTTGAGAACCCAGATGGGCGTAATGATGCAGGACAGCTTTATTTTTGCCGGAACAATCATGGACAATATCCGCTACGGCAACATGGATGCAAGCGATGACGATGTCATGCGTGCGGCAAAGACGGTGTGCGCCCACGACTTTATCATGGGACTCGAGAACGGCTACTACACCGAGGTGAACGAGCGCGGAAGCCGCCTCTCGGCAGGACAGAGACAGCTCATATCCTTCGCAAGGGCAGTGCTTGCGGACCCTAAGATACTCATACTCGACGAGGCGACCTCGAGCATTGACACCGAGACGGAGATACTTTTGCAGAAGGGACTTAATGAGCTTCTCAAGGGCAGAACCTCATTCATCATTGCGCACCGTCTTTCGACAATCAAGAACTCGTCATGCATCATGTATGTCGACCATGGCGAGATAATCGAGATGGGAAGCCACGACGAGCTGATGAAGAATAAGAATGGATTGTACCATAAGCTGTATATGTCGCAGTATGATTTTTTGAATAAAAATTAAATACTGACAGGTATGCAAAAATGGAGAAATTCGTGTAAAATAATGTAATTTTATTGAATAGACGTTAGTGGTCAGATGTAAAAATTCAATAAAATGCATAGATTTTTACACGAATTTTTTTAATTCACATATTATATTTTTATAGAATGTAAAAAGGAGTCTTATATGGCTTATTATAATGGCAATTACCGCGCCGGTCAGCGCCATCCTATGATGACATGTCCGAATCAGGCTTGCAACAGACCGGCAGGTTCCCCGCAGAATGCTATGCCAAACACTGCCGAAAAGATGTGTATGATGCAGCCGCGCATGACACCTTCCGACGGTGTTGCGCAGTCCTGTGTTATGCCATCTCCATACTGTCCTGTGGCAATGGCTTATGTTCCGTTTCAGGCATTTGAAGAATTATTCGATGAATCTAAAGCATTCATGGTCGGAACCGCGTTCCCTTCGCTTTTAAAACCATTTATGAGAGGAGGCAGATGCAGATGAATGAAACCTGTAATGACAAGAGCACTCTTTTTCGAAGAATACATGAGTGCGAATTCATGATGATTGACCTCGGCCTATACCTTGACACTCATCCTGACTGTGTTCAGGCGCTTAATGCTTTTCATGAACATCAGGCTTCATATGAAAGGCAGGTAGCTGAGTATGAGCGTCTGTATGGTCCGCTCACATTCTATCAGGTCAACTCTGACACCTGCTGGACTTGGCAGCAGCTGCCATGGCCTTGGGAAATGGAGGCATATAAATAATGTGGATATATGAGAAAAAATTAGAATTCCCGGTTCATATCAAGGAAACCAACCCTAAGCTGGCACAGCTTATCATAAGCCAATATGGTGGCCCGGACGGAGAGGCAGGAGCATCATTCCGATACCTCTCACAGCGTTATTCCATGAAGGACAGACGTGTTGCGGGAGTGCTCACGGATATAGGCACTGAAGAGCTCGCGCATTTGGAAATTGTAGGTGCCATGGTTCATCAGCTCACACGCGACCTCACACCTGAAGAGATAGAAAAGTCCGGCTTTGCACCATACTACGTTGACCACACCCTTGGAGTATGGCCGCAGGCTGCGGGCGGTGTTCCTTTTAACGCCTGTGAATTTCAGGTAAAGGGCGACCCGATTACCGACCTCATGGAAGATTTGGCTGCCGAGCAAAAAGCAAGAACCGTATACGATAACCTCTTAAGACTTATCAGTGAACCAGATATTGTTGAGCCGCTCCGGTTCCTGCGTGCAAGAGAAATTGTGCACTTCCAGCGCTTCGGTGAGGCACTCAATATCACGCGCGAGGGACTTGACGCTAAGAACTTCTACGCATTCAATCCGTCGATAGACACCTAAAACAAAATGATTTGTAAGATTATCCGCTATATGCAGAATAAGGTATATAGCGGATAATTTTGTCAATTTAGATTTTATAGGACAATCCGTGAAAAATATATCACAGAAATCAGTTTTATGTTATCATACAGATAATACAATAATGAGGTACTCAAATGAAACTTAAGAAAGATTCTCCGAAAAAGAAGCCGGTTAGAGAAAAGAGCAAAAAAGAAATCATTATTCTTGAGACAGTAGGAATATCCCTGCTTGTGCTCTCATTCGCATGCAGTAAATGTATAAACATATTGTAGTAGGAGGTATAACAAGCCGATTATCGTGAGTGAATTCGGAGCCGCTGCGATATATGGTTACCGCAACCAGAGCGCGCTGTCATAATAACAAGGGTGTGGTGGATGAGTACCGCAGACCGAAGCTCGCCTTCGACACGATAAAAGAAATGTATGAAATATATAGGAAATAATGTCAAAAATACAGATAATTAGCTTGTCATAATGATACATAAGGTGTTAATATGTAACATATAAAAATATATAGTAAGAAGGATGGGATATGTATGGGGAACAGTAGTTATGATGAGCTTAAGCTTTCTAACAGGACAAGCATGATTGCTTACAGCATCATGAACCTTATCCTGGTTGCATGCTATCTGCTCGAGGTTATTAAGCAGAGCAGAACATTGGGATACTTCGTGGTGTTCTGTATTTTTGCACTTGTGCCATATGCGGTATGTCTGGCACTTTATATGAAGAACAAGGGAACGCCGATACTTAAGTATATGATTTCGGGAGGCTATCTGATATTTTACCTCTTTATAATATTTACCACGGTATCGCCTGTCGCTTATGTGTATGCGCTGCTGATTGCGGTTATACTTGTATCCTACAATGATCTCAAGGTATCAGCGGTATTCATGGGTGTTGTATCGGTTGGAAATGTTATTCAGGTTGCATGCAGTGCAATGTCGGGACAGCTTGGCGCGGAGGATGTCGCCAACATCGAGATAAGAGTTGCATCGGTAATTCTTTTTACCGGCTACCTTATGATGGCTACATATGTGTCAAAGAAGATAAGCACAAGCAGACTTAAGCAGGTAGAGGAAGAGAAAGAGCGTACCTCAGGCATGATGAATAATATACTTGAGATTGCCGAGCAGATTACAGAGGATATCAATCAGGTATCCGCCAGGGTTGAGACTCTTGAGAGCACTGCCAACAAGACTAAGGATTCCATGAAGGAGGTTGCGGCAGGAACGAATGAGACTGTTCAGTCAATTCAGGTTCAGATGGAGAAGACGGAACAGATTCAGGCTACCATTGATGATGTTGAGCATGCGTCAGGCATGATTGTTGACAATGTAAATCAGACCAAGGAGGAGCTTGATTCATCCAAGAAGAACATGGAAGCACTTATAAAGTGTGTTCAGATATCGAATGAGGCTAATGCTAATGTATCAAAGGAGCTTGCCCAGCTTCGCGAGCATACGGGAAGAATGCAGTCGATAATTGAGCTTATCAATAATATCACCTCACAGACAAGCCTTCTTGCCCTGAATGCAAGCATTGAGGCGGCAAGAGCAGGTGATGCCGGACGAGGCTTTGCTGTTGTTGCATCGGAGATATCCAATCTTGCGGATCAGACGCAGAGCGCTACGGAGGACATCACGGGACTTATCGGGAATATATCCGCCCAGTTAGCTGATGTGGTCAAGGTGATTGAGGAGATGATAAGCATATCCGAGAATCAGAATAAGGCGGTTGACGACACGGCAAAGAGCTTCGAGAAGATTGCCGAGAAGAATGACAGGGTATATGATGAGGCAGGTAAGATGAACAGCCTTGTGCATGAGCTCAATGATGCCAACCAGGCAATCGTAGATGGAATCCAGACTATCTCGGGTGTGACCGAGGAGGTTACTGCACATTCGACGGAGACACTTAAGGTAAGTGAGGATAACAGCACGATTACTCAGGAGGTCGGACAGACCATAGGCGGCTTAAAGGAGCTTGCCGACAGACTTAAGCAGCTCGAAAAATAAATATGGATTTTTTGAAGAACATATGTTATTATATTAAAAGTTGTTGCGGGAGTATCTGCTCCCGCAGTATGCAGGATTAGTACATCGGTAGTATATCAGCTTCCCAAGCTGAGGAGGCGGGTTCGATTCCCGTATCCTGCTCTATATTCCTTCCCGCAGATACCCTGGGTGTCTGCGGGATTGTTGTTTGACATGTTTTTTTACGCTTTGTACTTATTCTGTTCACATTTGTATGGTAAAAATATGTTGGTAAAACATTGATTATTACATAGGAGATGGAGAAGGACTATGCAGAATATTTTATTTTTTCTTACACCGAAGTGTGATGTGGTATATGTGTATGAGGATGCAAATATAAGACAGGTATTGGAAAAGATACGCTATCATAAGTATACGGCTATGCCGATTATAAGCAGGGAAGGCAGGTATGTAGGAACAATAACCGAGGGTGACCTGCTATGGAAGATGGCTGACGAGAACATTGCCACCTTTGAGGAGGCGGAAGAGATTCCGATATCTGATATAAGCAGACGTGTCAACAATCATCCGGTGAATGCCGAGGCGAAGATGGAGAATCTTATTGACCTTGCAATCAGGCAGAACTTTGTCCCGGTGGTTGATGATGAAAATGTTTTT
The DNA here is from genome assembly GCA_934343915.1 of uncultured Lachnospiraceae bacterium. Lineage (GTDB taxonomy): Bacteria > Bacillota > Clostridia > Lachnospirales > Lachnospiraceae > CAG-882. Next base: position 5,937 of record CAKRIL010000029.1, on the reverse strand, counting down.
ATAGGAATTGTAACCCGTAAGGATATTATTCAGTATCTCTACAAAAACTACACAAGGGAGTAGCGTTTTCGGAAGAAAATTATCTATTCGTAAAATAATTTATAAAAAATTGCAGTTTTTAAAAAAATGCTGCAACCTTTTGAAAAAAAAGCTGTGTATATAGGCAGGATGATATAACGGAGGAGGAAATGCAGGATAATGCTATCGTGAAGCTTTTCATGGAGCGCGACGAGCGTGCGCTTAAGGAGGCTTTGGAAAAATATAATCATTATTGTATGCATATTTCGATGAATATACTCAATAATAGTGAGGATAGCGAGGAATGCGTAAGCGATGCACTCATGGGTGCATGGAAGTCCATACCGCCGAATCATCCTGAGAACCTGGCGGCATTTTTGGGAAAGCTTACAAGAAATGCGGCAATCAACAAGTACAATGCAAGACATGCGGATAAGAGGGCGGCAGGTGAATATGCTGTGTCCATACATGAGCTCGATGAGTGTATACCGGACGTGAAGGATGTATGGAGTCATGTGGAGGCAGCAGAACTTGAGAGGGCGATAGATGCTTTTCTGAGAGAACAGAAGCCGGATAACAGGAATATCTTCTTGCTCAGGTATTATTACAGTTGTTCGGTTTCTGACATCTCTGGAAGAACCGGGACAAGTGAGGGAACGGTTAAGTCTATACTTTCAAGAATGAGAGTCCGCCTTAAGAATTATCTTAAGAAGGAGGGAGTATGGTGAGGAAAGGAGAGATACTATCGCAGGCTGTGTCAGGTGTCGGGGACGATATTTTGGAAGGAGCCAGGGAGCTCTTTGAAAAAAGTGAGTCTGAGATTGAACAGGCACAGAATGTATTTGCAGTAAAAAAGCGCAGGGCGGCAGGAAGAGTGATATATTCCCTTTCGGCAGCGGCTGTTGCGGCATGTATTTTTATTGTACTTGGAACAGGCCTGATTCCTATACAGGGAAACGGCAGAGTACCGAAGGTATATTATGACGATGTGAGAATCGATTCTGACGGATATGCGGTTGGCATACAGGCACAGGAGAATTCTGATGTGGCAGCATATTCGCTTGAGAGGGACATCAGTCATGGCGAAGAAGAATTCGCACTTAACGTCAGGGCGAAGGGAAGCTTTATTATAGAAGCGTCAAGCGGTGAATTTATACCTGATGGTACGGATACAATATCAGTGCGGGATGAGGCGGATATTGTGTGGGCGGTTGTTCCGACAGAGGGAGCTTATATCACGGTGAATACCGAAAAGGAGACCGTAAAGATAGAGCTTCATCAGGACGAAGAGTCAGGGCAATGGATGTTAAGAACAGGGGAATAATTTTTATATTTCAGGAGGAATTTATGAGAAGATTAGGTTTAATGACAATTATGATGGTATCGGTGGTTGCGCTCAGCGCATGCGGTAAGAAGGATAATAACGAAACTTCAGCAGAGCAGACTACTCCGGTTGAGACCACAACCATAACAGAAGAGACTACAACAGTGACAGAGGAGACCACAGCAGAGGAGTCTTCTGCTGAGGGCGCAGTAGGTATTCTTGACAGCATATGGTCAGTATATACTGATGATGAGAAGTTCCCTGCTTCAGGCGGAGATTACAATCCGGAGAATATGAGGGACGACGCACCGGGAAAGTACGGAATTGATGATGCTGCAGAACTTGACAACACATTCGGAATCGCTGAGGCAGACGTTGCACTTATTGATGATGCAGCTTCACTTATGCATATGATGAACCTCAACAGCTTTACGGCAGGTGCCTTCCATGTGACAGACAAGGACAGCATTGCGTCCATTGCACAGAATATTAAGGACGGCATTCTTGCAAAGCACTGGATGTGCGGTTTCCCTGATGAGTATATCGTATATCAGGTTGATGATTACATCATTTCAGCTTACGGTCTTACTGATTTTATTGAGCCGTTCGTTGAGAAGATTACATCCGTATATCCTGATGCGGTAGAGTTATACAAGGGCAGCATTGAGTAATCTGAATTAGATTAGGGGGCAGCATGATATTTTCAAGTATTCCGTTTTTATATTATTTTCTTCCGGCAGTGCTTTTATTGTATTTTATTGTGCCGGGCAGAGGGAAAAATGTGGTACTTTTATTGGCGAGCCTTGTATTTTATGCATGGGGAGAGTTGAGATATACTCTCCTCATGCTGATTATGATAACTCAGGGCTATGTGTTCGGGAGACTCATGGATTATAAAAGAAGGTGGTCAAAAGTATTTTTGACCACCTCTGTTGTAATAAGCCTTGGGGTGCTCGGCTACTTTAAATATGCAGGTTTTTTCCTTGATTCATTTTCTGCCGTGACGGGAATTGCTGTTCCCATAATCAAGGTGACTCTTCCAATCGGAATAAGTTTCTACACGTTTCAGGTAATCAGCTATGTGATTGATGTGTACAGAGGAACGGTTGCGGCGCAGAAAAGCTATATTGATATGGCGATGTATATATCAATGTTTCCGCAGCTTATTGCAGGGCCGATTGTCAGATATTCGGACATTGAAGGGCAGCTTAGGGTGAGAAAGCACAGCGCAGATAAGCTTGCACACGGGATAAGAAGATTTATAATAGGTCTATCAAAAAAAGTGCTTATTGCCAACCAGCTGGGTGAGCTTATCGATGCATATTCTGCAGCGTCGGAGCCATCGGTGCTTTTTGTGTGGCTCTATGCGATTGCATGTACGCTTCAGCTCTATTTTGATTTTTCGGGATACAGTGATATGGCAATAGGTCTTGGCAGGATATTCGGCTTCGATTTCCCTGAGAACTTCAATTATCCTTATATATCAAAGAGCATAACCGAGTTCTGGAGAAGATGGCATATGTCACTCGGAACGTGGTTCCGCGATTATGTGTATATTCCTCTCGGCGGAAACAGAGTTAAGAAGGCACGCTGGTTTTTCAATATCTTTGTGGTATGGACACTCACCGGCTTGTGGCATGGTGCGGCTTGGAATTTTGTGATATGGGGACTGTATATGGCGCTGTTCCTCATAATTGAGAAGAATTTTCTCCTTCCGCTTCTGAAAAAAAGCAGAGTGGCGGGGCATGTATATACAATGCTGCTTGTAATTATAAGCTTTGTGATATTCAGCGCGGGAACAATGGCTGATGCCGGAGAAACAATAGCCGGAATGTTCGGAGGTATGGGACTCAGCGCGGTATCGTCAGAGTCACTGTATTATCTTAAGAGCTATGGGCTTACACTGGTTATTGCAATATTCGGTTCGCTTCCCGTTATGAGGAATGTGTTCGCACGTCTTGAAGATAAGATGAAGGAGAGCAGGGCTGTCAGTGCGGCACTCACCATCTTAGAGCCGGTTGTGCTTGCAGGACTTCTCATTCTTGTAACAGGTTATCTTGTGGATGGTTCGTTCAATCCGTTTTTATATTTCAGATTCTAGGAGGGCAGCTTGAGACAATATATTAATAAAAATACGATTGTTATTGCGGTGATGGTGATATGTCTTTACGGCTTGTCCGTATGGGGAATCGCAAAGCCCGACGGGACATATTCGTACAGCGAAAGACGTGGTCTGAAGACATTTCCTAAGGTCACATATCAGTCTGTGCAGTCGGGAAGATTCATGGAGGAGTTCGAAAAATATACGCTCGACCAGTTCCCGATAAGAGATACCTTCAGGGGAATAAAAGCTGTCGGAAATTATTATCTGTTCGGAAGAAGGGACAACAACGGCTTATATCTTGCGGACGGCTTCCTCTCCAAGCTTGAATACCCGCTCAATGAGGACTCGCTTGAATATGCGGCACAGTGCTTTGAGAATGTATATAACCTATGCCTTGACGGAAAGGCTGATTCCATATACGGAGTTATCGTGCCGGATAAGAATTATTTTCTTGCTGCGCAGAACGGATATCCGGCTATGGATTATGACAAGCTGTACAGCATAATGGAGGACAGACTTGATTTTATAAAATTCATAGATGTCAGAGGACTTCTTGAGGCTGATGATTATTACAGGACGGATACCCACTGGAGACAGGAAAAGATAACGGATGTGGCTGATTATATCGCTTCTGAGATGGGAATTACTCTAAATGGCAAATATGATGTGATGCAGCTTGAAAAGCCGTTTTCCGGAGTGTATTACGGACAGGCGGCACTGCCGGTAGGACGCGAGACACTATACTATCTTGAAAATGATGCGATAAGAAACAGCACCGTGTACGATTATGAATCGGGAAAGACTGTCGGCGTATACAATATGGAGAAGGTGGACGGAGCAGACCTGTATGAGGTATTCCTGTCAGGTTCGAGGTCGCTTCTTGATATCAATAATCCGTCTGCTGATACGGATAAGGAGCTTATAATATTCAGGGATTCGTTCGGAAGCAGTATTGCACCGCTGTTCATAGAAGGCTATTCTAAGATAACGGTGGTTGATATACGTTATATTGCACCGTTGTATCTTCAAAGATATGTTGACTTTGAAGGAAAGGATGTGCTGTTCTTATACAGCACGCTTGTGCTCAACAACAGCGATACAATTATAAAATAATTAATGGGGTTATGGTCTTACATAACCCCATTTGCTTTGCGGTATTCTCTGGGAGATATTCCCTTAACCTTCTTAAAGCTGTCGCCAAAGTAATTGCTGTCGTCGAAGCCGCACTTCTCGGCAATCTCCGTTATCGACAGGTCGGTATTCAAAAGAAGCTTGCATGCTTCAAGGATTCTGATGGTTATAAGGTATTCCTTATAGCCGAAGCCCGTGCAGAGCTTGAATTTGCGCGAAAAGTATGACGGGCTCATGCTGTACTTTTCGGCGAGCTGTGTGAGCGAGAATTCGTGGGTAAAATTGCTCGAGATATATCTTGCTGCATCAGATATGATATCATCACCGATTTCGGCAACGGCACATGGATAGTCGGCATTCTCATGACAGCGCAGCACGAACATGATAAGCTCGTATACATACAGTGTAAGAATGGTTGTGGAGTAGCCATCGACACCGTTATGTTCGCGTATTATTTTTTCGAACAATTCCTCGACATATTCGCGGCGGTTGGGCGGAATGGAGAGCTGTCTGTTCACGAAGCACTCGTCAAATGCCTTGTAGCCTATGTGCTCTATCAGGGGAGCGATGAAGGCATCGCTGAAATCCATAACGATTCGTTCATGTGTCTCTCCGCCGATGTAGGTGGTGCGGTGTAGTTCGCCTTTGGGGATGACGATTAAATCGCCTTTTTTAACAGAGTATATAGTATCATTAATGAAAATCTTTCTCGTTCCGGAGAGCAGGTAGTAGAACTCATAGTACGGATGATAATGTGCATCCTTCATTTCGGCGTAGGCCTTACCCTTGACCTGTGTTATGTCGAAGTCCATCTTTTTGTCGCTGCAAATCATAATAGTGTCCCCTATATTTACCTCATGGTTTTATTTTAGTGTTAAGGTGTCATAACCTGTAAGTGTAATATTTATGTGTATGCCGTGTTATATTTATGCATATCAGCTCCGTTGTACGAAGCTGGGTGTTCTAATGTCTCTGAAAAAATTCTTCTGCTTCCGCCACCGTTGCAAAATCAGCCCTCCGTGGCTGTTTGCAACTCAGCCGGCATCCATGCCGTCTGTGGCTGTACTTTAAACAGAGCCATAAGAACATCTACGCTTCTCCCAAAAGTCGTGATATGCATAAATATAACACGGCATACACTTGAAATTATTGGTGTAGGTTATGACACCTTAATTTAATAGTAAGATTCAGTAAAAAAAATGTCAATCAAAATGTAAAAAAATCTGTATTTTGATGACATTATATAAATAAAGACGTAGATATTACATTTATAATATAGTATCATGTAAATAATAAATCCATCAATAGATACACAGAGAGGATACTTGTATCCGGGTCGGTGTATCTATTGTATGGATAA
>CAKRIL010000028.1 GCA_934343915.1 uncultured Lachnospiraceae bacterium | reverse complement strand
TGGTTATTGAAAAATACGAATAAAAAAGTAAAAACAATTGCTTATGAAAGCGGATTCCATAATGTGGATTATTTTTGCAGATTGTTTAAAAGGCGTTATCATTTAACACCATCAGAATATCGTTGTATATGCTTAAAATAGTATAATTTACGAATAATAAAAAGATTAGATGCCGTAACTGTAAAACATAAGGTGTGTGGATTATGCGAAGTGTTATCAGCAGACAGTAGGTATATCAGGTTGAAAATACAAAAGAAAGACGGAGGGAGTGAAAATACACAATATAAAAATGAACATTGAAAATTAATCTGTTCTAAGATAAAATATCATTGCCAAAAAATGTGCAGCTGCCATATCATATCAGATATCCGGCATAGCTGCACATATATCGTTATTGGCAATATTAGTAAAAGCTTAGGAGAAATATATAATGTCAAAGGATGGATATTTAATCACGGATGCGCCTCTTAAAGCGCTGACTGTTTTTGCACTGCCTATGATTCTGGGAAGCTTCTTCCAGCAGGTATATAATATGGCTGATTCAATCATTGTCGGTCAGTATGTCGGTTCCTCTGCGCTTGCTGCTGTCGGTGCCTGTGCTGCTCTCACAAATGTATTCATCTGTGTCGCATTGGGGGCAGGTGTCGGTGCGGGTGTGCTGGTAAGCCGTTATTATGGTTCCGGAAATTACAGCAGGATGAAGACAATTGTGTCAACCTCATTAATCAGCTTTCTGGTTCTGAGCGTGTTTCTGGGTGTATTTGGATTTTGTTTTTCCCATTTGATGCTGGAAGTTTTGCAGACGCCCGTTGATATACTGGATGAGGCGGTATAAGAGTTCGTTTCGGCTGTTTGACGGACAGGAATTACGTTCTATGCTAAAGATTGCTGTTCCGTCTGTGTTGCAGCAGTCAACAGTGTCGGTAGGCATGATGATAGTACAGGCGGTTGTAAATCCGTTCGGTACACAGGCACTCGCCGGTTATGCGGCAACGATGAGGGTTGAGAATGTTTTTTCACTGATATTTGTATCTATCGGAAATGCGGTTTCGCCATATGTATCACAGAATCTTGGTGTCGGCAAAATAGGGCGTATCAGGAAAGGATATCATGCTGCCAATATGGTAAATCTTGCCATACGTTTAGCGATTGCTTTAATCTGTGCACCGCGGTTTGGCATCGAATTTGTCTGGCTTGCGGTACCGGCAGGGTGGCTTGCCAATTTCCTGATTTCCTATGCGGCACTGAGAAAATCGTGGCCGGTTGAGGAAGCAGTATAAGGATGATAGTGGAAAAAGTTAAAGATATCATGGATATAATGTTAGAATTGCATAAAAAAGTGAGTTAAAATACAATAAAAGCAAAAAATGTAAAGGGGAACTTCTATGGAATATTCAGCAATTTTTCATGATATGGACAAAAGATTCTGCTATGCAGTTGATAAGGATTTATTCGTAATACGGGTACAGGTAAAAAAGGATGATATGAAGGAGATAGTTCTTCACTATGAGGATAAGTACATTCCGATGGAATTGAAGGACACCCGAAAGACGATTACGATGAAGAAAGCTGCCACCTCACAGTTCCATGATTATTATGAAGCACAGCTTAAGATACATCTGGTATGTCTCCGTTATTTTTTTGAATTTACGGATATGCAGGGTGAGAAAGCATATTACGGTAATTATGAGTTTGGCAGGGAATGTATTACGGACAGGGATAGAATGTTTGACTGTCCGCAGAATCTGAGAGAGGAAGAAATGTTTGAGGTGCCGGAGTGGGCGGCGAACAAGGTGGTGTACCAGATTTTCCCGGCTCGTTTTGCAGCATCACGTCCGGTAGACAAGGAGCTGTGGTATAAAGCACCGATTACGTCTGCGGATAATCTGCATGGTGATCTCAGAGGTGTTATAGAGCATCTGGATTATATTAAGAAGCTGGGAATTGATGTTTTATATATGACACCTATTTTCAAATCGAACTCCAGTCATAAGTACGATACCATTGATTACTACTGTATTGACACTTCGTTTGGAACAACACAGGAGCTTAGGGAGCTTGTACAAAAGGCGCACGAGCGTGGAATGAGGGTGGTTTTGGATGCGGTATTCAACCATACGGGAAGAGAATTTTTTGCATTTGCGGATATTCTGGAAAAAGGAGAAAAATCGGAATATCGTGACTGGTATTTTATAGATGATTTTCCGCTTAAAAATGAACCGGGGCAGCTTCCGAACTTCAAATGCTTTGCTTATTACGGCGGAATGCCAAAGCTTAATCTGAAAAATCCTGAGGTTGAAAAATTCGTCACAGATGTTGCCTGCTATTGGATTAAGGAATGCGATATTGATGGATGGAGAATGGATGTAGGGGATGAAATCAGCCATTTTTTCTGGAAGCGTTTCAGAAGGGCAGTCAAGGCAGTGAAGAAGGATGCATTGATAATCGGAGAAATATGGCATTATGCAGGGGATTTTCTTGAGGGAGATGAATGGGATACGGTCATGAATTATCCATTTTACCTGAATCTCATAGATCTGCTTGCAGATGAAAAAATCAGTGTCACCAGGTTTGTACAGAATCTTGGATATTTGAAGGGGCGCCTGAACAAAAAATGCTATCCGCTTATGTGGAATCTGATTGACAGCCATGATACGGCAAGATTCCTGCACCTATGTAATAATGATAAGAAAAAGCAGCATCTGGCAGCAGCCTTTCAATTGTTATTACCGGGAATGCCTATGATTTATTACGGAGATGAATTTGCGATGCCGGGAGCAAATGATCCGGATTGCAGACGTGGCATGTACTGGGATGAAGAATACCGGGACAAAGAGATGTATGAATGGTACAGGAAGCTGATGCAGGCCAGAAAAGCACATGCCTGCATTGTGGAAGGTGAATTGATTGAGACGCTCACAAGTGACGATGAGGAGACGATTGTTATGATCAGGAAAAACGGTGAAGAGACCGTTGCTTTGATTTTTAACTGTAGCAGCAATGCGAAGAAATTCAATGAGTATGCACAGAAGGTTAATCTGCTCAGGGAGAACGTCTTTGATGGAAGCTTAGAGGGATTTGATGCTGCTGTAATATTACTTTAAAAAATATTACTTTAAAAGCCTCCGTAACCGGAAGCGGAAAAGCTGCGGTAATGAAGTATATCTTCATTGCCGCAGCTTTTTGCATTAAGCCCTCCGGCATGAAGAATAATGCGCTTGTAACAGTAATGGATGCGGTGGCTGAGGCAGGAGGTGTTTGTCGGCATACTGCATATATGAATATATGCAAAAGTTACAAAAATATGCAGAATACACAAAGCTTACATGAAAGAAAATTTTGAAATCAACGTTATATTATCAAAAATGCACAAAAAATTCATGGTAGATATAAAAATTTTCTATATATATATCTTTGCGCGTGAAATATAATAAAGACACTTAATAAACGAACATACTTCACAAGGAGGAATTAAGCTATGAGAAAAAACAAAATTTTACCACTGCTTTTAGTAGCAGCAATGACAACAACAGCACTTACGGCATGCAGTTCAACATCCGGCAGCAATGTAGAGAACAGCAAGAAACCATTGGTGTGGTTTAACCGCCAGCCATCCAACAGCTCAACGGGAGAGCTTGACATGGATGCACTCAAATTTAATGACAAGACCTACTACGTTGGATTTGATGCCAATCAGGGTGCAGAGCTTCAGGGACAGATGGTACTTGATTACATCAAGGCTAATGCAGCAACCATCGACCGTAACGGTGACGGCGTGATCGGTTATATACTTGCAATCGGTGATATCGGACATAACGATTCCATTGCTCGTACCCGCGGTGTTCGTTCGGCACTTGGAACAGGAGTTGATAAGGCAGGAGCGGTTGACCCGTCGCCTATAGGAACGAATGCAGACGGCTCCTCATCCATCGTAAAGGATGCGACAATTGAGATAGACGGAAAGACCTATACCGTTCGTGAGCTTGCATCACAGGAGATGAAGAACTCGGCAGGTGCTACATGGGATGCAGCTACAGCAGGTAATGCAATCGGAACATGGTCAGCTTCCTTTGGAGATCAGATTGATGTTGTCGTATCTAATAATGATGGTATGGGAATGTCAATGTTTAACGCATGGGCAAAGGACAATAAGGTACCTACATTTGGATATGATGCCAACAGTGATGCGGTTGCTGCGATTGCCGAAGGATATGGCGGAACAATCTCACAGCATGCAGATGTCCAGGCATACCTCACATTGAGAGTTCTCAGAAATGCTCTTGACGGTGTGGATGTGAATACAGGTATCGGCATTGCCGATGAAGCAGGCAACAAGCTTGATGAGGGCGTTGACTACAGATACAGCGAGGCTGAGAGATCCTATTACGCATTGAACATTGCGGTTACGTCAGCTAATTATCAGGATTTCACTGATTCCACCAAGGTATACAGCAAGGTAGCACACCAGCTTGATTCGGCTAAGAGCCCTGAGAAGAAGGTATGGTTAAATATTTACAATGCATCAGATAACTTCTTAAGCTCAACCTACCAGCCGCTTCTTCAGAACTACGATGATCTTATGAACCTTAAGGTTGATTACATCGGCGGTGACGGACAGACAGAGTCTAATATTACTAACCGTCTCGGCAACCCTGGTGAGTATGATGCATTCGCAATAAATATGGTTAAAACAGATAATGCAACATCTTATACATCTCTCCTTCAGCAGTAGAATGATTGAGATATGTCAGCAAAGGCTTTGGAGGTGTCAGGGTAACCTGACACCCCCTTTTCTAAAAGAGGAGTGGTGATATGGCAGAAGACAAGAAGGATATTATTTTGTCGATCCGCGGCATGAGCAAGTCATTCGGAAGAAATAAGGTTTTGAAGCATATTAATCTGGATGTAAAGAAAGGCTCGATAATGGGTCTGATGGGCGAGAATGGCGCCGGTAAGTCGACAATGATGAAATGTCTTTTTGGAACATATCAAAAAGACGAGGGCACAGTAATTCTTGATGGAAAGGAAATTAACTTCGCCGGACCTAAGGATGCCTTGGAAAACGGCGTTGCGATGGTTCATCAGGAATTGAATCAGTGTCTGGAGAGAAATGTGATTGATAATCTGTTTCTCGGGCGCTATCCCAAGAATGCTTTGGGAGTAATAGATGAAGGAAAAATGAAAAAAGAGGCTGCGGAGCTGTTCCGTAAGCTTGGAATAACAGTAGACCTTTCACAGCCGATGAAAAAAATGTCTGTATCAAAGAGGCAGATGTGTGAAATTGCCAAGGCTATTTCATATAATTCTAAGGTTATTGTATTGGATGAGCCGACATCCTCCCTCACGGCACCGGAGGTTGAAAAGCTCTTTAAGATAATGCGGCAGCTACGGGAGCAGGGTATCTCGTTGATATATATTTCCCATAAAATGGATGAGGTTTTTGAGATATGTGATCAGATATCTGTTCTCAGGGACGGTGCGCTGGTAATGACGAAGAACAGCAAGGACACCGATATGAATGAGCTGATTTCAGCTATGGTAGGAAGGTCGCTGGATAATCGTTTCCCTAAGGTGGATAATACGCCGGGAGAGGTGGTCTTTAAGGTAGAACACTTATCCACAAAATATGCACCGAAGCTTCAGGATATTACCTTTGACGTGAAAAAGGGAGAGATTTTCGGACTTTACGGTCTGGTAGGTGCAGGACGTACAGAGCTTCTTGAGACAATATTCGGTATCCGTACAAGAGCGGCGGGTCGTGTTTACTACAACAATAAGCTGATGAATTTCCGCTCCTCCAGGGATGCAATGAACCACGGCTTTGCGCTGATTACAGAGGAACGTAAGGCAGATGGCCTGTTCATAAAATCAGATATTACCTTTAATACTACAATTGCCAATATGAAGCAGTACAGATCGGGAGTGGCTCTTTCTAAGGATGACATGGTGAGGGCAACGACGGAGGAAATACGAATCATGCATACAAAGTGCATGGGACCGGAGGATATGATTTCAAATCTTTCCGGAGGAAATCAGCAAAAGGTAATATTCGGAAGGTGGCTGGAACGCTCACCTAATATATTCATGATGGATGACCCGACAAGAGGTATTGATGTCGGCGCCAAGTATGAGATTTACGAACTGATTATAGAGATGGCAAAGCAGGGAAAGACAATTATTGTTGTCTCATCTGAGATGCCTGAGATTCTTGGAATTACCAATCGAATCGGCGTAATGTCCAACGGACATCTTGCGGGGATTGTTAATACCAGAGAGACGAATCAGGAAGAGCTGCTTAGACTTAGTGCAAAGTATTTGTAACAGAGAGGAGTACGAGAGCTATGGCAAATGATATCAGATGTCTTTCTATAGAAGATGAAGCTAAGCTTTTAGCACCGATAGACGAATATATCGGTAAAATACAGGAGCAGATAGATGCCCTGCGTGTAGATGGTTCCGACCGGGTTCAGGCGTTGAAAACACATATAGCACTGACAAAGGAGGATAAAAATTATACAAAACAGGAGCAGCAGGAGATAATCCGCAAGGATAAGGAACAGCTTAAAAAGGCAAAGGAGATTGAGAAAAAGAATAAGGACAAGGTCTCCGGGCTGATTGCGGATGCAGAGGCGTATCTTGGCGCCCACTATAAAAATGATTATTATAAAAAAGTGGTTGAGAGCTGTGCGGCTGCAAAAAAAGCAGAGAATGCCGAGTATGAAGGAATACGCGAAAGACTTAAGGCAGAGCATACGAAAACACTTTCGGAGCTTACGGAAAGACAGGAAATCAAGGATGAAAAATATGTATATAAGAACCGTCTGTATGATGCGCAGATGTTGCATGAATCCAAGCTTCAGGAAATAAAGGACAGAAAGCATGAGGCATTTGTGCATGAATATCATCTGATTGATCTGCTCCGTATGTCGAAGTTTACTTACGCGCAGAGACGTAAGCAGAAGCTGGAAAATTATAAATATACATTTAATACCTCACAGTTCCTTTATAAAAATGGTCTTTATATTGTAATTATATTAATATTTATTGCTCTCTGCTTTATTACGCCGATTGTAAAGAATACACAGCTGTTCACTATGGCGAACATCCTGAATATTCTCCAGCAGGCATCACCGCGAGTATTTCTTGCACTTGGTGTTGCAGGTCTGATTCTGTTAACCGGTACAGACCTTTCCGTAGGAAGAATGGTCGGCATGGGTATGGTAACGGCGACAATAATCATGCATAAGGGTGTTAATACAGGTGGAGTATTCGGTCATATATTTGATTTCACGGGTATTCCGATACCTATGAGGGCAATTCTTGCACTGGTTGTGTGTGTGCTTCTTACAACTGCCTTTGCTTCCGTTGCGGGCTTCTTCATGGCAAAATTTAAGATGCATCCATTCATCTCGACAATGGCGAACATGCTTATTATTTTCGGACTTGTAACCTATGCTACCAAGGGCGTGTCCTTCGGAGCAATTGAGTCCTCGATTCCGGCAATGTTCATTCCTAAAATAGGAAGATTCCCGACAATCATTCTCTGGGCGGTTGTTGCGGTTGTGGTTGTATGGTTTATCTGGAACAAGACAACCTTCGGAAAGAATCTGTATGCGGTCGGAGGTAATCCGGAGGCGGCAGCAGTATCGGGTATTTCCGTATTTGCAGTTACAATGGGAGCCTTCGTTCTGGCAGGTATACTTTACGGATTTGGTTCATGGCTGGAGTGTAACCGTATGATTGGTTCCGGTAGTGCCGCTTACGGACAGGGCTGGGATATGGACGCCATCGCTGCCTGCGTTGTAGGAGGAGTATCATTTACAGGTGGTATAGGTAAGATTTCAGGCGTTGTGACAGGAGTAATGATTTTTACGGCGCTTACCTACTCGCTCACTATTCTGGGTATTGATACTAACCTGCAGTTTATATTCGAGGGTATTATCATTCTGGTTGCAGTTACGCTTGACTGTCTTAAGTATGTCAAGAAAAAGTAGAAAAAAACCGTGATATAGTAGGATTTTGGTGGAAAAAAGAGTATAATAAAGAAAAAATGGCACGAATCGGTTATTGGTTAATTCGTGCCATTTTTGTAAATGCAGAAAGAAAGCTTATCAAACATGGAGGATATAGATGCTTAAGTATAAAGTGCTTCTTGTAGATGATGAGGAAGAAGTTGCCAATATGATTGAGGAGAGAATCAATTGGGAGGAGCTTGGATTTGAGGTAACAGGGAAGGCTCAGAATGGCGTTAAGGCACTTGAAATATCAGAAAAGGTACAGCCTGATGTGGTAATTACGGATATTAAAATGCCATATATGAACGGACTGGAGCTGGCACGCTATATGAAGCAGGAAAATCCGGGAGTGCGTATTCTGATTCTGACCGGCTTTGATGAATTCGAATATGCCAAGGAAGCGGTTCATCTTGAGATTGATGAATACATTTTAAAGCCTGTCAATGCCAATGAGCTTTCAGAGTGTCTGAGCCGCCTTAAAAGTGTTCTCGATAAGGAAAGAGAAGAGAAACTTAATGTTATCAAGCTGGAGCAGTATTATGCAGATTCCCTTCCTGCGCTGCGTGTTAATTTTTTCTGTTCGCTTATTGAGGGACGTATTCTTGAAGGCGATATCAGCAAATTCCTGAGTGATTATAAGATTTCGCTGCCGGGACCTTATTACTGCTGTGCAGTCATGCATACATCGCAGAATCATGTTCCGGATGGCATGTCCCCGTTGCTGCTTTCCATGTCGGTGCAGCGTGAGGTTCAGGAGAGGCTGAGAGCCAGATGGGATTACAGATATTTTACTTATCTTGGTAACATTGTCCTGATTTTTAATCTTGAGAGTGAGGACAGCATTAAGAGGCTTACGGATGACAGCGACCGGTTCTGCAGATGGGCAGAACGCTTTTTGGGGGCAGTTGTAACCGTAGGAATCGGCAAGGTATATGGGGAGCTGCTGTCCGTAAAGCTCTCCTATGAGGGTGCGAGAGAGGCACTTTCCTATCGGGTAATTTATGGAGCCGGCCGCTCTATCAATATTGAGGATATAACGCCGAAGGGGCAGGATGTTTCGATGCAGCTTGAGGATATTGATATGAATGCCGTATTCAAGGCAATACGCATTGGTGTGCGCGAGGATGTTGAGCGTGCGGTCCGGCTGCTGGTAAAGAAGCTTAAAGATAGTGCCAAAACAATCGCGCAGCATAATTTTACCGTCATGGAGATTGTGGGAAATCTGTACCGCTTCTGCGGAAATAATCATATGAAATTTGAAGATCATGCAGGAAATATTAAAACAGATTATGAAGAGATTACCAGAATGGATGAAAGTGCATTGTCGGACTGGCTTGTGAGAGTAGCATTGTCGATTTCGGAGGAACTTAAAAATGCCAGGAAATCCTCATTGTGTTATCTGATTGAAGAGGCAAAAAACATAGTTCGTGACTGCTATTCAGAGACGGACTTGTCATTGGATACGGTGTGCTCTAAGCTTGGAGTATCAAATTCCTACTTTTCATCAATGTTTAAAAAGGAATCAGGCAGTTCGTTTATAACATATCTGACGGATTACAGAATGCAGCAGGCTGTACGGCTGCTGCTGGAAACAGATGAGAAAAGCTATGAAATTGCAGAGCATGTAGGTTACGAAGACGCCAATTATTTCAGCTATGTCTTTAAGCGCAGATACGGGATGTCTCCGTCTAAATATCGTATGGAGCATATAGGAAAACAGGTATGATAAAAAAGAAAAGAAAAGTGCTGGATATACAATCTGTTATTATGACGGTGCTGTCACTTATGACGGTGATCATTTCAATATCCATTGGTCTGCTGCTCTATAACCGGTATGAAACCGCAATGCGGCATAATGATGTCAGCAGTACACAGAACATGATGGATACTATGGTCAACTCAATTGAGCAATACCTCAAGAGCATGAGACAGATTACCAATACCGTAAATTATAATATTATACAGGTGTTTGATGTTTCCGATCCTGAGTTTAACCAGCAGCTCAGCCTGATTTATGAAGCGGATAAGGACAAAATACAGAGCATTGCGCTTTATGATATGGAAGGAAAGCTGATAGTGGCAGAGCCGGTTACTCTTCAGAAGGAGGGCATTGATGTTGTCAGGCAGTCATGGTTTCAGCGTGCAACAGAGAAGGTTGCCAATATACATTTTTCCGCACCGCATATACAGAATCTGTTTCAGGATGATGCAAAACGATATTACCGGGTTATTTCCTTAAGCCAGGCGGTTGATTATATAGCCGGAGACCGTCCGGAAAATGGAATATTGCTGGTGGATATGAAGTATTCCTTTATTGAGAAGCTGTTCAGCCGTATTAATTATAAGAGCAGGGAGCATTATTATTATATATGTGACGGAGATGGAAATCTCATTTACCACCCCTATTTGAATGAAATCAGCAATGGTATGTTCTGTGAGGATTTGGGTATTCCATGTGGCAGCGAGGATGGTGTATACCGGAATCAGCTCAGTCCTGACGGCGGAAAACGAACGGTTATTGTAAGCACTATTTCTTATACCGGCTGGAAGCTGGTGGGAGTTGTTCTTCAGGATGTCAGGACGGACAGTGTCAAGCAGTTCCGTATGTACATGGTAATTATTGTTATCATGCTTATCATGATGCTGCTTGTGGTCAACAGGGTTGTCTCGAGGAAGATTTCCAGTCCTATTATCAAGCTGGACGCATCTGTGACGGCATATGAGGCCGGTGAAAAGCCGGATATTTATATCGGGGGTTCATACGAAATCAGGCATTTGGGAAACTCTGTCCAGAAGTCCTATGAGGAGATTGAACATCTGATGACGGAGATTGTTGCCCAGCAGAATAAGCGCAGAAGGAGTGAGCTGGCGGCACTGCAAAGCCAGATTAATCCGCATTTTCTTTATAATACTTTGGAGTCGATTACCTGGATGGTTGAAGGCGGCAAAAATAAGGATGCGGTGTTTATGATTTCGGAGCTTGCCAGGCTTTTCCGCATAAGCCTGTCAAACGGAAGGACAATTATATGTATTGAAGATGAGCTGAAGCATTGCAAGAACTATATGAATATACAGAAGTACCGCTATAAGGAGCGCTTTGTGACGGAGTATGATGTCTCGGAGGAAATCTATCATTTCTGCACGGTCAAGCTTATTATGCAGCCGATTCTTGAAAATGCTATATACTATGGTGTGGGAAATATGGATGCTGACGATAATCCGAGAATCCTGGTCAGGGGCTGGAAGAACGACAATGATATATATCTGGCAGTATCGGACAACGGAATGGGAATGAGACGTGAGGATGTGAGAAACATTTTGTCTGATAATCAGAAGGTGCCAAAGCACGGCTGCGGAGTAGGACTGATTAATGTACACACGCGTATTCAACTGATGTTCGGTGTGAAGTACGGTCTTATTGTCGAGAGCGAACCTGATGAGGGAACTACGGTAACAATTCATCTGCCGGCGGTTCCGTATACCGAAGAAAATTGTGAGCTTTTGGAGAATGGGGTTAAAAAGCCCGGAAATGAGGGTGACTATGACAAAACCTAAAACTACCTTTCTGCTGTCTGAAATATGCCTTGCCATATTGCTGCTGCTGTGTGTACGACAGATTTTTGCGGACGAAAGACCTCAGAAGCGGGTAGCGGTTATCGTTGAAAAATCAGGTGATGAAAAATGGGATTCTTTTTTCAACGGTGTCAAGCAGGCGGCAAGAATACAGAATATACATCTTATTATCTGTAATACGGATGAGATTGAGAATGCACAGGATGAGAGAGGTCTGATATATGAGCAGCTTGATAATCAGGTGGATGCTTTTATCATTCAGGCGGCACCGGGGAATGACACAGAGACGGTGCTAAAGGAGCTGCGTACACAGAAGCCGGTTATACTGGTAGCCAATGATGTTCTGGGGAATGCCGGACAGAAAAGACAATCGAAGCACACCGGGCTTCCGGTTATCATGCCTGATAATTATTCCATGGGCTATGCGCTGGGAGAGGATCTGATAAGCAGAAATAGTGTTGACGGAATGAGTGTGGGAATTGTAAGCGGGCTTGCCGGGACGGAATATGCCGTTGATTGCAAGCAGGGACTGCTTGATGCACTGTCAGACACAGGCTGTGAGATAGCCTATGATATAGGTGTGGCTCATGGTAGGTCAATTACTGAAGAGCTCAGACAGCAAAAGCCTGTGGATTATCTGATTGTGCTCGACACGAATGCACTGGAGCAGGCAGCAGCGATGTATGCAGGAAAAGAAGGAACCGGGACGAAGCTCTATGGAATAGGAAACAGCATGAAGTGTGTGTATTATCTGGACGATTCCGTAATTGACGGGCTTATTTTGGTTGATGGCTACAGCATGGGATATAAGAGCATTTTGGAAATTTCCCACGCGTTGAACAAGCGTTTATATACCATTCAGGACCATGTGGTTGATTATAGGCTGATTCACAAGGAAGATATTTTCCGTGAAGATGTACAGAGGTTCCTCTATACCTATGATTGAGACCGGTATGAATGGGAAATGGAGATTAGAGTGAACAATAAGCGGATAATAAAGGTTATTATATTATGTCTTTTACTGTGTACGACGGGCTGTCACAAGGATAGTGGTGTAAACAGGAATATTATGAGGGTTGGTGTTGTGCTGTACACGCAGGATGACCCCTTTATCAATGCGTTGACGGAATGTATGAAGGAAAATTTTGAAAAATATGAGTCGGATTCTTTTAAGATAACAATGACGGTTCGTGATGGCAAAAATGATCAGGATATTCAGGACAAGGTTGTTGGAGAGGTGATTGATGCCGGCTGTGATATACTGATTATCGATCTGGTTGACCGGACGGAGCCTTCAAATATAATTAAAATGGCAAAGCAGCAGAATATACCTGTTATTTTCTTTAATCGTGAGCCGGTATATGAGGATATAATGCAATGGGATAAGCTGTACTATGTCGGAGGAGACGCAGCGCAATCCGGTACGCTGCAGGGAGAAATCGCAGCGGAGGTTATATGTGGGGATTATGCTGCAGACCGCAACAGTGATGGTAAGATTCAATATGTCCTGCTTGAAGGGGAAGCCGGTCATCAGGATGCCATTATGAGAACCGACAGTGTGGTAAGCACTATTCAGAATGAGGGCATAATCCTTGAGAAGCTCAGCTATCAATTCGCTAACTGGAATCGTGGTCAGGCTGAAAATAAAATGACCCGGCTTATTAACCGGTATGGTGCGGAGATTGAACTTGTGATTTCTAATAATGATGAGATGGCACTGGGGGCAGTTGCAGCATACGATGCATTGGGGTATCCACAGGACAGCCGCCCGGTCATCCTCGGAATCGATGGGCTTGACAGTGCTCTTGAAGCTGTTAAAGATGGCACTATTCAAGGCACGGTATATAATGACAAGGAAGGACAGGCAATGATGATTTCCGGTCTTGCATTGAATTTATTTCAGGGAAAAGCCTTGGCGGATTATGATTTTGAAAACGAGCGGTATATTTTTCTGCCATATCATAAGGTTACGGCAGAAAATGTCGATGAGTTTTTTAAGTAAGGGTTATCAGGATATGCTGACAAGGCAGTAGAGAGGAAATCATAAGGAAAATGAGATAGGAAATAAAATAGAAAATAAGAGAGGAAATCAGAGATGGAAGAATGGTTGAACAGCTATTATGCGGAGCCGGATCCTGTAAAGAGACAGCGGATACTTGAAGAGAACAGCCGTGATACGCAGAGTGAGGATGGACAGCTCCGCCACCAGCTCTGGACAGCCAGATACGGCAAGGGAAAGCCTAAAAGTGATGCGTTTGTCGGATATCTGATGAATTTGAAGTATATTGCTGACAGCGACAGGCTGGATCCAGGAGGCAGGAAGAAAAAGCTTGCCATAGAAGCACTTATGGGGCTTAAGCTGTATGAATTCAGGAAAAGAAGCGGGATGGAGCAGGAGATAATTATGTCGGAGCTGAAAAATACCTGCAGAAGGTATATGGAAATAAGTGCCGGCGGGCGGGGATTTACTTCCGTAATTTTCGGAATGGGACAGTTGTCAGAGGAGAGCATCGCCGGAAAGCTTGCAGAACAGGTGAGCAAATTCGCTTATGAAGCTCCGCATATTCTTAGAATGGACAAGGAGTTTGAGCCTCTTCAGAGGGCGGCGGTGGAAGTATTCAGTGAGCTGTATCCTAATCGAGTGCACTTTTTGAATAAAGTATAAAAGTACCTCAGCAGCAGAATGTATATGGAACAATGATGATGCAACAATATTTAACAAAATATGCACAATAATGTAAAGAATAGCAGGTGGACATCTGCTGTTCTTTTTTTTATTATAATGTTAAGAAAAGGAGCAAAGGTGAGAAATATAAGAATGAGAGGAGAGATGGAAGATTATGCTTTGTGAGAATTTGATTGCATTGCGGAAACTCAAAAATATGTCGCAGGAGGAGCTTGCGGAAAAGGTAGGTGTCAGCAGACAGACACTTTCAAAGTATGAGACGGGCGAATCCGTTCCGGACATTGACAAGGCAATGGCGATAGCGGATGTATTCGGTGTGTCGCTTGATGATCTGGTCAACTATAATCCGGCGGAGAATGAAGGGCTTGGGGTTCCGCCGAAGGGCAAGCACATGTTCGGAATGGTCAAGGTTGGTGACAAGGGACAGATTGTGATTCCGGCGCGGGCAAGAAAGATTTTTGACATTCAGCCGGGGGATAACCTTATTGTTCTCGGAGATGAGGGGCAGGGAATTGCCATCATAAAGGAAGCCGGGCTTTTGAATATGTTAAATATGGCTGGGGAGGGAAAAAATAAATGAGTACGGTATTGTCTGTAAAGCATCTGAAAAAAGAGTATGGGAAATTCACATTGGAGGATATTTCGTTTGAAATCGGGAGCGGAATGATTATGGGGTTAATCGGACGTAACGGTGCCGGAAAGACAACAACGATTAAGTCGGTTTTGAATCTGATTCATATCTCCGACGGTGAAATCATGTATTTCGGAAAAAATTTCAGGGAGAATGAGGCTGAAATCAAGGAGCAGACAGGGTATGCGGGCGGTGCCGTGGACTACTACAAAAAGAAAAAAATCCGCGACATTGTGGGTGTTACAAAAAAGTTCTACAAGGGATGGGATGACATACTTTACCGCAAATATATGGATATATTTGAGCTCGATGAGGATAAGACTCCGGCGCAGCTATCTGAGGGAATGAGGGTAAAGTTAAATCTTGCGATAGCGTTGTCGCACGGTGCGAAGCTGCTTATTCTCGATGAGCCGACCAGCGGACTTGACCCCGTGTCGAGGGATGAACTGTTGGAGATATTCAAGTATCTTGCGAGGGATGGCGTGGCAATCCTGTTTTCCACTCATATTACCTCCGACTTGGACAAATGTGCGGATGCAATCACATACATCCGTAAGGGGAAATTGGAATATTCCGGACGCATGGATGATTACATACGGCAGTGTAAGGAGCAGGGAATCGGGGAGAACCTTGAGGAGATTATGATTCATTTTGAGAAGGAGGCACTTCATGAGAGAATTGATGCGTAAGGAGATTAAGCTTGCGGCTTCTCCGATTTCATTTATTTTTATATTGTTTGCGGCTATGGCGATGATTCCGGGTTATCCGATACTTGTGGGGGCATTCTTTGTCTGCTTTGGGCTGTTTCAGTCCTTTCAGAATGCCTGTACGAACAACGACATTCTGTACACGGTACTGCTTCCGATAAAAAAGACGGATACCGTAAAAGCAAAGTACGGCTTCACAGTGATGATTCAGATGACTGCCTTTGCATTTATGGTGGTACTCACGCTTATCCGCATGACGGCGATGGCGGACGCGGCTCCGTATGTTAATAATGCAATGATGAATGCAAATCAGTTCTATCTGGCGGGAAATCTCATTGTGTTTGCGCTGTTTAACTGCATATTCGTCGGCGGATTTTTCAAAACAGCGTATAAGTACGGCAGACCGTTCCTGTTCTTTTCTGTTGCCGGATTTCTTATTATAACGCTTGCCGAGACACTGCATCACATCCCGGGACTTGAGTTTCTCAATAATACGAATGCAATTGCGGATGGAAGAATGTGGGCGATTTTAGCCGTTGCCGTGATTGTGTATGCTTTGACTGCCGTAATGTCCTGCAGGGCGAGCGTCAGAAGGTTCGAGGCGGTGGATATGTGAGAGCTGCAGAAGGCAGCCTTCTCTTTAAAGCTTTGGCAGATAAGGTGTCACATCAAAGTCTTTTATGAAGCTTATGAACTTGGTCAACCGGTCGGGAACGAAGATACCCTTTTTCCATATAATGCCGAACTTGCTTGTAATCTCAGGGGTGACGGGAATTTCTACGAAATCCCTGGGATTGGAGGCGATGGACGAGTATAAAAAGGCACCGCAGTTACCTCCGCGGACAAAATTGAGGACTGTGACCAACTGACTGCAATACATACGAACATTCGGTGTCAGTCCGACAGAACGAAGCCGGGTAATCACGGTCTGTGTCTGAACGGAGTCTGTGTTGAACAAAATAATAGGTTCATCCTTTAACATTTCCATTGTGATTTCTTTTTCACCGGCATAACGGTGAGTCTTGGAGACACAGTAGACATATCTGTCCTCCATCATTACATAACTGTTGTATTTATCCAAATTGTAAAAATCCATGTTTACCATTGCAACATCAAGCTGCTCATTGTCAACAAGAGTACGGGCGCGAAGAGAACCGTATTCTAAAAGCTGGATTGGTATATTATTGTACTGTTCCTGAAACTGATCCGTAACTCTTGGAAAAAATACGGTGCTTATCATAGGAGGAATCCCTATACGCAGCGGATGACGGTTGTTGTCAATGTTGGAAAAATCAGTGTATAGCTCCTGCGCCTGTCTTAACAGGTATTCTGCTTTCTGATAAAAGGCTTCACCATCCTTGGTGAGGGAGATTCGGTTTCTACCATGGTTAAAAAGCTTTAGGTGAAATTCCTTTTCCAAGTCACGGATGGAAGTGGATATGGTCGGCTGTGAGACATAGAGCGCGTCAGCAGCTCTTGTAATACTGTGGTAGCGGCATACCGTACAAAAATATTCTAACTGTGTCAGTGTCATATAAACCTCCCGTTATGATGTTGCTGTGTAATTTCAGTATAGAAAAAAGCTATGCTGATGTCAAGTAAATGAAATGTACTTTATACTAAAAATGAGCTATGCTGTAATCACAAAGAAAAAAGACACGGCCATGTCGCTTTATTATCAAAAGAGATATAAGGAGGTTTTCTATGAGTCATGCAGTCATTACATTGATTTTTTTGGCGTTTGCCATAGTTATGTTTGTAACTGAGAAGATTCCGCTCGGTCTTACATCCATGATTGTCTGTGTTGGTCTTGTTATTACCCGCGTGTTGACCGTCAGTGAGGCTTTCAGTGGTTTTATCAACAGCAATGTCATTCTGTTCGTGGCAATGTTCATTGTAGGAGGAGCACTGTTTGAAACAGGTATGGCAAATGAGATAGGCAGACTGGTAACAAAGTTTGCCAAGACAGAACGTGGTTTAATTGTGGCAATTATGGTAATCGTAGGCGCTATGAGCGGATTTTTATCCAACACCGGTACAGCAGCAGTATTGATTCCGGTTGTAATCGGAATTGCAGCAAAATCAGGATATAAAAGGTCAAGACTTCTGATGCCGTTGGTTTTTGCGGCGGCAATGGGAGGCAACTTATCACTGATTGGCGCACCGGGCAATATGATTGCACAGTCGGCGTTGGAGCCGTTTGGATTGAAGTTTGGATTTTTTGAGTATGCTATTGTAGGTTTACCGATTATAGCTGTCGGAATTTTATTCTATGCTACGGTTGGATTTAAGCTTCTGCCAAGCCATGATACCGTGGATACTGGAGATTCCATTTTTGATGAGGCTAAAGATTTCGATAAGGTTCCAAAGTGGAAGAAGGTAATGTCACTGATAATACTGATTGTTACATTGCTTGGAATGATATTTGAAGAGGAGATTGGAGTAAGTCTGTGTGTCATCGGTTGCGTCGGTGCGATTCTGTTAATGGTTACCGGAGTTATTTCTGAAAAAGATGCATTAAAGTCCATTGACTTAAAGACTATTTTTCTGTTCGGTGGAACACTTTCGCTTGCTAAGGCACTGGAGATTACGGGAGCAGGTGAATTGATTGCCGATAAGGTGGTTAGTGCGTTGGGAGCGAATCCTTCACCGGTATTATTTACATTTGTAGTGTTTATTCTGTGCTGCATAATGACAAATTTTATGTCGAATACGGCGACCACTGCACTGATGGCACCGATTTGTGTGTCAATAGCACAGGGAATGGGGGCTGATCCGAGAGCGGTTCTGATGGCGTGCGTTATCGGAGGCTCATGTGCGTATGCAACACCTATCGGAATGCCGGCTAACACGATGGTTGTCGGAGCGGGCAATTATAAATTCATAGATTATGTAAAATCAGGATTGCCGCTGATTGTCATTGCAACGATTGTGAGCATGATAATTCTGCCGATTGCATTTCCATTTTATTCGTAAAGAGATAATTTAATAAAAAAATATATAAAATTTTGGAGGAAAAAGATATGTCAAATGAAGCACAGGTAAAGAAACTGACCGACATAATGGC
This sequence comes from uncultured Lachnospiraceae bacterium, assembly GCA_934343915.1. Taxonomy (GTDB): domain Bacteria; phylum Bacillota; class Clostridia; order Lachnospirales; family Lachnospiraceae; genus CAG-882. Next base: position 21,381 of record CAKRIL010000028.1, on the reverse strand, counting down.
ACAGTTTGTAGGATTTACGGCAAAGAAGCTGCCGGATGATGTAATTGCTAAGCTGCAGGAGTTAAGGGACAAAGAGGATACTCCGATGACAAAGGTTATATACGATACCATGTTCCGAAATCAGGAGCTGGCGATGAAGCTTAACCGTCCTTCCTGCCAGGACACTGGTGTACTGCAGTTTTGGGTAAAGTGCGGTACGAGGTTCCCGTTAATTGATGACTTGGAGGTATTATTAAAGGATGCTGTTGTGCAGGCAACCTTTGCAACTCCTTTACGTCATAATTCCGTGGAAACCTTTGACGAGTACAACACAGGTAAGAATGTAGGAAAAGGCACACCGACAGTATGGTGGGATATTGTTCCTAACTCAGATAAGTGTGAAATATATACCTATATGGCGGGCGGTGGATGTACACTTCCGGGAAATGCAACGGTTCTGATGCCGGGTGAAGGTTATGAAGGTGTGACCAAGTTCGTTCTCGACAGAATGACTACCTATGGTCTTAACGCCTGTCCTCCGCTGCTTGTCGGTGTCGGTGTCGGAACCTCAGTTGAGACAGCAGCACTTAATTCCAAAAAAGCACTTATGAGACCGGTAGGCTCACACAATGACAATGCCAACGCGGCTAAGATGGAAAAGCTGCTCGAGGACGGAATCAATGCAATCGGACTCGGACCACAGGGTATGGGCGGTCATTATTCCGTAATGGGTGTCAACATTGAGAATACCGCACGTCATCCGTCGGCTATCGGTGTGGCTGTAAATGTAGGCTGCTGGAGCCACAGAAGAGGGCATATAGTTTTTGATAAGGATCTTAACTTTACGATAGATACGCACACAGGCTTTGAATACAAGGAAGAGAAGTAATACAGAAGGGAGAGAATAACTATGGCAGTAGAAATAAAAGATGGTAAGAAAATTCTTGTAACACCGGTATCGGCAGAGGATCTTAAGGATATTCATATTGGAGATATTGTATATCTCACGGGAGATATTACGACTTGTCGTGACGTGGCACATCGTCGTGTAGTTGAGGAAGGCAGGGAGATTCCCGTAGATGTCAGAAATGCGGCAATTCTGCATGCAGGTCCTATTATTCGTCCGCTTGGTGATGAGAAGTACGAGATGGTATCTGTAGGACCTACAACATCAATGAGAATGGAGAAGTTCGAGTATGAATTTGTGGAGACCACAGGTGTCCGCGTTATTGTCGGCAAGGGCGGAATGAAGGGGAATACCGAGAGGGCGTGCAAAGATTTCGGTGCAATTCACTGTGTATTCCCGGCAGGAAATGCCGTTGTGGCAGCAGTTGAGGTGGAAGAGATTGTTGAGGCACAGTGGAAGGATCTTGGAATGCCTGAGACCTTGTGGCATTGCCATGTGAAGGAATTTGGCCCGCTGATCGTATCAATCGATTCTTACGGAAAAAATTATTTTGAAGAGAAGAAAATAGAGTACAATAAGAAAAAGGATGAGCAGATCGAAATTATCAGCAAACAGGTAGGGTTCATCAAATAAGAGCAGGGAGCAGCCTATGTCTGAAAAAAATAAATGCTACGGCTTACAGGTAAAGCTGAGTGAGTCTGAAAACAGCGTCGTAATTTATAATGGAAATTCTTTTGAATTGAACGAACTGGATGTTCAGATTGTGGAAAATCAAGTATGCCGCGATTATCATATAAACACAATCAGCCGCTTTTCGGAATGGAAGGAAGGGAATGATTGTGAAAATATGGGTGTAAAGCGGCAGAAGTTTCACTCCTTTGGTTATTATGAGGGGAAATCACGAATTGTGGATACAAGTCTTTTTCATAAAGATACGGGAATTTATGAAGGAGAGCCGGTTCACGCGTTGGTATGGGATGACACCGATTCGGATGAAAAGTGGAAAAGACAGCTTTTCTTTCATTTGAAGAATGATGCCATAGTGGTAAAAATCTCCTTTATTGCCAGAGGTCCTAAGATGGCGTTCTGTGGACATAGCTTTACGGGATTGTGGGACAGCTCATATTACTATTTCCGCGAGTTGGCTAAAATGGGCGGCTGGAACGCAGAACTAGCCTATAGTTATTGGGGCGGGACAGGAATCGCACATTATTCCGGGCTTGTGAAGGGCTGTGAAGAAAGAGCCGCGCAATGCGAAAAGCTGATAAACGGAAATGAGTATTATGATTACTTTATTGTGGCAGGCAACAGCAATGAGGCTGTGGAAACATACAGTGGTGAAGTTGGAGCAATAGATTACAGACAAAGACCTCAAATGCTGCGCGGAGCCGAGCTTCTGCATGAAAAGATACAAGGAAAAGCCGGAAGAATGCTCCTCTGGGCACCGCATGCGTATCAGTATGGATTTCTCCGTGGGATGGCACCTAAACCTTGGAAACTTGGAACCACTGGTGACATCTATGTAAAAGACGGGCAGGAATTTGTGCTTACACTTACCAACAGAGAAATGGCAGAGTCAAATGCGAGGTGGTACGGATATATGGCAAAGGAGCTGGGAGAAGATACAGGTGTTCTTCCGGTATGCCTTGGATATGCTGAACTGAGAAAGAAGTGTGGACTCTCAGTGAATCCATATTTATCACCGGAAGAAGGTGGAGATTATGGACATCAGAACAATATAGGAAATTATATTGCAGCATGTCTGCTGTACGCGGTTGTGTTTGATGAAAGCCCGGAGGGCTTGGGAATTCCCGTGTCACATACATTCGGAATGCCGGGAGGAAAGGTGACAGAGGAGCAGGCAGGGATAATACAACAGGTGACATGGAAGGTATATCGGGAACAGAAATAAGAAGAAAGCAGAACGGTAGAATGACAGTTTAAGCTCAAAGGAGCCACGAATCGTAAAAGTGATTTGTGGCTCCTTTTTCTTTAATACAATGATGCCGGGTTTAAATCGGCACAACAATCTGTGTGATATAGTCGGCGGTGTGCGTTCCGCGGCTTGGCGGTCCCTCAAGATAGATACTGCGGTATGGCCCTGTGGTCCGGATGTGGTTTTCCTCAACATAATCGTTCAGGACGGCGATGGCATCTCCGATTCCCTCGTATGCCCCACGGTAATAGATGCACAAAACAGGTGTCTCCGCAAAATCAACGCGCTCTTCGCCCGTAAAATCATCCTGCATGGGAATGCAGCACATCAGCTCATGTCCGTTATCGGGTGTGTCGATACGCATGGTAAACATTCGTGCAACCATGGACATCTTCCCTGTTCTGGCAGCGGCGATATAGGTATCGCGCAGCCGGTTGGCGGCATCGGTCGTATCCGTGCAGTGGTAGGTGCGGCAAAAGCACACCTGACGAGGAATGCGTGTCTGGTGTATGCTGAGGTCACCCGGCTTTGCGGAGCGGACTTGGAGAAGCTGGATATTGCGGTCGATTGCTGCTCTCAAATCCATAAGGCGCTCCAGATGGTGGTCGAGATTGGTTGTGTCGTAATAGTATTCCTTGATTTCTGCGAGTGAGAGCCCCAGGCTCTGTAATGAGCGGATAGAGCGTATCTGCGTCATATTGTCCGCGGTATAATAGCGGTAGCCGCTTTTTTCATCCTTGACGGCGGGCGTGAGTAAGCCCATCTCCTCATATACCAGTATCGTCTTTCTTGTCACCCCGAGAATATCTACGATTTCTCCTATTTTAAATAAACTGTCGTCATGTTTTTTCATGTCAGTCTCCATTTATGAAGTTTATTAAGTGCCGAGCGTAAGGATACAGGTCGTGCTGTGCCTGCCCCAGCCGGACAGACACTGATTACAATAGTAGCATATCTGATATCCGTTTCCGGTGGTGCTCTTAGTCACGGCAAAATAACCGTCCTTCATTTTGACCTTTTTTCCGTCTAAAAACTCAAATTCCCTTAATTCATACGTTCCTTCAATATTGCTGTCAACCATTGTGACCTTCGGATTGTACTCACCGGTTAAGATGAAGTCGGCCTGTATTTCGTCGTAGTAGGACCTGAGATTCGCCCAGTCGACAGCGACCCTCGCCTTGTGGATGTGGGAAATCAAGGTAGGAACCATGACACCAACGAGAACTACCATAATCGCAACCGCAACCAGAAGCTCAGCTAAGCTGAAGCCTTTGTTATTTCTTCCGCTCATGGAGCTGCGGCATAATTTTTTAAATTGAATCATCTCCATAATCTCCGTTAAAAATCTGTAATAAAATATAGGAATAAATTGTTCATTAATCGAACGGATTATAAATTAGGGAGATTCGATTGTCAAGGAGCCGGGGCAGAAATTAATGCAAATTTTATAATATAAGCTTCTCGTAGTCGTTGACAGGAAGCGGCTTGGAGAAGAAATAGCCCTGAATGTCATCGCACTTCTGTTCCTGAAGGTAGTTAAGCTGGCTTTCATATTCCACGCCCTCGGCTGTTATATGGAGTCCGAGGTGACGTCCCATCTTGATAACGTAGTGGAGAAGGGTTTCTCCGTCTTTCTCGCCGATGCAGTCGATAAGGCTCTTGTCAAGCTTGAGGGTATCAAAGCAGTGCATGTTGAGCGTGGCAAGTGAAGAATAGCCTGTGCCAAAATCATCCATAAGAATATGTATGCCGTTGGAGCGGAAATTCTCAAGGAGCTTGGCAATATCTGCTTTTCCTGAGATTGCGCTTTCGAGAACCTCAAGCTGGATGTATTCGGAAGGAACCTTGTATTCGTTCAGAATACCGAGATACTTTTCCACAACATTGTTGCTGTATAGGGTTGCACGGCTTATGTTGATTGAGACAGGGTGTGTGTTAAAGCCTCTGTCTAACCAGTATTTCTGTCGGCGGCATGCCTCACGGAATACATACTCGTCAAGGCGGGCTATATAGCCGTCACGCTCAAACAGAGGAATGAAGCGTCCCGGCGGGATAAGCTTTCCGTTATCATCACGCCAGCGGACCAAGGCTTCACATCCGACAGGCTGACGGGTAGTTGTTGAATATTTAGGCTGATACCACAGCTCGAACTGTCTGTTGGCTATGGCATAGTCAAAGCACTCCTCAAGACGCTGGTTCTCAAGCAGCTCTTCATGGTTAATCTCATTGTAGAAGGCATAACACTTCTCATGACGTTCCTTTGCGAAGTCTCGACCGATTTTCGCCTTATTGTAGGCATCATCAATCGACAGTGTGTTGTCCATCGGGAACAGTCCGAAGCATGCGCGAACTCCCGGAACATCATAGGATATGGCAATATCGTGAATCTCAGATGAGATTTTTTCAAGTCTTTCGCCAATGGTGACTGAATCCGACGTCTCGAGGAACAGGACGAAGTAGTCGTCCTTTACTCTCGCAGCGAGCTCATTTCCACTTATGGAAGCTGAGACAAGAGCCCATGTCTTCTTAATCATGGCATCCGATGCGGCACCGCCTGCCGTAATACTGATATTGGAGAAATGCTGTATATCCATCGATACGATGTAGCCTCGGCGTACACGCAGCTTGGACATCCGGTGCTTGAATAATGCATAATTGGCTCCTCCGGTGATAGGGTCTATGTACGCAAGATTCAGTACAAGCTGACGCTGGGATCTGAATGTGATAAGGTAAGCTGTAAGTGCTGCCGCAAATAAAAGTACACCAAGAACTATCATGAGATAGAGTGTATTCTTAACCGGCTTAAAGCGCTCAAGAAAATAGCTTGTAGGAACCATGGTGAATATGTTCCATTTAATTTCATCGTTTAAAAGGGAAATAGGAAGGCAGTAGTAATAGTACTCCTCTTCTCCGACGTAGAGCCTGCCGAAGCCTCCGCGGTCAGCCCGGATAAGCTTCTTGATAGTCGAAATAGTCTCGGCATTCTTTTTGTTAGGTGAAAGTATATCGGTGTAAAGATTCTGTGAAAGCTGAACTGAATCGTAGCCCATTGCAATAGAAATATTTCCATCCTCATTGATGGCGAAGCTGCAGCCCTGCCCTTCAAAGCAGTCGACCTGAAGGCTGGCATTGAATACGCCGGCATCATATATAAGTCCGAATACACCTTCAATGTCATTGGTTATATCGTCATACATCGGACTTGAAAATATAATAACGTCCTCGGGCTTGGATGAAAGAGCGTCCATAAGGACACCGGTGATGGTTGACTTGCCCGCCATGCCGCGCTTGAAGAAATCACGGTAGGACAGATTCCCTTCAACCTCATCAGTTGTATAGATTGTTCCGTCAGGAGTACAGTAGCCGACACGCTTAAGATGGTGTGCCTTGACAAAGCCCTTCAAAACCAGAATATTATCACGCATATCTCCCGGCATTTCCTTAAGCTCGGCAACAAGGCTCTGAAGGAGCATGTAATTGTCATTAAGCTGGTTCCTTATGGCAAGTGCATTCTGATTCGCGACGTCATAAAGATTGCTCTCAAGCTGACGCTCCATCTCGCTGCTTATTCTGTTGGTACAATATATAATGGAAGAAAAGAAAAGAACTATAAAAGCTAAAGCTAATATTGTAAGTTTTATACCTTTTTTCTTTAGTTTAATATTCATATAATATCCCTCACGACTAATAGAATCGTTGCAAACAATGATAGTACATCAAAAACATTATATAATAAAAGATAAATATAAGCAAACAAATAAGCTAAGTTTTGGTAAAGGAATATTTATTGTCTGCGGAGGAATGCTTTTGACGATACAGGAATGTATTATGCCGCCTGAAGCCCATAAAAAAGTTATTGATAGAGCATGTGTTTTTATATATAATAAGGTTTGGTGATTATTATGAAGTATATAGTGATGGACTTGGAATGGAATCAATGTCCGAGCGGTAAGGAAGACGAAGTAGAGAAGCTTCCTTTTGAAATATTTGAGATTGGAGCTGTGAAGCTGGATGAGAATTTTAACCGGCTTGACAGCTATTCGTGTTATATTAAGCCGCAGGTCTACAAGGAGCTTCACTATATAGCCAAGGGGCTTACACATGTGACGAAGGAGTCCCTTGATGGCGGTAAGACCTTTCAGGAGGCGGTAAGCGGATTTATCGATTGGTGCAGGGAAGACGGGGAGTACCGCATATGTACGTGGGGAACCTCAGACCTTGTAGAGCTTCAGCGCAACATGAGTTATTATGAGCTTGATAACCCGTTCGAATATCCTCTGTTCTACTATGATGTACAGAAGCTGTTCTCGATAGATAAGGAGGACGGCAAGTCAAGGCGTGCCCTGGAGGCGGCTGTCGACATGCTCGGAATAGAGAAAAATATTGATTTTCACAGTGCCATAAGCGATGCCGAGTACACGGCTAAGGTGCTGGCGCAGATTGATATGGCCAAGGCTGGCGGATATTTTTCCATCGATACTTACAGAATCCCGACGAGTATAAGGGAAGAAATCAACGTCAATTACGGAACCTACGAAAAATATATAACAAAAGGGTATGACACCAAGGAGGCTTTGGTCAACTCGACAAGACTTCTTGCCACAAAGTGTTATCTGTGCGGAAGCACTGCAAGAAAGAAGATACGCTGGTTCACCATGAATTCCAAGATGCACTATTGTCTTGCAGAGTGTAAGCAGCACGGCTATATTAAGGGAAGATTCAGAGTGCGTGAGGACGAGAACGGAAAGTTCTATGCCTCAAGAGTGCTTAAGATAACGGATGAAGCGGGAGCGGAAGAAATACGGCAGCGCCAGTCTGAGGTCAGAAAGCGCCGCCGAGACAGGAGACAGAAAAAGAAGAACATATATTAATGGTATTAAGAGAATCGCAGATTGTGGCGATTCTTTTTTACGTTGATGATAATTATTATCACCAGGATTACCACGCATACGGCTATAACACAGAGCCATATGTTGACGTACACAAAATGTCCCTCCTGAAGCAGAGTCGATACATCTATTCCCGTATTGCCAATGTCCGTGATATACGGAAGTCCCGACAAGGCTGTCTGGTCGGTAGTGCTGTCCGGGGAGAGTTTTTCCGAAAAAATAAGGTTGGTATGACCAAGCAGATGTCCATCGTAGTAGTAGTTGACTTCGGCAAAGGATGAATCGTTCTCCGCACCTGATACAGTCTCAGCATCGGATTTATAGACGATATCCTTGGTAAGCTCCGAAAAGCTCACACCGTCAGGAACAAGCACATAGTCGCTGTCGGGAACGGATAGCGTGATGTCAGAGCTTCCGCTTAATGCCTTGCCGCTCACTCCGAAGGCGGAAAGTCCAAGTCCCTGATTGAAGCTGAATGTGTCCTCATTCTTTACGATATTCATTCGGTGAAAATTGTTAAAAGCATATTCAAACAGTGCCGTCGTGTCGATGTAGCGCTGCTCCTCGGTGGAATTGAACACAACACATATAAGTCTGAGTCCGTCCTTGCCGGCAAATGTCGCAAGTGTGTTCCCGGCTGCATCCGTGTAGCCTGTCTTGCCGCCAAGGCAGTACTCGTAGAGGTATTTTCCCGTTACCATGCTGTGCGACAGCCTGTAATATCTTGTCTCGGAGGTCATGTTCGTCGGAGGAACAGAGTAGGACCTGGTATAGGATATGGCATTCATGATAGCGGGTGAGTTGATGACCGCGCGGCATATAAGTGCCATATCGCGGGCTGTCGTGTAGTGGTTGACATCAGTAAGACCGCTCGCATTGGAAAAATGCGTGTCAGTGCAGCCGAGCTCAGCAGCCCTCTTGTTCATCATATTCGCAAAGTTGGCAATCGAACCTCCCACATGCTCACCGAGCGCGTAAGCCATATCATTAGCTGACTTTATAAGCATGATGTTGAGTGCCTGTTCAACCGTGAATTCTTCACCTTTTTTCAGTGCCGCGTTCGCGTCACCGTACTTCACACTCGATACGGCATTGGCACTGACTGTAAGCGTGTCATTGAGGTTACAGTTCTCCACAACAAGAAGTGCGGTCATGAGCTTCGTTACGCTTGCCGGATAACACTGTTCGTCACTGTTCTTCTCATACAGCACAATGCCCGTGTCGGCATCAATAAGGATGCAGTTGCCGGATTCGATGTCGGGAGGCACAGGGTAGGAGGTACTCTGACCATTTACTGTATCCGTAGGTGCGGCATATACGCTGCAGGTCATGATGCCTGATAACAGGCAGAAGCATAAAATGTATGTTATTAGAACGCGCAGGGGGCGCGAAGGGGTGCGGGTTGAGTTCATGTGTGGGCTCCTGAATAATATTATTTATATTTGTATGTTGCGGGATTAAGGTGTCAAAATCTGCAAGAGTTATTCTTATGTGTATGACATGTTATATTTGTACATATCAGCTCCGTTGTACGAAGCAAGTTGTTCTATGGTCTCTGAGAGGGTTAGGAGCATCTTCCGCCAGCGTTGCAAAATCAGCCATCCATGGCTGTTTGCAACTCAGCCGGCATCCATGCCGTCTGTGGCTGTACATTGGACAGAGCCCTAAGAACAACTAGGCTTCTCCCAAAAGTCGTGATATGTATAAATATAACTGTCATACACTTGAAATCTTTGGAGCATGTTTTGACACCTTAATCCGTGTATGTGGTTTCAAAAATCTTAATTATCATTGTATTACATATCTTCGTAACTTTCCATAAAAAAATTGCAAGATTATTGTTTGTCTGTTACACTGTAATTACTTATGGAAATTAGAGGTATGGGAGTCAAAAACGGTTAAAAAGCCTAGCTGTGCATATCGTATTATATTTATGCACGATGCGACTTTGGGAGAAGCGTAGTACTAGCTTCGTACAACGGAGCCATTGGGCATAAACATAATATAATATATATGTAATCCCCAAAGCAGTTTTTGATGCCTTACCAATTAATAGAAAAGAGGTCCGTATGTCAGAGAAAATAGAACTTTTTGTCCCGGGGCGTTTATGTCTGTTCGGAGAACATAGTGATTGGGCTGGTCTTCACCGCAACATCAATTCCGCAATTATACCGGGTGAAGCGATTGTAACGGGAATAGAGGAAGGAATATACGCTACCGTTGAGGCGGCGGACAAGTTCATAATAGAGAGTGACCTTGGAGAGGATACCTTTGAGTGTGATATGGACACGCAGGTTCTTCGAAGAACGGCATGTGAGGGCGGTTATTTTTCATATGTTGCAGGAGTTGCTTCATATGTTAATGAGCATTACAGCGTCGGTGGTCTTAGGATTCATATAACAAGAAGAACTCTTCCGATGAAGAGCGGTCTGTCGTCAAGTGCAGCAATATGTGTGCTTACGGCGAGAGGCTTCAATCAGATATATAAGCTTAAGCTCAACACATTGGGTGAGATGAACATAGCGTTCATAGGTGAGCAGCGAACACCTTCAAGATGCGGAAGACTTGATCAGGCATGTGCGTTCGGCGTTAAGCCTGTGCATATGACATTTGACAGCAATGAGGTGGATGTTGAGCCGATAACGCTTGGCGGAACATTTTACTGGGTAATAGCTGATTTAAAGGCGGGCAAGGACACAATCAAGATTCTTTCCGACCTTAATAAGTGCTATCCATTTGCGGAGAATGACAAGGAGCGTGCCGTGCATGAGGCACTTGGCGCAGATAACAAGGCGTATATAGAACGTGCCGAAAAGCTCCTGACGGCAGGTGATGCACAGGGACTTGGAAAGCTCATGCGCGAGGTACAGGCTAATTTTGACAAAAAGGTGGCTCCGGCAAGCCCTAAGGAGCTTCGCTCACCGGTGCTTCATTCAGTGCTTTGCGACGAACAGCTTGAAAACTGGATATACGGTGCCAAGGGGGTCGGCTCACAGGGCGACGGAACGGTTCAGCTTCTTGCCAAGGACGCTGAGTGTCAGAAAAAAGTAATAGATTATCTTAATAATGTAAGAGGAATGGAGGCATTCCCTCTCACACTTAAGCCAAAGCAGGCAGTGAGAAAGGCTGTGATTCCGGTTGCGGGCTTCGGAACGAGACTTTATCCTGCGACGAAGGCTGTCAAGAAGGATTTTCTTCCGGTGCTTGACAAGGATGGGCTTTTTAAGCCTGTAATCATGGTGCTTTTAGAGCAGCTCGTTCAGTCGGGAATTGAAGAGGTGTGTCTTATAATAGGAAGAGAAGAGCAGCATCTTTATGAAGAGTTCTTTGCGCCTATGTCTAAGGAGAATTATGACAAGCTTCCTGAGGATAAGAGAGTATACGAGGATAAGCTTGTCAAGATAGGTAAAATGATAAGATATGTGTATCAGGATGAACGACGCGGATTCGGACATGCCGTGTACCAGAGCAGGGACTTTGCGGCGGGCGAGCCTGTTCTTTTGCTGCTTGGTGATATGATTTACGAATCGTTAATCGGCGAGACATGTTCAAGCCAGCTTATCAGATGCTATGAAGCACATGGGCTTCCTGTGATTTCCATGCATGAGGTTCCTAAAAATCAGGTCGTTCACTACGGAATAATGCACGGTGTATGGGAGAATACGGATGAGGAAGGAATGCGCCTTGACAGAATAGTTGAGAAGCCGACTGTCGATTACGCTGAGGAGAATCTTGCGGTTAAGTGCAAGGGTGGCAGCAGCTATTTTGCCGTGTTCGGTCAGTACATTCTGACGGAGGATGTGTATAAGGTGCTTGAGAAAAATATCCGACTCGGAATTGAGAGCCGCGGTGAGATACAGCTTACGGATGCACTTGAGGAGGTGCGCGCATCATCAGGCATGATGGGCTGCCGCATCAAGGGAAAATCTTATGATGTGGGGCTGCCACAAATGTATATTGAGACAGTGAGTGAGTTCGGGAAAAAATAAATGCACTTTTGAATTTGCAATAGTGCAAAAAATGCATTTTCATAATTGACATAGTGCAAAAAATGCACTATTATAATTACGGAGGTGCAAAATGAGTGAATTAAAAAATATAAGAAAAGAAAAGGAATTAACACAGCAACAGGCGGCTGATTTAGTTGGAATTTCACTTCGTTCATATAAATCTTACGAGAATGATGAGGATAAGTCTGAAAGTTTAAAATATAGATATATCTTACAGAAATTATCTGCTGTAAATCCGATTGATGAAGAACATGGAATTTTGGAACCCGATTATATAAAGGCAAAGTGTTCGGAAGTATTTGAAAAATATGATATTGATTTTTGTATTCTTTTTGGTTCGTACGCAAAAGGAAAAGCAAAACAGAACAGTGATGTAGACCTTCTGATTTCGGGAAATGTGCAGGGACTGAAATTTTATGGCTTGGTTGAGGAGATAAGGACAGCATTGCACAAAAAAGTTGATTTACTTGATATAGCACAATTAAATAACAACATGGAACTGATAAAAGAAGTACTCAAGGATGGAATAAAGATATATGGATAATGTGAAAAATGACCTATATTATGCTAATAGAGTGCAGCAGGATTTGGAATTTATTGTAATTCATATGAGGAATATTGATATAGAAGAATTCTCTACAAATGAAATTCTTTTGGATTCTATGTTGTTTCGTATGATACAGATTTCAGAGAATGCAAGAAAATTGTCAGATGAATATAAGAATCAATTTAACAATATTCCGTGGAATGCATTATACGGATTGAGAAATCGTATTGTACATGACTATGGAAATGTGGATTTAAGGGTCGTATTTGACACCTTAAAGAATGACATTCCGGAACTATTAGAAATAATTAAGGAGAAAATAAGATGAGACTTAGAAATGTACCCGGTGCCAGAGAGGCGATGGTTGAGAGCGAATATGTGGTAAATGAGCCGAAGGAATACAAGGGCAGATGGAATGAGCTGTTCGGGAACGACAATCCTATCCGCATAGAAGTGGGAATGGGTAAGGGAAGATTCATTATGCAGCTTGCCGCAGAGAACCCTGATATAAATTATGTGGGAATTGAGAAGTATTCGAGTGTTCTCATCCGCGCGCTTGAGAAGCAGGAGGAGGCACAGCTTGCAAATATCATTTTTATCAGGATGGACGCGGAGGAGATTGCGGATGTGTTCGGCAGGTGCGAGATTGACAGAATCTATCTTAATTTTTCAGACCCGTGGCCGAAGGACAGACACGCGAAGAGAAGACTTACCTCAAGACAGTTCCTTGCACGCTACAATGAGATTCTGAAGAAGGACGGAACAATCGAGTTCAAGACGGACAACAGAGACCTGTTTGACTTCTCGGTGGAGGAGGTTGAGCCTGCGGGATGGCATATAGAAGCTCTCACCTATGACCTTCACAATGATGAGAAGATGAATGAGGGCAATATAATGACCGAGTATGAGGAGCGCTTCTCGGGTATGGGAACGCCGATTAACAAAATGATAATCAACAGATAATATACTGATTGGAGAAAGTTATGAATTTTATAAGCTTTAATTTTTGGCTGATTTTTATGCCGGTGGGATTGATTGCTTACTATGCCTTAAGCAGACATGTGAAGCTGCAGAATCTGGTGCTGCTGCTGTTAAGCATGGCATTTTACATGAGCTTTAGCGTAAAAAAATCGCTGTTTATATTCACGTCGATAGTGATTACCTATGTGACGGGACTGGTGGTTGACAGGCATCCCGGGTGGAGGCATCCTGCGGTTATAATAGGCAGTGTCCTTAATATCGGGGTTTTGGCAGGCACCAAGTGTACCAATCTGTTCATAAGAGGCTTCAACAGTGTATTCGGTGCGCTGGGAGTCGGACTTCCGCCGGTAGGCTGGGCGGCGACAATCGGTATATCGTTCTTCGTGCTGCAAAGCTCTACATATTTATTTTCGTTATATAATGACAAGATAAGAGTTAAAAAGAATCCGATTGACTTTGCTTTGTTTGTGATGTTCTTCCCTACGGTCGTGTCAGGACCGATACAGAGAGCTGAGGAGCTGTTTCCGCAGATAGAGAACAGACGAAGCATGACGTTCGAGAAGCTTAAGAAGGCTGTCACGCTGTTCATGATGGGTGCGTTCATGAAGCTTGTGATTGCTGATAGATTATCACAGTATACGGATGTTATTTTTGACGGATTTGACAGCAATTACACCTACGGCATGTATATGTTTGTTGCGGTGATATGCTATTCGATTCAGCTGTATGCGGACTTTGCAGGATACAGCAATATGGCGGTAGCGGTTGCGATGCTGTTCGGGTTCGACCTTAAGGACAATTTCAACAGCCCTTATATGGCAACAAGTATTGCTGATTTTTGGAGAAGATGGCATATAAGCCTGTCGAGCTGGTTAAGGGATTATGTATACATACCGCTTGGCGGCAACAGAAAGGGAGCCGTAAGAAAGTACATCAACGTGCTTATCGTCTTTGCGGTGAGCGGATTATGGCACGGCGCTGCCATTGGATATATTGCGTGGGGAATGCTGCACGGACTATATCAGATAATTTCGGGAGTTACGAAGAATCTCAGATGCAAAATCACGGATGCCTTAAAGATTAACAGGCAGAATGCGGCGTATAAATGGTTCCAGCGTCTGATAGTATTCGTACTGGTGAGCTTCACCTGGATATTTTTCAGGGAGGCTTCACTCTCAGGCGGTATTCTGTATATCCGCAGAATGTGCTCCCAGTGGAATCCTGAGATACTTGTGAACGGCGGTATTACCACATATCTGAGTAAGATTGACTGGTATTTGGCGGCGTTCGGAACGGTTGTTATGGCTGTTGTGGGAATAATCGGCAAGTGGAAGGTTATTGAACGAGTTACAAGATGGAAGTATGTATTTTGGGCGGCACTTATGATAGCGGTATTCCTGTTTACCGTTGTATTCGGAGTGTATGGTCCGGGATATTCGGCAAGCAAATTCATATACGCGGGATTTTAAAGGTACGGGGTTATGAATAAAAGAACGGTAAGACATATTATTTACATATTGTGTACGCTGATTGCGGCAGGAATTATATTTTCGGTAGTCAACAGAATACTTCTTGTCAAGAGAGAGGACGGAATAACGCAGACAATCGAGTTCTATGCGCAGGACAGGAACACCATTGACCTGCTGGTTTTGGGAAGCTCGCACGCGGGAATGAATATGGATGCAGGGAGTTTTTGGAATGAAAGAGGTATAAGTGCATTTGTGCTGTGGGGAAGCATACAGCCTTTTTGGAACAGCTACTATATGCTTAAGGAGGCGTTAAAGACGCAGCAGCCTAAGGTGGTAATGCTGGAGGTGTTCGCGGCATACTTTCCGTTCGAGTACTCTGATGATGAAAGAAAGGTTGTTAATACTGCGGGCATGAAGCCGTCATGGAATAAAATGCAGGCGGTAATGGCATCAACCGAGCGGTCTGACCGGCTTAATCTTTTCTTCGGGTATTCGAGTTATCATGACAGGTATAAGGAGCTCACGGCAAATGATTTCAAATATTTTCCGTGGTCGCCGGGACTTAAGAATCAAAAGGGAACAGATATAAGGGTTGGAGAAGGTGATGCCAACATCGAGGACTGTTCGGACGTTACAGAGGTATGGACACTGTATCCTAAGGCAGAAGAATATTTGAGAAAAATAATAGAATGCTGTGAAGAGGAGAATATTGAACTTGTACTCTTTGCCACTCCGGTCACCAATAGGCGTGGTACGCAGCCGGCTTACAACAGAGTGCAGGAGATAGCAGATGAGTACGGAATAAGATTTTATAATACCAATCTGATGGATGAGCAGACGGGATATGGCAATGACTGTGTGTGGAGCGACAGCAACCACCTGAATACAAAAGGAGCACGTCTTATATCTTCATGGTTTGCGCGGGAGATAGATGACTTGTACGGTCTGCCTGACCATAGAGGCGATGAAAGGTATGAGAGCTGGCAGATTAATTATGAGATGCAGAGCAGGGAATACGAGGAGATGCTTGAAGCACTGCAATAGCAGCTGCCGGCTGATAAGATTTGATATTGAGGTTAATTTGAAGGCAGATTTATACACATGATTTTAAAGGTACGGGATTATGAATAAAAAGACAGTAAAACATATTATATACATATTATGCACGCTGATTGTGGCGGGAATGATATTTTCGGTAGTCAACAGAATACTTCTTGTCAAGAGAGAGGATGGAATAACGGAGACAATCCAGTTTTACGCGCAGGACAGGAACACCATCGACCTGCTGGTTGTCGGAAGCTCGCACGCGGGAATGAATATGGACGCGGGAAGTTTTTGGAATGAGAGAGGTATAAGCGCGTTTGTGCTGTGGGGAAGCATACAGCCTTTTTGGAACAGCTACTATATGCTCAAGGAGGCACTAAAGACGCAGCAGCCGAAGGTGGTAATGCTGGAGGTGTTCGCGGCAAGCTTCATGTATGAGTACTCCGACGAGGAGAGAAAGATTGTGAATACCGCGGGAATGAAGCCGTCCCTGAATAAAGTACAGGCGGTTATGGCAACCACCAATAAGTCGCAGTGGCTGAATCTGTTTTTCGCGTATCCGAGCTATCATGACAGATATAAGGAGCTTGATGAGAGGGATGTAAGCTATTTTCCTTGGTCTGAGGGCTTGAAAAATCAGAAGGGAACGGCAGTCAGAGTGGAGGCAGGATACCCTATGATGGAGGACTGCTCTGACATAACATGGTCTGAGGAGCTTTACCCGAAGGAGGAAGAGTATCTCAGAAAGATAATAGAGTACTGCGATAAGCAGGACATAGAGCTTGTATTGTTCGCCACACCGTTAGCCAACAGAAGGGATATGCAGCCGTACTTTAACAGGGTGCAGGAGATAGCGGACGAGTACGGTCTGAGATTCTATAACATGAACCTTATGGATGAGCAGACGGGATACGACAACAGCTGTATGTGGAACGATGGCCAGCATCTCAACATGAAGGGAGCACGTCTTATATCCTCATGGCTGGCGCGTGAGATAGACGACCTATACGACCTGCCCGACCACAGAGGCGATGAAAAGTATGAGAGCTGGCAGATTAACTATGAGATGCAGAGCAGAGAATATGAGGAAAAGCTTGGGGCGATGCAGTAGAACTTTGGCATTGGAATTGATATTGACGAATACAAATCGCGTCACATGTAACATCTGACTAAACATACCATATTATATATTATATATATGAAGCATACTGTGTGCGGGGTGTAAGAATGTGGACGTGTCAGAGTAAGCTACGGTGCTTTGCCTATACCCATAAGAAGCTTAACAAGCATCTGTGTCAATTCAAGAAATCGCTCGATGAACTCGCGGAAGCACTAGGGTGCGGAAAAAAGAAAAAGTGCGGGTGAAAAGAATAGAAAAAAATTTAATGCATATACTTGAATCGGCTCATAATATATGTTAATATATATGAGTAGACAAAAGTATTCCATTAGGTACACGAAAACCCTCAAAGGCGGCTATCCTTTGAGGGTTTTCTATTCCGTTTTTGCAAGGTGGCTTAAGCCTCAGGCTGGCTACCGGTCTTTTTTGTCCCCATCCAACCATTTACAAATGTAATATGCAATTACACTTGCCATAATAGAGACTACTATGGACAAAAGCTGTTCCATTGGGTACACCCCCCCTTCCTTTGCCTGTGTGGGGATGGCAGCAATGATATTCTACCATAGTATTAATATAAAAACCATTGTTTATAGTGTAACATTTAATAATTTAAGCAGTAATTATTAAGAGTCTACCTTAAGAACATCCGTATCATCTTATCCATGAACCTGCTGTAAGGCTGATACCGCATCGGCAGGTCAAGCCAGGTCTTCTTGTCCACGATGCTCTTATGGTGCGAGAAGGTATTGAAGCCGTCGCGTCCGTGATACGAGCCCATGCCGCTTCCGCCGACACCGCCGAAGCCCATGTTGGAGGTGGCAAGGTGTATTATCGTATCGTTCACACATCCTCCGCCGAAGCTTATAGAGGATGTTATTTTTTTGATAAATGCCCTGTTGCCTGAAAATACATAGAGGGCGAGCGGATGGTCGTGGCTGTTAATCTGTGCAATCATGCTGTCGGTATCGGTGTATGAAAGTACGGGCATGACAGGACCGAATATTTCTTCCTGCATAACCGCATCAGCATCGGTCACATCACGCATTACGACAGGTTCTATGCGAAGTGCGGCGGCATCTGAAGCACCGCCGAATACGAGTTTCTTCCTATTTATAAGACCGAGAATACGGTTAAAATGCTTCTCGTTTATTATTTTGCCGTACTCCGGATTATCAAGAGGCTTCTCTGAAAATTGTCTTACAATCTCATTTTTTACACATTCAATGAACTTTTCATATACGGAGCTGTGGCACAGAACATAGTCGGGAGCCACGCAGGTCTGTCCGCAGTTGAGATACTTTCCGAACACAATGCGGCGGGCGGCAAGCTTCAAGTCGGCATCAGGAGCCACGATGCAAGGACTCTTTCCGCCAAGCTCAAGCGTGACAGGGGTGAGGTGCTCTGCAGCGCGGCGCATAACCTCTTTTCCGACAGCCTTGCTTCCGGTAAAAAAGATATAGTCGAATTCAGCGTCGAGCAGACAGGTGTTCTCGGCTCGGCCGCCGGTAACGACGGCAACATATTCAGGGTCGAAGCATTCGCTTATGATTTTGCCGATGACGGCACTCGTTGCGGGAGAGTAGGCACTTGGCTTGACAATGGCGGTATTACCGGCGGCAAGAGCATCTGCGAGCGGCTCCATGGTCAGAAGGAACGGGTAGTTCCAAGGGCTCATGATAAGCACGGTTCCGTATGGCGACGGCTTGACGTAGCTTCTTGAAGCGAACTGCGCAAGCGGTGTAGCGACGGTCTTTTCACGCATGAAGCGCTTAGTATGTGCGAGCATATAGCTGAGCTCGCTGAGCGTAAGACCGACCTCACACATATAACTTTCCTGTGAGCCCTTTCCAAGGTCGGACTTCAGAGCTGCCATGATATCAGCCTCATGAGCTTTTATGCTGTTCTTTAATTTCCTTAGCATGCCTATTCTGTAATCAGCGCTTAAGGTGCTGCCTGTGGCAAAAAAACGGCGCTGGGCAGCTATAAGATTAGAGATTTCTGTGTTATCCATAATTCCTCCATATTGATTGCTTAATTGTGTTATTCCTGCACCGCAGTGTAGAAGTGTTCGAGCTCCTTTGCGTTCATGAGCACGGGAACGGGATAGAGCGGGTTACCCTCCGCGTCAGCGTGTCGTGCGAGCTCGGGAATGTCCTCGGTCTTGATTCCGGCAAGTGTGCGTCCGAGGGAGAATTCGTCAAGCATACCCTCAATGGCACAGATGAACTTCTCCGCTGCCACGCAGTCGGTGTCGTTCTCATCGGACAGCCCCGCGGCATTGGCGAGGTCATGAAGCTTCCCCTGAATTGACGAGGCGTAATCGCGAAGAACTATCGGCAGCAGGACGGCATTGGCAAGACCATGCGGAATATTGTACTTTCCGCCGAGCGAATGTGCCACGGCATGTACATAGCCGACATAGGATATTGTAAAGGCAACTCCCGCATAGTATGATGCGTGGAGCATATTGCGCCTTGCGGTCATATTATTGCCATTGTGGTAAGCCTCACGCAGGTTGTGAAATATCAAGTCGACTGCCTTGAGCGCGGCGGTTCTTGTCTTTTTCGTGGTGGAGCGCCCGATATAGGCCTCTACCGCGTGAGTGAGCGCATCAAGTCCCGTGGAAGCAGTTATAAACGGAGGAAGTGAGCGCGTGACCTCAGGGTCAAGCACGGCATACTTCGGAATAAGCGGAAAATCGTTAATCGGATATTTGACCCTTGTGTCAGCATCGGTTATAACAGCGGCAAGCGTTGTCTCGCTGCCTGTTCCGGCTGTGGTCGGTACCGCAAAAAGAGGAGGAAGCGGACGAATAACCTTAAGGATTCCCTTCATTTTCATAAGAGGTGTCTTTGGTCGTGCCACACAGGCTCCGACAGCCTTGGCACAGTCCATGGACGAGCCGCCGCCGAAGCCGATAAGTGCCTGACAGTTGTTTTCCTTATATAAAGTCAACGCTTCTGCTGCATTATCCGTGGTCGGGTTGGCAACAGTGCCGTCGTATATTGTGCAGGCAATGCCGGACTTGGCAAGCAGCTCCTCAAGATGTGTGGTGAGTCCGAGCTTTCTTATTCCCGCGTCCGTGACGAGAAGCACGGATGTGAGCTTTTTATCCTTTAACTTCTCCACTAACTCGTCCATGCCGTGCAAAAGCTTGGGAGAGCGGTAAGGGAGAAGAGGAATGGCGATTCTAAATACGGTCTGAAATGTGCGGCAGTAAGCCTTCTTAAAGATATTCATGGGAGAACCTTCCTTATTTATTATTAGGATTATGGCATCAGCACTCGGTGTAGTCCTCGAGGTTGCGCGCTATGAGAAGGAGCGAGTGGTAGAACTCGGCGCGCTGTCTGTCGGTAAGTCCGGCACCGCCGACCTCAACGGCATGCTTGATTGCCTGTTCTATGTGGAGCGCGGCTTCCTCGCCCTCGTCGGTGAGAATGAGAGGCACGCGGTACTTCCTGCCGTCGGAGTCGGAATTGCGGATGAAGCCCTTGCCTATGAGTTCCTTCACGGCGCGGCTTATCGCAGCCTTGTCCACGTCGCACAGCTCGCATAACATGGATGGCGTAAGACCGTTCTCATGCTTTTTTAACTGGAACAGAATCATGACGTGGTTGGCTTTAAGACCGTAGGAGTTGACCTCGTTGGTCTTAATCTTCTGAACGCTCTTGTATATCTGAGAGATTGCGGTTGTAAATTGTTCGAAACGATTGAACATGGGGCTCCTTTCACTATAATTGTTGATTTATCAACAAATTTGTTTTTAAAATACTACTTTTGAAGGGGGATGTCAACAGAATAATGCCTGATTATTTGAGTGCATCTAGTATTTCACGCTCGATTTTTCTGCGATTGTAGCTTGAAGCCACGGGAACGCGGACCACGGGGATACCGATGCTTTCGAGAACGGCATCCTTCAGCAGGTCATTCTCATGGTTGCGCCTGTTGTTGTGTGAGCTGTCGTCAAGCTCTATTACGACAAGCGGAAGAAATTCGTCATCGCAGAGCACATAGTCCACATGCTTCGCCTTCACCTTGCCAAAGTATCTCATGTATGTGTCGTAATCCTCGGCATGGGCGGTACGGGCTATGTCTGCAAGCCTGACCTTGATGAACAGAAGATAGCCGCGGCGCTTTGCGATGTGGTCAAGAGTCGGATAGAAGGCTGCCTCCGTCGGTGTGAGAAGAGGTGTCTCGTTGTAGCGGTCGCGGACCATGTCTTCAAGCCGCCTCTTTCGATTGGAAAAAGAGAGCAGCCCCGAGGAGAGTAGCGTGAGGGCTGCAATTATTATATATATGTACATAATGAAATCTCCGTGTGATAAAAAGTATATGCCATGGCTTTTTATGTAATAGGAACGAAGTTTCCTATTACATAAAAAAAGCACCAACCCCGCGGTCAACCGCAAAACTGGTACCTTTAGTGCGCGATCAGGGGTTCGAACCCTGGACACCCTGATTAAGAGTCAGGTGCTCTACCAACTGAGCTAATCGCG
>CAKRIL010000027.1 GCA_934343915.1 uncultured Lachnospiraceae bacterium | reverse complement strand
GAAGGCTTGAAGGATGTTGTGACAAAATCTGAGTTGGCTGATATGATGAACAGCTTTGTTTCAGATGATGATGAAAAGTGGCTCATGTTTAATGCAAAATTCAGTAGTGCAGATGAGGTATATGAGTCCATTTATAAGCAGGCAAAGTCATCAATATATGTCGTTGATAATTATATTGGATGAAACATTATCTGAACATACATGTAGGGTGATAAATAGACTAACAGAAAATGGTGGTTTATTTTCGTATGCAACGGCAAGGTCATATGTAACTGCTAAGAAGGTTACAAAAGGCCTGGATGCCAAAATACCGTTAATTGTGTATAACGTTCAACTATATACACCTCAGTTGGTATCGTGCGCACCTGGTTTGTGGATGGGCTTTTTTATTTCAAAGGGAGGATAATATGCACGAGATTACAGAGCTCCCGGCATGGGAGAGACTATTTAAGAGAATAATTTGGAGACAGATGGGAGAAATAGAAGGGAAGAGGATACTTGATTTTGGAAGCGGTGAAGGAATCACGGCGAATCATTTTGCGGACAAAAATGAGGTAATTGCAGTGGAACCATCGGAGGAGATGTTGAAAAATGCGTGGAAAGATTATCAGTACACACAGATAATTGGTGATGTCAATGCTTTATCGACATTTGCTGATGAGTCTTTTGACATTATTATATGCCATAATGTACTCGAATATATTGATGACAAGGCGAACGTGATAAAAGCTTTAACCAGAGTACTTAAAACGGGTGGAATTTTATCTGTTGCGAAGCATAACAGACCGGGACGTGTAATGCAGATGATGGTTCTGCTCGATGATTTTGACAAGGCAAATGCACTCCTCGATGGTAAGAACAGCACGGCTTCGAAGTTTGGAGATATCAGGTATTATGAGGATAATGATATTATCGTGTGGGAACCGGGACTGGATATTATTAATGTTTTTGGAATAAGAACTTTTTGGGATTTGCAGCAGAATCAGCAGAAGCATGGAGATGAAGACTGGCAGAAGAAGATGGTGCAGCTTGAGTCCAGAGTGGCACAGATTCCGGAGTACAGGGATATTGCATTTTTTCATCACCTTTTGTTGAAAAAGATATAGACGGTATTAAAAAGTTTGGTTAAAAACAATTATTTTCCATAACTTAAGTTGGGCATGCGGAGGCTTTGTCAGCCGGCTCACATGGTGTTTTTTATTATACCGACATGACATAATCAGATTGACTAAATACAGATGTGCATTTATAATATATAGAGAGAATACTGAATATTTGGCATATATTGCAGGAAAACGTGAAGAAATAATGCAACGAACAGGAGGCCTATCACCATGAAAAAGAGTATGACTATTGATGAAGCACTTAAGAGAATAGAGGAGCTTGAGGAGGAGAACGTTAAGCTTAAGGAAGAGCTTGAGTACTACAGGAACAGAAAGATGAGCGGAAGACAGAAGCACAACGCCAAGTGGATGTCGATTTATAATGATTTTGTTGAGGGCTATGAGAGCGGTATGACAATGGTTGAGATTGCAAGAAGAAATGAAGTCAGTGAGAGAACCATTTACAGGTACAAGGTGTATTATGATAAGATGAAGGAGAGCATGGACGAGAAGCAGAAGAAGCAGGCTTAACGGAGAAAATATAGCTTGATTACATATAAGGAGAAGTGTACGTTATGAAAATTTTGGTAATAGATGCTCAGGGTGGCGGAATCGGAAAGCAGCTTGTCTCAGCGATTAAAGAGAATGTGTCGAATGCGGTTGTAACGGCCGTCGGCACCAACACCGCTGCGACGGCAGCCATGCTTAAGGCAGGGGCAGACAATGCGGCAACAGGAGAGAACGCGGTTGTCGTCAACAGCAGAAGAGCGGATGTGATTGTCGGTCCGATTGGAATTGTGATTGCTGATGCGATGCTTGGTGAGATAACCTGCCGTATGGCGAATGCCGTTGCGCAGAGTGATGCCAAGCGCATACTTATTCCGATTAATCATTGTGATAATATTGTTGTCGGGGTAGAGGATTTGAATATAGGGAAGCTTATACAGGCTGTGATTAATGAGCTGGTGCAGACCGCTCAGAAGTGATATTTAAAATGCAGCATTGCATTTATATTAATTTTACTATATAATATCAGAGTTAATCTGACAGCATGAAGCTGTTGTGTCTGATACAGAAGTGTCAGTTCGAAGTTGATAATTAGTAAAGAAAGATATAACAGCATATTGGTTGAAGTATCTGCTATGAAGGCACACATATTCTCTGAAGGGAATCTGTGTGCATTTTTATTCAGGTACAATCATCAGGGCATGGATATGTTATGGCATGGAGAATTAGTATGACATTAAAAGAATTTTTTACCGAGCATCCGAAGGTGGCAATTGCATTTTCAGGAGGAGTGGATTCCTCATATCTTTTGTATGCTGCGAAGCAGTATGCCAAGGAGGTTCGCGCGTATTTTGTAAAAGCTGAGTTTCAGCCGGAATTTGAATTGGAGGATGCAGTGAAGCTTGCGGAGGGAATCGGAGCAGACCTTAAGGTTATGAAGCTGAGTGTCCTTGGGGCGGACGAGGTGTGCACCAATCCATCGAACAGATGCTATTATTGCAAGAGAATAATTTTCTCGCAGATAGTGAAGGCAGCGGGCGAGGATGGATTCACCACTCTGTTAGACGGAACTAACGCATCGGACGATGCGGGGGACCGTCCGGGAATGAAGGCACTTAAAGAGATGTCGGTTCTGTCGCCTCTGCGCGAGTGCGGACTTACCAAGTCGCAGATAAGAAGCCTGTCCAAGGAGGCGGGGCTGTTCACATGGGATAAGCCGGCATATGCATGTCTTGCAACAAGAATTCCGACAGGTGAGAGAATAACGGCGGAGAAATTGAGAGCCACGGAGGAAGCGGAAGGATTTCTTTTTTCACTTGGATTCACGGATTTTCGTGTGCGTTCCAATGATGGGAATGCTAAAATACAGCTTCCTGAGGCTCAGTGGGGGCTGCTCATGGAGAATAGAAAGCTTATTTTGGATAAATTCAAGCAGTATTACAAGTCGGTAGTTCTCGACATGGAGGTAAGAGGTTGAACACAGATATAAGAAAAGTGTTGGAGGGTGTGAGTGACGGAACGGTCTCAGTTGAGGAAGCATTATTAAAGCTTAAGACGAAGCCGTTCGAGGATATCGGCTATGCCAAGGTTGACATGCACAGGAAGCTGCGTCAGGGAACCGCGGAGGTGATATACGGAGCCGGAAAGACACCTGACCAGATTATAGGAATTGCGTCTACAATGTTAAAAAACGGGCAGGCCACCATACTTATCACACGCCTCTCATCGGAGGCGGCTGATGAGGTGGCAAAGGTTCATAAGCTTAACTACTACAAGGACGCGAGGTGCGGAATAATAGGAGATATGCCCGTACCTGACGGCATGGGAAGGATTGTTGTGGCAACCGGTGGAACGAGTGATATTCCGGTTGCGGAGGAGGCTGCACTCACGGCTGAGATTCTCGGCAATGAGGTCGTGCGTCTGTATGATGTGGGAGTTGCCGGACTTCACAGAACACTTGCTCATCTTGAGGACATTATGAGTGCGAGTGTTATTATTGCAATAGCAGGAATGGAGGGCGCATTGGCAAGCGTAATCGGAGGACTCTCTGATTGTCCGGTTATCGCGGTTCCGACAAGTGTTGGGTATGGTGCGTCGTTCGGAGGACTGTCAGCTCTGCTGGCTATGCTTAATTCCTGTGCAAGCGGAGTGTCGGTCGTCAACATCGACAATGGTTTTGGAGCAGGGTACCTTGCAAATATGATTAATCACATGAATGTAAGAAAAGAGGATTGATTATGAGAACGCTGTATATTGACTGTGGCATGGGAGCGGCAGGTGATATGCTCACGGCGGCATTGCTTGAGCTTCTGCCGGATTCCGATGCTTTTATAAAAGAATTGAATGAGCTTGGCATACCGGGTGTTACCTTCAAAAAAGAGCCGTCGGTGAAGTGCGGCATAACCGGAACACATATAACGGTAACGGTTAATGGCGAGGAGGAAGAGAGCCATGACAATCATCACGACGAGTGTTCACATGAAGATGACCATAATCATGGCGGGCATACACATGACCACCACCATCATCACAGCAGCATGCATGATATTGAGCACATTGTGCGTGAACATATGACGCTGCCGAAAAAGGTGCAGGATGATGTAATGGCTGTGTATAAGCTGATTGCGGAGGCGGAGAGCCATGTACACGGCGTTGACGTGTCGGAGATTCATTTTCATGAGGTCGGAACGATGGATGCGATAGCGGACATTACGGCAGTGTGTATGCTGATGAACCGTCTTGCTGTCGATGAAGTTGTTGTTTCTCCGATACATGTAGGCAGCGGACAGGTAAGATGTGCTCACGGGGTTCTGCCGGTTCCTGCACCTGCCACGGCTTATATTTTAAGTGATGTGCCGATTTACGGCGGTTCTGTGAGAGGCGAGCTGTGTACACCTACGGGTGCGGCACTTCTTAAGCACTTTGCCGCACGATTCGGTAATATGCCGGTCATGAAGCTTCAGGGTGTAGGCTACGGAATGGGAAAGAAGGACTTTGAGGCGGCCAACTGTGTACGAGTGATGCTTGGCGAGACTGAGGGCTCGCAGGATGAGATATGCGAGCTCAGCTGCAATGTGGACGATATGACAGGTGAAGCGGTCGGATTTGCAATGGACAGACTGTTTGAAGCTAGAGCGCTCGACGTATATACCATTCCAATCGGAATGAAGAAGTCACGTCCTGGAATCCTTATCAAGGTTATGTGCCGCGAAAAGGATAAGGAAGCTGTTATAAGAAGTATTTTTAAACACACAACTACAATAGGTGTCCGTGAAAATACGTTCCACAGATATGTTTTGGACAGACATATTGAGGAGACCCGGACAGCTTATGGTACGATTCGATGCAAGGTATCATCAGGATATGGTGTTGAGCGCAGAAAATATGAGTATGATGATGTTTCACGCATAGCAAAGGAGGAGAATATTTCAATCGGAGAGGTATTTGCAAAGTTAAAAAAGACTGATTCAGATTGAAATGGAAAATATTTATGAAAATCAAAAAAATACTTTCGAATATATTAATTATGCTTATGGCTGTCAATCTGACCGCATGTCAGAATAAGGCAGCAGGCACGGGAAACAATACCTCGGATTCAAAAAAGGACAGTGTTATCATTGCCATCGGTTCTGAACCTGAGACACTCGACCCGACGAAGGGCTGGGGACATGGAAATTCACCCATTGTTCAGAGCACCTTGGTAAAATACAATGCCGACCTGAATTTCGAGAATGATTTGGCTGTGAACTATGAATTGTCACAGGATGGACTGACGTGGACGTTTACCATCCGCGATGATGCGTACTTTACGGATGGAGTGAAGGTGACTGCCGAGGATGTTGCATTTACACTTGAGACAGCTAAGACGGCACAGGGGTCTTTTGACCTCACATACATGGAAAGTGCGGTGGCGAAGGATGATGTCACCGTTGAGATTACACTTTCCAAGCCGACATCAGTGTTTTTGAACACGCTGGCATCGGTCGGAATAGTTCCAAAGCACGCGTATAACGAGAACTACGGATTGAATCCGATAGGTTCAGGACCTTACAAGTTCGTGGAATGGAGAGCGCAGGAGCAGATTATCTTTACCGCAAATGAAAATTATTACGGCGATGTGCCTAAGATTAAGAACGTGACGGTTGTATTCATGTCAGAGGATGCCGCACTTGCGGCGGTACAGGCGGGAAAGGTTGACGTGGCATATTCAGCGGCAACTCTCGGCAGTACTCAGGTGAAGGGCTATCATGTCGAGGCAATCAAGTCTGCCGACAATCGTGGGTTCACACTGCCGGTTCTTCCGAATGAAGGGCTGACGACGGAGAGCGGTGCGCCTATCGGAAATAATGTGACATGTAATCTTGAAATACGTCATGCGATTGCCTATGCGATTGACCGTGAACAGATTGCAGATACGGTATTGAACGGATTCGCAAGACCGGCATATTCGGAAAATGATGGTATGCCTTGGAATAATCCTGATGTTAAAATAGATACAGACGTTGAATATGCAAAGAAGCTCCTTGCAGATGCAGGATGGGCTGATACAGACGGCGACGGGATTGTTGAGAGGGATGGAATTAAGGCGGAATTTAAGTGTGTATATCCTTCGGGCGACTCGGTTCGTCAGGCAGTCGGTATGGCAGCGGCAGAGCAGTTGAAGGCAGTCGGAATAAGGGTAAATGTCGAGGGAATGAGCTGGGATGATATTATGAAGGTAATGTTTTCCGAGGCAGTTGTTATGGGCTGGGGTTCATCAAGTCCTAATGAAACGTATTACCTGTACCGCTCAGAAGGAGCGCTGTTAGACGATTTTTACAATCCGGAAGGCTACATGAGTGAGATAACTGACGGGTATCTTGACGCTGCGATGGAGGCATTGACTGTCGAGGAGGCCAATGAGAACTGGAAAAAGGTACAGTGGGACGGCACGACGGGAACAGCCATGAAGGGTGAATGTCCTTGGGTATGGATTGTAAATCTTGACCATGTGACTTATGTGAGAGATGGTCTTTCGATAGGCAATCAGCCTATCCACGGACATGGACATGGATTGCCGCTTATTCAGAACCTGAATGAGTGGGAATGGCTCTCAGAAGAATAGAAATTTAAAAAGAGACAGAGGTATGTGATGAGAGGAACGATTGGACGAGCCGTGCGCAGTTTTTTAATATACGGTGCAAAAATTATATCCCTGCTGTTCGCGGTCAGTGTCGTTTCTTTCACACTGGTGAGCATATCGCCGATTGACCCGGTACAGCAGTATATTTTGGGACTTGGCACAGCGGTATCTGCCGGGCAGCGTGCTGAGATAGAAGCTTACTGGGGCGTGAACGAGCCGCCTGTGGAGCGGTACTTTACATGGCTTAGCGAGGCACTGAAGGGGAATTTCGGTGAATCCGTCATTTACCGCAGACCTGTTGCGGATGTTATCGGTGAGCGTTTTGTGAATTCACTTGCGCTAATGTTATGCGCGTGGATACTGGCGGGAGTCATAGGCTTTGCGCTCGGCTGCGTGATGGGAATGCATCAGAACCGTCCGTCGGACAGAATTTTAAAAAAGATATGTTATATTTTAAGCTCAATACCGACATTTTGGCTTGGGCTTTTATTCCTTCTTATATTTGCCGTGTGGCTTAAATGGTTCCCGATAGGCTTCTCTTCACCAATAGGTGTTACAAGTGAGAACGTGACATTCGGACAGAAGCTTTATCATCTGATTCTTCCTGCCTTCACGTTAAGTCTGATGTCATTTTCCAATATTGCACTGCACACAAGGCAGAAGGTGATAGATGTTATGAACAGTGAGTATGTGCTGTTCGCAAAGGCGAGAGGAGAGAGCAGGCACACGATATTTAAGCGCCATTGTCTGAGAAACGTTCTGATACCGGCTTTGACACTACAGTTTTCATCATTTTCGGAGCTGTTCGGAGGCTCGGTTATGGCGGAGAACGTATTCAGCTATCCGGGACTTGGAAGTGCCGTATCGGCAGCGGGCTTACAGGGTGATGTCGCATTGCTTCTTGGTGTGACTCTGTTCTCGGCTCTGTTTGTCAGTGTCGGCAACATGACAGCCAACCTGCTGTACGGAGTTATTAACCCACGGATTCGGGAGGTGGGAGAATGAAAAAGTTAAATCACAGGACGCAGGTAATAGTGCTTACGGCAGTAATGACACTGCTGTTTGCGGCAATCTATATATGCGGCATTCTCATTCCCGAGGAAGCCGTGAATGGAAGTTTTTTAAATGCTAAAATAGCTCCGTGCCTTAAGCATCCTTTTGGAACGGACGCGTTGGGACGTGATGTGTTTTTGCGGACATTAAAGGGCTTGTCAGTAAGTATAACCATAGGAATTGCGGCATCAGCCATAAGCGCGGTGATTGCCGTGCTGGTCGGAATTGCAGCGGCAACGGGGTCTAAGCAGCTCGATGCGGTTATCAACTGGATTATTGACCTTGTGATGAGCGTGCCGCATACGGTTCTCATTATTCTTATTTCATTCACTCTCGGACGAGGAATGAAGGGACTGCTTGTGGGAATTGCGGCGACGCATTGGTGCAGTCTTGCGCGTCTGATTCGAGGTGAGGTATTGCAGCTTCGCTCTGAACAGTATATTGCGGTATCGCGAAGACTTGGCAAATCAAGCGGATGGATTCTGGTGAATCATTTGCTGCCGCATCTTGTTCCGCAGTTTTTTGTGGGACTGGTCTTAATGTTTCCGCATGCGGTTCTGCATGAGGCCTCCATTTCGTTCTTGGGATTTGGACTGCCGCCGGAACAGCCGGCAATTGGAATTATTCTATCGGAAAGTATGCGCTATTTATCAACAGGCATGTGGTGGATGGCCGTGCTGCCGGGGATAACTCTTGTGCTTATTGTACTGCTTGTGGATAAGCTTGGCGACAATCTGCACATGATTCTTGACCCGTATAGTGCGCAGGAATAGGGAATATAGTGAGGAAAAATGGAGCAGAAGAAGGATACTTTACTTGAAATACATAATTTGTCGGTGTCATTTAGAATGTATGACAACGGCTTGAAGCAGTCTGACTTGAAGGTCATTTCCGACATGCATCTGACGGTGCATCCCGGGGAAATTGTTGCTATTGCCGGTTCATCCGGCTCAGGCAAAAGTCTGCTCGCATCGGCAATTCTCGGGATTCTTCCTGAGAATGCGTCATTGCAGGGACATATCCACTACAAGGGCGAAGAACTTACCAATGAGCGCATGAGGCAGCTTAGGGGAAGTGAGATTGCACTTGTGCCGCAGTCAGTGTCGTATCTTGACCCTCTTATGAAGGTGGGCGCTCAGGTGGAGGGACACAGTGTGCCGCAGTCGGCACAGAAAAGAAAGGTACTGTTTAAGAGGCTTAATCTGCCGGAGCAGACAGAAAAGCTCTACTCTTTCCAGCTATCGGGCGGTATGGCAAGGAGGGTGCTGGTTTCAACCGCACTGATTACTGATGCGCAGCTTATTATTGCGGATGAACCCACACCCGGAATGAGCCTTGAACAGGCACTCGAAGCATTGAAAATGTTCAGGGAGATGGCAGATGAGGGAAAGGCAGTTATTCTGATAACACATGATATTGACCTGGCAGTTGAGTTCGCAGACAGGGTAGCAGTCTTTTATGCGGGAACCACCGTGGAGACAGCCTTGGCATCGGACTTTAAAGCCGGAGAGGCGTACCTGCGGCATCCTTATTCCAAAGCATTGTGGAGAGCACTTCCGCAGAATGGATTTGAGCCGATTACGGGATTTCAGCCATATGCGGGAAAGCTTCCGAAGGGATGCCTTTTTGCACCGCGCTGCCCGTATAGGACGAAGGAGTGTGAGACACAGGTTCCTCCTGTGCGTGAAATAAGAGGCGGAGAGGTGAGGTGTTACCATGGCACTTGAAGCAAGACACATATATTTTCGTTATGACAGAAGGGGACAGTGGGTACTTGAGGATTGCAGCCTGAAGGTGGAAAATGGCGAGTGTCTCGCTGTATTTGCACCCAGCGGTTATGGCAAGACGACGCTCGCCATGCTTTTAGCCGGATATATAAAGCCTGTGAGGGGTGAGATACTGATTGACGATAAGCCGCTTCCGAAAAAGGGGGTATGTCCTGTACAGCTCATCTGCCAGCATCCGGAAAAGGCGGTGAATCCTCGTTGGAGGCTTAAGCGTGTCCTGTCGGAGAGCGGGGAGCTTGATGGGAAGCTGTTAGAAGCCTTGGGTATTGAACAGGCATGGCTTGACCGATTCCCTAGGGAGCTCTCGGGCGGTGAACTTCAAAGATTCTGCGTCGCAAGGGCGCTCATGAGCGGCGCGGATTATCTTATATGTGATGAGATAAGCACCATGCTCGATGTGATTACACAGGCGCAGATATGGAATGTGGTTCTTGATGAGGCAAAGAAGAGGAACATGGGAATCATTGCGGTCACGCACAACAGGCATTTGGCGGAAAAAATTGCGACGAGGACGATTGAGCTTGGAAAATAATCCATCCTGTTTTATATAAAAGTATTGAATTTATAATCGTACCTGGTGTATAATCGCGGCATGAAAAGCGGATACCGCACCGGATAGTGCGTCATGCGCTGTTCAAATACACACAAGAGAGGTAAAAAGTATGAAAAAGATGTTTAAGAAACTTGTTGCAGTTATGCTTGCAGCAACACTGGTACTCAGCTTGGCAGGATGCAGCGGCTCAGATGAGAACAGCAAGAAAAAGCAGGCTACGGATGCATTCAATGACACGGCTGCGGAATTTAACAGAGTTGCAGCGCTTGTTAATGAGAATGCAGCGGTAATTGATGATGATACGATAAGCACATTTCAGGAGATGTCCTCCGTATTGTCAGAGTATACTGAGCTCCTCAGTCAGGACACTGTTCTTGATGATGCAAAGTATGATGAGATGATAGAATGGTTTACATCGGTTAAGAGCTGGACTAAGGAAGCAGAGGCATCAATCAACGATATGGTCAGTGCGGCAAACGACAGCACATCACAGGATGGCACGGTGCAGGAAGAGGAGACCACAAGCAGTGATGCGAATGTATCGGACAGCGGTATACCGGCAGTACTTTCCAATTATGAAGCGTATGCGATTGAAGACCTTACATGGTCATGCTGGGAGCTTAACGGCGGCTATGCTGACGGTGTTGAGATGAATGATGCAGCGGTTCAGGAGTTAAAAGAGCAGCTTGGCGGCAGCTTTGAAATAAGATTCTATGAGAACAACGTTGTCAGTGTTTACAGCAACCAGAATGAGGCAGAGGGAACATATGAACTTTTGGAGGATGATTCTGTGGTTCACATGGTATTTGACAATGCCGAGTTCTACGGAATTATGACACAGTCAGGTGATGATGTGGTATATATTATATCCAATGTCACTTCACCGGATATAGCACTTTACCTTACATATTTTGAGGAAGGCTGATAGAGTCTGAATCAGAGAAATATGCTCTGAAGCAATTCAGCCAGAAACACGGCAGCACACGCAGCAACGGCTACGGTCGTGAGTCCTTTTCCTCTAACGGCAAAGATAACTGCGACAATAAGCCCGGCTGCGGCGCCTGCCCACCAGGTGGTTGCGTAGAATATGGCTGGAATTGTCATTGCCGTGAGAACCGCATACGGTATGTAGTACAAAAAAGAGCGTATGAAGCGGCTGCTGATTTTCTGCTTTATTGCCACGAAGGGTATGACGCGGATAAGGTATGTCGAGCCGGCGAGTATGAGCAGATATAAAAAGAAAGCTTTGTTATCCATTATCGGAGACCTCCTCGTCCTTTAACGGGAATAATATCGAGCCCACAGCGGCGGAGGCTATGGCAACTACGGTGATGGTTATTCCGCTCGAGATTTTTGATAACAGCGGGATATAATAAAATGCACAGCTAAGTAATATTGAGAGAATCACGACCATTGTAACAGGTCGTGATTTTTTCATTTCAGGGACGACAATCGCCACGAACATTCCGTATATAGCAAGGCTTAATGCACTCATAAGGCGGTCAGGAAGGACACTTCCGAGGATTGCACCGAGAAGCGTTCCAACAGCCCAGCCGAGATACGGCAGAGTGGCAAGTCCTGCAAAAAAGCTGCGGCTTACCTTCTCCTCCTGAGTGGCTACGGCGAAGATTTCGTCAGTCATCATAAAGCCGAGAATCCATCTTGATAAGCCCTTGAAGCGTTCGTCCGCTTTCTGACCGACTGATATGGACATGAAGGAATAGCGTATATTAATTGTAATCTGCGAAATCAACATCTGAAAGTATTGTCCGGGATGAAGCATTATACCTATTCCGGCGAACTGTCCGGCGGAGGTAACGGTGGTCATGGATATTATGAGTGCCTGCCACCAGAAAAGTCCGTAAGAAACTGCTATAATTCCGAATGTGAAGGAGACTGACAGGTAGCCGAGCGCAATAGGAATGCCGGCTTTCAGTCCGCGTCTGTAATTGTTCATTGTAAGCCTCTTAATATTTAGTAGAAGATATTTATGGCTGTGGCCATTGTTATTATTTTGCCACTGCGGGAGAGGGATGTCAATGATGGCAAACGGGTTATTTTATATGCTTTCAAGTACGCACTATTGTGTATGGACTGTTTACAGCAGAACCGCAGAGGAGGTATAATACAAATAGATTTATTATTTTTAAGGTGTTAAAAATTATATAATTCGGGAGGAGACAACATGACACAGAAGGAACTTAACGAACTGCTTTGCGATATGTCGCTTGAGGAGAAGATAGGACAGCTGGTGCAGGTTCCGGGAAGCTGCTATGAGGAGTGCGCAGTAATTACCGGAGGAATGAACAACGGATGGCGGGAGGAGACCTGCAGGCTTGCCGGAAGCACGCTCGGAATATACGGAGCACAGAAGCTTAGAAAAATTCAGGACAATTACATGAAGACACAGCCGCATAAGATTCCGCTTATGTTCATGCTTGATGTAATTCACGGACATAGGACGGTATTTCCATGCCCGCTTGCACAGGGTGCGTCCTTCTCGCCGGAGACATCGGAAAAATGTGCCGAAGCGGCAGCGAAGGAGGCAGCAGCGAGCGGTGTGCAGGTTACTTTTGCGCCGATGGCGGATTTGGTCAGGGATTCAAGGTGGGGACGTGTTATGGAGTCCACGGGTGAGGATCCATACCTGAATGGTAAGATGGCGGCTGCCATGGTGAAGGGCTTTCAGGGTGAAGATGTCGGTGAGAAGGGAAAAATTGCATCCTGCATAAAGCACATTGCGGCTTACGGAGGTGCCGTTGCGGGACTCGACTATCAGAATGTTGAGTTGTCCGAGCATACATTGAGGGAGTTCTATCTTCCTGCATATAAGGCTGCGGTGGATGCCGGGTGTGAGATGGCTATGACCTCTTTTAACCTGTTGGACGGAGTTCCTTCGTCGGGAAATAAGTGGCTGATGAGGGATGTGCTTCGCAGTGAGTGGGGTTTTGACGGGGTGCTTATCTCGGACTGGGCTGCGGTCGGAGAAATGGTGACCCATGGATATTGTGAGGACAACGTCGAGGCAGCGGTTAAGGCGATAGAGACAGGCGTTGACATCGAGATGTGTACACCTGCCTATGCAGATAATCTTGAAAGACTTGTGAGAGAAGGAAAGGTACCGGAAAAGCTTGTCGATGAGGCTGTCATGAGAGTGCTGACGCTTAAAAATAAGCTTGGACTTTTTGAGAACCCTTACAAGGATGCGGACGAGCAGCTTGAGCAGGAGATACAGCTGTGCGATGAACACAGACTTCTTGCGAGACAGGCTGTCAGAGAGTCTATAGTTCTTTTAAAGAATGATTCTTCGGATGAAGAAGGTAAAAATATACTTCCGCTTAAGACGACAGGGGGCGTGAAGCTTGCGTTCATAGGCCCTTACGTTGAAGGTCAGGATATGAGAAGCTCGTGGTCCATATCGGGTGATGAGAAGGATAATGTCACTTTAAAGGCGGCAGCAGAAGAAGCATTTGCCGGAGAGATTCAGTTGAGATTTGCCAAGGGCTGTACGCTTCTTGACAACCATACTATCGTAAATCTTGGTCAGTATGATGAGGAGAACTGGGAGGAGATAAATGCCTCGCTTTTAAGTGAGGCGGAGGAGTGTGCAAAGTGGGCGGATGTGGTTGTGCTTGCAATTGGTGAGCATCGTTTCCAGACGGGAGAGGCCACAAGCAGAACTCAGATTGAACTTCCGCATATCCAGCTTGAGCTTCTAAGACGTATTGCAGCAATAAATAAAAATATTGTCACGGTTCTTTTTAACGGCAGACCGTTAGAACTAAGAGAAGTATCGGAGCTTTCCAAGGCTGTCGTTGAAGCATGGATGCCGGGAACGGAGGGCGGTCACGGAATTATGGATGTGCTGACGGGAGCATACAATCCGTCGGGAAAGCTTCCGATGAGCTTCCCGTACAATGCAGGTCAGCTGCCTATGAGCTATAACCATTACAGCTCAGGCCGTCCGAAGCCTGATGGCATGAGAGGAGATTATACCTGTCGATACCTTGATGCACCGAATGAGCCGCTGTATCCGTTCGGATATGGTCTTAGTTACACTTCATTTGACATAAGCCCTGTGGTGCTCAGCTCAGATAAGATGAAATCGGGAGATAAAGTAACCGCATCCGTGACTGTCAAGAACACGGGAGAATATGAGGGCTCCGAGACTGTTCAGCTATACATAAGGGATATTGCTGCGAGCAGAGTGCGTCCCGTAAAAGAATTAAAGGGATTTAAGAGTGTCAGGCTTATTCCGGGAGAGGAAAAGAAGGTGGAGTTCGAGATTGATGAGGAGCTGTTAAGCTTCTTTAGAGCTGACGGAAGCTTCGACTGCGAACCGGGAAAGTTCAGAATATGGATTGCGGACAGCAGCCTGACAGAAGGTGCTGCCGCAGAGTTGACCTTGAGGGATTGAATGACATAGAAATACAGCTTTTGCTTTTATATGCATAATTTTATTTTTGTTTTGACACCTGAATCTGTTTTGTAAAATAGTTGTGCATTGCGGTTATTGTATCCGTACTCTCCTCGTAGTCAGGTCTGAATACACTGAAGGCATGTGTCAGACGCTTGTCACGCGGGAAACAGAAAAATTCGTGTGGCATATTGTGACGTGCAAGTGCCTTTTCAAAATCAAGCGTGTATTTCTTGAGATTGTCGTTCCGGCTTGTCACGAGAAAGCAAGGCGGAAGTGAAGTCACGATGTCCGGATGTTCAGGGTCTGCATACTTTGCGAAGGACTGCTTTTTATAGTTCTTGCCGTAAAGATAAGCGGGAAGAAAAATTCCAATCTTGTCAAAGCGTGTGGTGTAAAACATACCACTTATAAGACCGAGTGCACGCAAGGATATATTGTGAGGCTTTACATGAGCTGCTTTGGCAAGTGCGTGGTTCTTGGACATTGCGGCGGTATAAGTCAGGAGGTAGGCTCCGCCGCTGTCGGCAACGCCATATATATGGTCAGCGTCACCATTGTATTCACAAAGATGTGCCTGTATGTAATTGAAAGCATTGCAGACATCCGAGAACTGGTCGAACACCATACAGTCAGGGATGAGGCGGTATTCAATGCTGAACACCAGATAACCGAGTGCGCAAAGCTTGGCACAGAAGAAACGGTTAAACTCCTTATTGCCGATGATAAGTCCGCCACCGTGGATATTTATGATAACCGGGAGGACAGTATTTTCACTGCCATCAGGACGATAGATGTCCATGCGGTGTGCTTCAATGCCATCCTCCATGTATGGGACATCGTGTTTTATAGTTATGCCGGCAGGCATTGACTGTGTCTTGTCGCGTTCAGCAGCATCAAGCTCAAAGGCGAAGCGCTGCTTGTAAAACTGTTTTCTCATTACATCCTGCATATATTTTAGGCCCTTTCATGATGCTATCGTAACATCAAAATGGTAAAAAAGTCACATTTACTTTCATGGATTGTAGCACAGTTGTGTAATAAATTTCAATAGCTTATGAGAATATATTATAAGTATTTACCTGAATAATGTTAAGTGGCTAAATCATCCCGTGTCTGTTCAATAAATCGCTCATGGTATCTGCCGGTTCACATATTTCACGATCGAATTAGTAAAGGGTAAAATATGTATTTATAAATTTATCGGCTATTATTTTGAATCATATATAAGTATGTTGTTGGAAAAGAGGTACGGTGATGGAAGAAAATAATGATTCAAAATATATAAAGATGCGTGGAGTAAGAGTTCACAACCTAAAAAACATAGATGTGGACGTGTCTCTGCATCAGATTGTCTGGATAGCGGGTGCGTCGGGAACGGAGCCACCGTGGTTGTGATTGAACACGATTTGGATGTCATCCGCAACGTCGACTACATCATCGACATGGAACCGGGCGGCGGTGAGGACGGCGGAAGAATCGTTGCCGTCGGAACGCTGGAGCAAATTGCGGGGAATGCGGAGAGCTTGACGGGGAGGTACACTTAGAGTATCTTATATAGATACATGATTGACTTTTAAATAGAAATAAAATATTATATCAATATAAAAGTCAACGAGGGCGGTTATTATGATAATTAATCCTATAATATATAAAGAAATGAAATTAAATAATAACATCATAACGACAAAAAGGGCGATTGAACTGGGATTTTCAAAGGCACTTCTTCCGAAGTATGAGAAGGAAGGGCTTATAGAGCGGGTAAGACAGGGAATATATATTCTGCCTGAGGCGGTTCATGATGATATGTACACCTTGATGCTGAGGTCTGAAAATATTATTTTTTCACATGAATCGGCATTGTTTTTACTTGAATTGACTGAAAGGACACCGTTTGAGCATTCCGTCACAATTCCCTCTGACACATCACTTCCCGAATCAGTTTCGGGGGAGTGCAAATGTTATTATATACAGCCTAAATTTCATCGTTTGGGAATGATTTATGCCAAAACAACCTTTGGAAATCAGGTCAGAAGCTACAATGCAGAGCGGAGTATATGCGATTTGTTGAGAAGCAGAAACAGAATGGATGAGGAGACAGTTATAGGCACTTTAAAGAAATACGCCGCATGGAAGGATAAAAACATTAACCGTCTGTCGGAATATGCATTAACATTTCATATAGAGAAAAAGTTGAAAAGCTATTTGGAGGTACTGCTGTGAGCTCTAAGGCGATGAGTTTAAAGGGTAAAATAAAAAATTATGCTAAAAGTAACAACATTGCTGCACAGGTGGTACTTCAAAATTATATGTTTGAGTGTCTGTTGGCAAGATTAGCGCTTTCCTCATACAAGGATAAATTCGTTGTAAAGGGTGGTATGCTGGTGGCGGCTATTGTCGGACTGGATACAAGGTCTACTATGGATTTGGACACTACGCTTAGAAATCTTCCGTTGACTGAACAGCAAATCAGGGAGGCTCTGGAAGAAATTTTATCTGTTGAGAGGAACGACGATGTAACATTCTGTGTGAAATCCATTGAATCAATTCGCAAGGATGATGTATATGGAGGCTACTGTATCAGAATTAATGCGTTATATGATACGATTATTACGCCGTTGTCTATTGATATATCTACGGGAGATATTATTATACCTTCACCCGTATTGTATGAATTCAATGGGATTTTTGACGATGAAGTTAAAATAAAATTGTGGGGATACAATATTGAAACCATTATGGCTGAAAAATTGGAAACAATTCTCCGCCGTGGCATATTTACAACCCGTCCGAGAGATTTTTATGATGCCTACATTTTAGGAACGACACAAAGCTATGATAAAAAAGTATTAAAGGAAGCGATGAGGGCAACGGCAGAGCATAGAGGAAGTACGGAGCAGATAGCAGATACAACCACTATATTAAAACGTATAGAAGCGGACAGAGGATTGATTAATCAATGGGAAAAGTACAGAAAACAGTTTCCTTATGCAAAGGACATTACCTACCAACAGATTATGGAAGTTATCGAAGGACTTTTATTATAACAGGAGGAACTCACATGTATAAATTATTTCCGATATGCACGCCTTTGACATGATGCGTCTCGACGAGCCGTTAAGTAAGACCGCCGCACGGAAATTTAATGAGCAGTTTGAGTATGCCATGAAAAATTATTTTGCCGAAAATTAAAGATAAAGGGGACTGAATGTATGCTTCCACATGAGAAAATAATCAAAACGACGGCGAAGAGAATCCTGGAGCCGGAAAAGCTTTTTCAGGTAGGAAATTCGAGATGCTATCTGGATGACAACGGATATTTCATGATTCAGGTTGAGCTTCAGCCGGTCACATATATGAAGGGCTCAGGTTTGAATGTCGGTATAGCTTTTTTGTGGGAGAGCACGAAAGCACTTAATGACACGCTTGCGCGCAGTTATGGCGGAGCCTCGATTGAAAATATGTTGCTGAAGGCGACGGAGCTTGGACTTGGAACCCTGTGGATAGCGAACACCTGCTTTGCATACGAGAACATGATGAGGTTTATTGCCTCGCCGGGGCAGCTAATCGGAGCCGTTGCAGTCGGTTATGCAAATGAAAGCCCGAATCCCAAACCGAGGAAGGATATGAAGGAAGTGCTTGAATACAGGTAGAAAACATGAAGAATGCGGATGATGTGTAATCCCGGGAGGTATTTTATGCTCTACGAAGAATTATTGCAGATTCAAAAAATGTTGGAAGGAAACGAATACACGGAAGGTGGTGTTTCGTATTATATTGAGCTCGATAAGCTTGACAACTCCGTGCCGATGAGTGTTGCCTTGAAGTGGAAGCTGATACAGCTTAAAGTGGCGTCCTCATCTGAAATAGAGCTTAATATCGAGAAAATAGAAGCTCCACAGGAGGAAATGAAAAGGCTGTCGGAGGAATGGTATTTTGATGAAGAAATCAGTGGCAGAATGTTAGGTCTGCTTGCAAATAATGAGGAGATGTATCGTTTTTGTAACGACTATAAGTATATATCAAGAGGAAATGTCGGAGAAATATTCAGGGTAATTAAGAGCGGCAAGGAAATGGTTCTGATAGGTTTTTATATCGCTGACTGAGATTAGAAAGAAAAAATTTGTTTGACTTTTAAAAAAACGAGAAATATAATTAACAAATGAACGAGTAGCAGAACTGCGTAAATCCGGTTTTCGCTGCTCGTTTTTTTGTGCAAAAAATAAGGAAAACAAGGAGAATAATCACAATTATGACGGAAAAAGGTAATAAGATGAGGGAGATGCCCGTAAGAAAGCTCATGGTTCAGATGGGCATACCGATGATTTTGTCGATGGCGCTGCAGGCGGTTTACAACATTGTAGACAGTGCCTTTGTTGGAAATATGAGATTAGGAAGTGAGGCGGCACTAAATGCGCTGACACTGGTGTTCCCGGTGCAGATGCTCATGGTAGCAGTTGGAATCGGGACAGGTGTCGGAACAAATGCACTTCTTGCAAGAACACTTGGACAGGGAAATGGTAAAAAAGCAGCAAAAGTTGCAGGAAATAGTCTGTTTCTTGGGGTGATTATTTATGCGGTGTGCCTGTTGTTTGGAATTTTCGGAGTAAGAGCGTATATTTCATCACAGACAATTGACCCTGAAGTTATATCAATGGGAACAGACTACTTAAGAATATGCTGCGTAATTTCTTTTGGGATTATTTTCTTTTCATTATTTGAAAAACTCTTACAGGCAACAGGACGTTCACTATATTCTACAATCGGTCAGGTTGTGGGTGCAGTGGTGAATATTGTTCTTGATCCGATTATAATTTATGGTATTGGACCGGTTCCTGAAATGGGAGTGAAGGGAGCTGCGTATGCGACAGTTATCGGACAGGTGGTGTCGGCGGCATTGCTGTTCATTTTCCATGTGAAATTAAATAAGGAATTTGAGCACGGTGTGAAGTACATGAAGCCGGATGGAAGAATTATAAAGGAGATTTATTCGATAGGGCTTCCGGCGATGATTGCACAGGCACTTATGTCAATCATGGTGTATGTGATGAATCTTATTTTGAAGTTCAGCCCTTCGGCACAGACCGCATACGGACTGTTCTATAAAGTACAGCAGTTTGTACTGTTCTTGGCGTTCGGACTCAGGGATGCAATCACGCCGATTATTGCGTTTGCCTATGGAATGGGCGACAAAAAGAGGATAAAGGACGGAATAAAATACGGACTTATATATACGGCTGTCCTGATGGTTTTTGGTATCATAATTACAGAGGCTTTCCCGATAACGGAGTTTATCGCGTGTGCGGTGGGATATGTGTTTTTGAGAGGAATTAAAAAGCGGAAGCTTTGATAAAGACAGAGCCGTGTAGTCACTTGCGATTACACGGCTCTGTCTTATACATTTCAATGAAGTTGTTGACGCTGCTCGGAAACTAGATTACCTCTGAAAAGCTCATGTAGTACTCCTTAAAAAACTCGCTTACTCTCTCAAAAAATTTCTTCATATCAATCACCGATTCCTTTCCGTATATGTGAAAAACGTTACGTTCCTTTTGATGGTTTTAATATAACACCTTGCGTTTATAATGTGAAATACATATAATAAATGTATTACAATACCTAACAGGTATCATAAGCGTTGGAGGAGAGATATGGAGCTCAGACACATACGATATTTTAAGGCAGTTGCGGAGGAGAAGAACTTTACGAGGGCAGCGGAAAAGCTTGCGATAGCACAGCCACCGTTAAGCCGTCAGATACAGGAACTGGAGGAGGAGCTTGGCACGGAGCTTTTTGTGCGCTCGCCTCATAAGGTCGCCCTGACGGAGGAGGGTGAGCTGTTTTTGCAGTACGCCACGCAGATTCTTGACTTGGTGAACAAGTCCGAGGAGGAAGTGAAGGAGATGAAGGAGGGGCTTCAGGGAACGCTTTACATCGCGTCGGTTGAGGGCTGTGCGCC
Organism: uncultured Lachnospiraceae bacterium; assembly: GCA_934343915.1. Classification (GTDB taxonomy): domain Bacteria; phylum Bacillota; class Clostridia; order Lachnospirales; family Lachnospiraceae; genus CAG-882. The sequence goes on along the minus strand of CAKRIL010000027.1, from coordinate 19,562 downwards.
AAGGCTTTTTGCAGAGTGGATTTCTGCGTTTCGAAAGAAGCACCCGAATGTGCAGTACAATCTGTGGAACGGCAACACGGACGATGTGAACAACCGCGTGACCAAGGGGCTGTGCGAGGTTGCGATGATTACCGCACCGTACAACACCGAGGAATTCCATGTGCTTCCCGTGTACGACGAGCCGTGGGTGGCAGTCATACCGAAAGGACATCCGCTGTATTCGGAGAAGAATCTTCCTGTCTTGCCGGATGAGCTTCTGCCGTACGACCTGCTCATACCATCAAGAGAGTCGCGGAAAAGTGAGATTGACAAGTGGTTTTCAAGCCCCGAGCACACGGCAAAAATATGTGGGCGCATAGCACACATGATGAATGCCTATGAGCTCAGCCGGCACGGCGTTGGAATCTCAATATATCCGCAGTCGATATGCTCATTGGTACATGATAACGACGTGTGCGTGAGGCAGATAGACCACCCGGCGGCGCACGCGTCTTACGCGCTTATCTGGAATAAGAAGCATACGCTTTCGCATGTGGCGAAGGAGTTCATAGGGTTCGTGGAGGGGGTGTACGACAAGGAGGTATAATAATTCTATACTGTGAGTGTATGGCAGATTATATATATGTATATCAGCTCCGTTGTTCGAAGCTGATATACATATATATAATCTACTATACACAATTCAATTTATAGAGAATCAGGTTATAATTTGCAGAGCTGGCTTAATGTAAAACAATATATTATTTTCTTAACTTTTTTTGTCGTATCCCCTTTAATTTTTGAATATTAAGGAGTAAGATATTGCTTATAAAAGTTATATGCGTCTAACATTTGACTGAGTGTATGGAGGAGGTTGTTTGTATGAAGTATGCTGGTATGCCGATGGGTATGTGGATGGTTTTTGGCAAATCCTTCAAAAGAAATCTCACGGAGGTATTGAAGTATGATGCGCAGAAGAGTAAGAGGATAACTGCGTCGGCGAAGAAAAAGTACAGGGAGATTATAGAGAAGCTTCCTGAATTCGAGAAGGCGGACAGATTCAAAATGAATATTGTGAATTGTGCGATGCTGTCGGCTTTTTTTCTTAATATGCCGAAGCTTCCGAGCGTCGATGATGCGGCGGAGTACTATAAGAAATCGATGATGACGGGAGCAATGCAGTGGTTTTGCAGGATGAGCGGGAAGAAAAAATATTCGGAGTCGGATATTAACGGAATGAAAGCCACGGCAAAGCTAAAGGCGGGTGACAGAAATCCTTATTCATGGAACATGGATTTCTATGAGTATGAGGATGGAAGCGGCTATGAGGCGAGATTTTACACCTGTGGAATATGTACTCTCATGAGGGAGCTTGGACTTACCGAGCTTATTCCTGCGATGTGCAGGCTTGATTACACAATGAGTGAGGCAGGCGGTGTCACTGACTTTGTCAGGGAGTACACGCTTGCCTCGGGTGGACCTTACTGTGACTGCGGCTACAAGAAAAAGACCGCGAAGCAGGTTTAGTGTTTTACATGATTTAGTTCTGATGTTCCAGCTTTAACTCAAATTCCTTATTCCTGTCGCAGACGAGTCTGCCGTCCTCTATTTCAAGCTGTGCCGCCTGAATGCAGGCTCTTCCGTCGTCAGGGTTCGGAACATAAGACTTGTTCAGGCGGTTTTCGTTGAGAAAATACGGGTGCGTAAAATAGAAAATGTACGCATTTTTGCCGTTTACCACGATATCGGCATGGCTTGCCATAACGCCGTCGCATGGGCGCGTGCCACCGTCGCGCAGAATTACGCCCTGTCGGTTCCAGTGTGCGAAATCATCTGTCTCATACACGCCGAGTCCGTTCCACTCATCTGTAATCATCCATTTTTTTCCGCCAAATTCAAACACGTTAGGACCCTCGTGGCTGTTAAAATTAATCTCCTCGCCGACAACGCTCCAGTTGTAGAGGTCGTCACTCACCGCACTGTAGGTGTGCGAGTCGTGGCGCTCGTCCTTGTACCACATCTTATACTGACCATTGCCGATAGGATGCACACAGGCGTCGATGACGCGGTCGGAGGAGAGCTCAAGCACGCTCTCAAAGTGCCACTCCCACAAATCGTCTGCGGTGTAGTGAACGATATGTCTCGACCAGTTCCAGTCGGTAGGAACTCCCGTTATGTAAGATACATACATGTGATATTCGCCCTCAGCGAATATTATTTCGGGAGCCCAGAAGGTGTTGTGACCCGGTTCAAAGTCAAGTCCCGGAAGTGTTCCGCGGTAGAGCCATCTGCTCCCGTCGTCTGACGAAGCGACACCGATGGCGGTTCCGTGAATATGAGAGACACCGATGGCGTTCAAGCTGCTTCTTCTCTGGGTGTAGAGCAGCCACCATTTATGCTCCTTGTTGTTCCATATAACCACCGGATCTGTCGGTGCATCGTAAATCGGATCGCGGTAGAGCGGCGCGCTTGTGATGTTTGTTTTTTTGCTTTCTCCCATAATTTTATCCCCGTTTCTGAGTTGATACTTGATAAATCTGTATGAAATATTATATATTATTGTTATGAAAAATACTATAAAAATAAAGTGTGAAAGGACGAATGTTATGGAAAATATTCTGCATTTGAAGGCTCCGGGAGATTGGATTAACGACCCTAACGGTTTTATATTTTTTAAGGGAAAATATCATCTGTTCTATCAGTATTTTCCATGTGCGCCCGTGTGGGGAACGATGCACTGGGGACATGCGGCGAGTGAGGATCTGATTCACTGGCAGCATCTTGGGATTGCTCTTTTTCCTACCAAAAGCTATGACAGGAACGGCGTGTTTTCGGGGAGTGCGCTGGAGGTTGACGGGAAAATGAACCTCTACTACACCGCTGTAAGGTATCTTAAAGAAAATGCCGAGAATATTAATAACATTGTTGACGGACTGTGTGAACAGAGTCAGGCGATGATAAGCTCGGAGGATGGCATTACCTTTGACAATTTTAATGGAAAAAAGCAGATTATTCCTCCTGTGACGGATCTTGAAATCGGGCATCCTTATGAGTGCCGTGATCCGAAGGTGTGGAGGGAGAACGGGCGGTATTTCATGTGTCTTGCGAGCAGCTATAAGAAGGAGGAGGGTGTACTTTTAATCTATACAAGCGATGACGGTGAGAACTGGACGTACCTTAACAGGCTTCAGGATAAGCAGTTCGGCACGGTTTTGGAGTGTCCGGATGTGTTCTGCATAGATGGACAGCACATTCTCATTGCCTCACCGATAGGTGTTTTAAATGACACGGACTATCCGGGAAATCAGAGCACGATGCAGAAGCTTTCGTTTGATGAGGAGGATGGAAGCATGGCACTTGAGAGCGGGGCGCAGTTCCTCGATTACGGAATGGATTTGTATGCACCGCAGAGCTGCATCGACGAAGCAGGTCGTCGTTGTGTGATTGCCTGGGTGCGGATGCCGATACCGCAGTCGCCTGATGACAATGAGGCGGCGGACGGCAGACCTTGGAGCGGAATGATGAGCCTTCCCCGCATTGTCACGCTTCGCGGCGGAGAGATTTATACGTCGGTGCATCCGAATGTCAGGGAATATTTTGCCGAAAATTCGTGCGAGAAAAGTACGGAAAAATATACCCGATGGACAAAGGACGGAAGAAGCCGCACGGTGCTTACCCTCCGCGAAGGCCAGTCGGTTGAGCTTGCGGGCGTGATGATAGAGCTTAACGGCGGCTGTGTCTGCACTGATAGGACAAAGCGTGTTCCGCAAGGGGTGGATGTTCATGTGAAGTGCTGCACACCGCGTGTGGGTGAGGTCTGTGAGCTTGAGGTCTACGAGGAAAAGAATCTCATCGAAATTTTCGTAAATGACGGACAGTATGTAATTAGTAATGTACTTTACCCGTGTGAGTAAAAGTATAGGAGAGCAAAAAAGTGACACTACAACAGTTAAAGTACATAGTCATGGTTGCAGAATGTAAGAATATAACGGAAGCTGCGGAGAAGCTGTTCATTTCACAGCCGAGTCTTACGACGGCGATTCAGAGTGTGGAAAAAGAAATGGGAATAACGGCGTTCGTCAGGACGAACAAGGGAGTTGAGCTTACAAGGGACGGCGAGGCTCTGCTGTCCTATGCGAGACAGATATTGGAGCAGATGGATGTGATGGCGGAGCATTTCAAGGGTGAGAGACATTCGAAGCCTCACTTTTCAGTGTCATGCCAGCATTATTCGTTTGCGGTTAATGCATTCGTGGATGTGATAAGGGAATATGATGCCGACGCATACAGTTTCACGCTGAGAGAGACACAGACCTATGAAATCATAGATGATGTGTCGGTCGGCAGAAGCGAAATCGGTATCCTGTATCTCAGCGAGCACAATGAGGCGGTGCTGAGCAAATTAATTGCAAAAAGTGACCTTAAGTTTCAGGGGCTGTTCGAGGCAAAGCCCCATGTGTTCATATCCAACAAGCATCCGCTTGCGGACAGAAAAATGCTGAAGGTTCAGGATTTGCTCCCGTACCCGTATCTTGTGTTCGAGCAGGGACAGCACAACTCGTTCTATTTTTCGGAGGAGTTTTTAAGCTCGCTTGACCTCCCAAAAAATATCATGGTGCGCGACAGGGCTACGCTTTTTAATCTGCTCATCGGACTGAACGGCTTCACGGTATGCTCGGGCGTAATCGACGCGGAATTAAACGGCGAGAACATCATCGCTAAGCCGCTCAACTCGGAATGTGCGATGCGTATCGGGGTTGTGACGAGGAAGGATGCGGCACTCAGCAGGTATGGGGTGTCGTATATGGAGGCACTGAGGAGGCATATCTGAAAACGAGAGGAATGAGGTGAGTGTCAAAACAGGGGGTTACGTCTTTTAATGTATGATGGAATTGTATTTATCCATATCAGCTCCATTGTCCGAAGCAAGATATTCTAAGAACTTTAAAAAATATCACTGACGTTCGCCGACGATGCCAAACGGTCATCCATGACCTATGGCATCTTAGTCGGCATCCGTGCCGACTCCGGCTATGTTATCAACAAAGTTCTAAGAACATCTAAGCTTCTCCCAAAAGTCGTGATATGGATAAATATAATTCATCATACAATAGAAGTATGCCCCTGTTTTGACACTCTATTTTACTCTCTATCATAGTTTAAAACTATCACAAAACGCAGGAACGATATATTTTACTATCAGCCATGCGACTGATATATTAATACCAATAAAATTCAGAGGTTAAAGCGGAGCACATAACTTCATTGATGTATAATTGCTTACATTCATGTGCGGTGCGACTTTTGGGAGAAGCTTAGTTGTTCTTAGAACGCGGTTCACAGTCCAGCCAATTCCGACAGGGATGTCGGAATAGATGCCACAGCCCAAGGATGGGCGGCTGGCATCGGTGGCGGGCGTAGTTGATAACCTTATCAGAGTTCTTAGAACAACTTGCTTCGTACAACGGAGCCGCTGCACATGGCTGGAACCAATCATACATCGGGGGAATAAATTACCCGATTTCACTCTGAAATTATAGTGAAAATATATCAGGAGGCACATTATGAGTAAGAATATCCCATTCCGTTATGATTTTGTAGGCAGTTTTTTGCGCCCGGCGCGTTTAAAGGAGGCGAGAGCCGATTTTCAGTCAGGTAAGATAGATGCGGCAAAGCTTAAGCAGGTGGAGGACGAGTGCATCATGGAGCTTGTGGCAAAGCAGAAGAATGCAGGGTATCATGTAATAACCGACGGCGAGTTCAGACGTGCGACCTGGCATCTTGACTTTATGTGGGGCTTTGACGGTGTAGGTCATTCCAGGACAGAGACAGGATTACCTTTCCACGGCGAGCAGGCTATGATTGATGATACATATTTGACGGGAAAGGTTGGCGTGAGCAAGGTGCACCCGTTCGTGGAGCATTTTAAGTTCGTGAAGCAGTTCGAGGACGAGAACACGGTGGCTAAGCAGACGATTCCTGCTCCGGCGCAGTTCCTTGAGCAGATGATACTTCCTTTTGCGGCCGAGAACACTGCTAAGTATTATTCTGATAATGAAGAGCTTGTCCGGGATATTGCTGACGGCTACAAAAAGGTCATTGCGGATCTCTATGAGGCAGGCTGTCGGAATCTTCAGCTTGATGACTGTTCATGGGGAATGCTGGTTGACCCGATGGCGAAGCTGTTCTTTGACACGGATGAGGCTGGACTTTTGAAGGTACAGGAGCTTTTTGTTAGAATCAATAATCTTGCGATTGAGGATGTGCCGGAGGATATGACGGTGGCTACACATGTATGCCGCGGCAATTTCCATTCGACCTATGCGAGCAGCGGTGCCTACGATGATGTCGCAAAGGTGCTTTTCGAGCAGGAGAATGTTGATGCATATTATCTTGAATTTGATGATGAGAGAAGCGGCGGATTTGAACCTCTCTCACATGTAAACGGCAATAAGAAGGTTGTGCTCGGGCTTATCACGACGAAGAAGCCTGAGCTTGAGGATAAGCAGAAGGTGATTGACAGAATCCATGAGGCGGCAAAATATATACCGCTTGAAAGAATTTGTCTCAGCCCTCAGTGCGGCTTCGCATCCTGCGAGATTGGAAATAAACTTACGGAGGAGCAGCAGTGGGCGAAACTTGAGCTTGTTAAGAGCGTAGCAAAAGAAATTTGGAAATAATTTTTACGACCTGTCGGTGAATGTCCGGCAGGTTTTTTGTGTTCAGATATTTTTTAAAAATTAAACTTATCTAAATTAGCATCGGAACGGCTTGAAAAAGACCAAAATAAAATATATATTTATATACAGTCAATGGAATGTATTGGCAGTAAAAAATAAGGAATACTTTAATTAATATTCAGGAAGCGGGCGGGGTGGGAATATCCGCCTGACTAAAAAGAAACAGAGGTAATGAAGGTGCTGAATGTAGAGAATTTAACATTGAGTGTGAATGATGCAGGGGAAAGAAAATGCCTCCTGAATAATATGTCATTTCATGTGTATGATGGTGAGATGTTAGTTATAACAGGTCCTAACGGTGGCGGCAAGTCGACGCTTGCCAAGGCTCTTATGGGAATTGAGAGGGCGGATGGCGGTAAGATAGAGTTAAACGGCGAGGATATCACGGAGTATGATATCAACCATCGCGCGAATGCAGGTATAGGCTACGCCTTTCAGCAGCCACCGAGATTCAAGGGAATGACCGTGGCAAGACTTCTTGCGATTGCAGGGGGAAAGGAGCTTACCGAGCCTGAGTGCTGCAATCTGCTCACGGATGTCGGACTTTGTGCGAGGGATTATATCAATCGTCAGGTTGACGGAACACTCTCAGGCGGTGAGATGAAGAGAATAGAGATTGCCTCCGTGCTTGCGAAGGAACATTCTTTATGTATATTTGACGAGCCTGAGGCGGGCATTGACTTGTGGAGCTTTTCAATGCTTATCGGAAAATTCGAGGAGATTCACAAGCAGAAGAAGCAGAGCCTTATAGTAATCTCACATCAGGAAAAAATCATCGATATGGCGGACAGAATCATGATTATTGACAATGGTTCCATAACGAAGATTGGTACAAGGGAGGAAGTACTTCCTTATCTTGAAGGAACCGGAAGATGCCATAAGTGCATGGAAAGAGTGGAGGGCAGAGCATAATGGTACAGCTTGATAGTGTTACACAGGAAGTGCTTGATGTAATCAATGACAAGAGGTTCAGTCAGACCGGAGCATTCAATTTAAGACAGAATGGAACCTCAATCTGTCATGGTGACAGTGAACATATTAAGATTAAGAAGAAGGCTGACAAGCCTGGAATTGATATATATATAGACGGCAAAACCAAGGGTGAGGCAGTGTACATTCCGGTTGTTGTGAGCGTGTCGGGAATGAAGGACTTGGTGTACAATGATTTTTACATTGAGGACGGCGCGGACGTGGCGATAATTGCGGGCTGCGGAATCCATAACAGCGGATGCAACGAGAGCAGACATGACGGAGTTCATACCTTCCATGTCGGCAGGAATGCGAATGTGCGCTACGAGGAGAAGCACTACGGTGAGGGAAACGGAAGCGGTGCAAGAGTGTTAAATCCAGTCACCAATATTTTTGTGGGGGAGAACTCAGTGTTCACACTTGATACTGCACAGATAAAGGGTGTGGATTCAACTATAAGAGAGACCAATGTTGAACTTGCGAAGAATGCCAAGCTCTATGTTACCGAGCGTCTTATGACCGAGGGAGAGCAGACCGCGGAATCGGATATTGAGGTTCAGCTTAATGGAGATGAGAGCTCCGCTCAGATAGTATCAAGGTCGGTTGGCAAGGGCAAGTCGGTTCAGACCTTCCACCCGAGAGCGGTCGGCAATGCCAAGTGCCACGCGCATATACAGTGCGACTCGATTATCATGGACAATGCCGAGGTTGGTTCAATTCCTGAAATCAGGGCAAAAAATATCGACGCGGCGATAATTCATGAGGCTGCAATCGGCAGAATCAATGACGAACAGCTCATTAAGCTCCGCACGCTCGGACTCACCGAGGAGGAAGCTGAGAGCGTAATTATTCAGAATTTCCTTAATTGATTTTCAGGCTTTGTTCGCCACGCACCTTGCTTCGGTATTCGCGGGGCGAGAGCATCACCGTATTTTTAAATACATGTGAGAAGCTGTGGGTGTCACTGTACCCGAGCTGCTCGCTTATATCGGATATTGGCGTGTCGGTGTATTCAAGAATATGCTTGGCACGCTTTATCATTTCCGCCTTGAGATGCTTTTTTAACGATTCACCTGTCTCGAGAGTAAAACAGTGTGTGAGATATTTTTCGTTGTACTTAAAATGTGCGGCAATAGTGGAGACCTTGAGCTCCTCACAAGGGGCAAGCTGTATGTAGGAGAGAATTCTCCGGCATAATTCGGCGTTGTTTCCGTAGGACATATTTTTGTCGCCCTTTTGAATCTCGAGCAGAATTATTGCCATGATATGATTGGAAATCTCCTTTGAGAGGTTCTCGTCGGAGAGCAGGGCGTAATATTTTTCTATGGTATCAATGTCCTTGTACTGACCGAAGGCGGGATAATTTCCGGCACTCAGGCTGTCGCCGTACCAGTGAAAATAATAAAAGGTGCAGCCGGAGGATTTCCAGCCGTGCTGATTTTCACACGGAGGCGTTATGACATACTCGCCCGTCCTTACGGTGTAATTGTTGTCATCATCCGAGATGTAGAGAGTTCCGCTTGTCACATAGAAGAGCTCGAAGCTCGTCATTCGGCGGCTCATATGAACCCACTCGCTGTCAGGCGCGCTGAAGGTTCCGTGCATCATAAATTCAATTCCCGTACTCAATTCAAAATTCATAATATATAACCCTTTTCACTTTTTTCTGCTGAAATGTGACATTATTTCCTATGAAGACTCATGTGTCAAAACATGCTTTCACAACGTTAATATGTATATCAATATTATATTTATACATATCAGCTCCGTTGTACGAAGCAAGTTATTCTAATGACTCTGTAAAAGTTTTCTATACTCTCGCCACCGTTGCAAAATCAGCCCTCCATGGCTGTTTGCAACTCAGCCGGCATCCATGCCGTCTGTGGCTGTATGGTGAACAGAGTCCTAAGAATAACTAAGCTTCTCCCAAAAGTCGTGATATGCATAAATATAACATGATATACACATAAAAATCAGAGCGGCATGTTTTGACACATGAGTCCTATAAAGAATATAAGGTACAAAATGAGAAAATTCAATTCTTTTTGTGGGAAAGAGTGCTGCTTGGTGTTATAATTGAGGACGAAAGCGAGGTGCGCACATGATAAAATATCCTGATTACGACAACTGCATAGCGGGCATTCCCAATTCTGTTCTGAAGAGTATGGGACTTGAACCCGGCAGAAGAACCTTGGAACTGCTTGACAGACATTTGGAGGGCAGAAACTATGAGAATGTGGTAGTTATTCTGCTTGACGGAATGGGTAAGAATATAATGGACGCTGATTTGTCAAAGGACGGATATTTTGCTTCACATCTTGCAGGAACCTTAAGTTCGACCTTTCCGCCGACGACGGTTGCAGCGACGACATCCATACAGTGCGGGATGGAGCCATGTGAGCACGGCTGGCTCGGGTGGGACTGCTATTATCCGCAGATTGACAAGAATGTAACGGTATTTTTAAATAAAGAGACAGGAACCGATGAACCGGCTGAGGATTATAATGTCGCGTGGAGATACTGCGGCTACGAGAGCGCAGTCGACAGACTTGCAGGGCCGGGAATTCAGGCATATAATGCAATGCCTTTTTTAGAGCCGTTTCCTGATACATTTGAGAAGATATGTGACAGAATCGCAAAGCTTTGTGCGAAGCCGGGGCGCAAGTACATATACAGCTATTGGAGGGAGCCTGACCATCTTATGCATGAGAAGGGCTGCTTTGGAAAAGACGCAAAGGAGCTTTTAGGGAAGCTTGAAGCGCAGGTGAAAGAGCTGTGTGAGAGGATCTCCGCGAGTAAGGCTGTTAAAAATGAATCCAAGAAAGGCGACGGCACGCTTGTGATTGTGACCGCAGACCACGGACACATAGACACGAAGGGCGTGGCGTTAATTGATTATCCTAAGATATGCGAGTGCCTGTCAAGGCTTCCGTCGATTGAGCCGAGAGCACTCAACTTTTTCATAAAGCCGGGAATGGAGGAGCAGTTTGTAAGTGAATTTAACAGAAGGTTCAGCGATAAGTTCAGGCTTTTTACCAAGGCTGAGGTATTGGAAAGGAAGCTGTTCGGCAGGGGCGCAGAGCATCCTGCATTCCAAGATATGTTAGGGGATTATCTTGCTGTTGCGACGGGAGATTTGTGCATATATAATACAAGGGAGGAAGCGGATTTCTTCATCGGAGCACATGCGGGGCTTACTGAGGCGGAGATGACAATACCGCTTATATTAATAGAATGTTAGAGGACAGGATACAGGCATGAACGAATTGGAGCAGTATATATCAATAATTTTGGGTACGGATTTTAATAAGATAATAATTAGCAATCCTGCCGGCAAGTCGGAGGAATATCAGAAGCTTGTCGTTGAGAGAAAGAAGGATTTCTGCCAGATTTCCAAGTATACGCAGAAGCAGGTATTCCATGAGAATGTTAAAAAGGAAGAGCTTGCGGGCAGATGCACCGAGCTGATTGCCGGTCATTACAGGCAGGTCAACGCTATGACGGCAGACGCGGAGCACATCATACTTATATCGAAGAACGGCAAGTGCAATTATAAGGTGAAGAGGCTTGCGACAGAGGCGATACATGCAGCAGGAGCGGGCACAGGTACGGCAGGAGCCGGAAGTGGGATGATGGCTGGCAACGGTCACAACCGCAAAAAGAATTATATTCTGAGCGAGGGAATGAACATAGAGCCGCTTGTCGACATGGGAGTGTTCACCAAGGATGGAAGAGTGGTTAATTCAATGTACGACAAGTACAAGCAGATTAACCGGTTTGTCGAGATTCTAAATGACGAGATTTCCAATCTTAAGGTAAAGAAGCTCAATGTCATTGATTTTGGCTGCGGTAAGTCGTATCTGACATTTGTTGTGTACTACTATCTCACTGAGGTTATGGGACTTGAGGTCAACATGATAGGGCTTGACCTTAAGGCGGATGTCATAGAGAAATGCAATAAGGCAGCGGAAAAATATCATTATGATAAGCTTCACTTTGAGCTGGGGGATATTAACGGGTATAAGGCTCCGTTCGATGTCGATATGGTAATCACGCTTCACGCGTGCGATACCGCCACGGACTTTGCACTCTTCAATGCAATTCAGTGGAAGGCTAAGATGATATTTTCGGTTCCGTGCTGCCAGCATGAGCTCAACAAGCAGATGAAGCCGTCAACGCTTCCTATTATGTCACGCTACGGAATAATCAAGGAGCGATTCGCGGCACTTGCGACAGATGCGGTCAGGGCGAACCTTCTCGAATACAGCGGTTACAGAACGCAGCTTTTGGAGTTCATTGATTTTGACCACACGCCGAAGAACATTCTGATAAGAGCCGTGTACCGCCCGGTTGCACCGAAGTCGGTCAAGGAAAATGCACTCAACGAGGTGCATGCGCTTATGAAGGAGTTCGCGTTCGAGCCGACGCTCTATAAGCTGCTTGGGATTGAGGAGAAACAGTAAAAAATATTTATTTCAGGAGGAAAAAATCATGAATGAGGTAATGAAGAACATACTTACAAGAAGAAGCACCCGCAAGTTTACGGATGAGCAGGTTTCAAAGGAGATACTTAAGGATATTGTTGATGCGGCTTTACACGCACCGTCGGGAATGGGAAAGCAGTCATGGAGGTTCACGGTTGTCACGAATAAGGAGGTTATCTCACGTCTTGCAGAGACTATGAGGGTGGCACTTGGAAGAGAGCATTACGATATGTACAAGCCGACGGCACTTATCATTCCGTCCAATCTTCGTGAGAATCCTCTCGGAAGGGATGACAATTCCTGTGCGCTTGAGAATATTTTCCTCGCGGCACATTCCTACGGCGTAGATTCAGTGTGGATTAACCAGCTCGGTGCAGTGTGTGATGATGAGAAGGTCAGGGCGATACTCGATGAGTTCGGAATTCCGTCAGACCATGTTGTGTATGGAATAGCTGCACTTGGCTATGCGGCACCTGATGCTCCTTACAAGGAGAGAACCTATGCAGGTGAGGTAAGATATATCAATTAATCCCCTTGATAAATGAGTTGGTTTATACTAACCTATATTTAACAGGCAGTATATGAAAATTTAGCAGAGTCATATGAAGTAAGACCTGCTTATGATATATGATTGTATATATCTGACAACACCTCGTAGTTCTTATCAGGGGTGAGTGTCTGTCTGTAATATTCATATGCATTCCTGCCGTATTCTGCTGAATAATTATCCTCGAAGCGCATTACCGTGTCTGCAAGTGCCTTCGCGCTGTTGTATTCGAATAACATTCCCGTCCTGTCCGGTATAACAAGGTCTTTTATATTGCCGATGTTTCCGACTATGACGGGAACACCGTTGCTGTATGCCTCCGCTATTACCATACCGAAGGTCTCATACCACTGGGAGCACATTATAAGAGCCTTGGACTTCCTGACGATTTCGTTGACCTCATTGCGCTCCTTGTAGCCGACAAGCTCTATGTTGGTTATACCTTCTGCGGCAATGCGGCTCTTTACGGCTTCAGCTTCGACTCCGGTTCCTACTATTTTCAGCTTGATGTCAGGAATCAGCTTGAAGGCATCGACAAGAAGACGGATTCCCTTAATCTCCTCAAGTCGTCCGACGAATACATAGTAGTCATCAGGCTCGGCTTTTCCTCCGAAATCAAATACGAAATTAGGCTTGATATATATATGGTCATCAGGAGCGATTCCCGCAAGCTTTTTTTTGGTAAATTCAGTGAGGCATATATAGTTTATCTTCTTGTATATGCCAAGCAGTGAATGAATCCGCGTGCTCATTGCACAGGCAAGTGTCTGGAGGCGGCTGCCCCGGTAGCAGCGATGTCTGACTGCACATTTCATGCCGTGAGCAGGGCAGTCCTCACATATATGACCGTCGCGGTAGAAGGTGGCACCCGGACATACAAGGCGGAAGTTGTGAACGGTCTGCACGACAGGTACATGGCATGATTTTGCGGCATAGTATACGGAAGGGCTTATAAGATTAAGCGTATTGTGTACATGTACTATGTCAATGTGTTCCTTTTTTATAATTGACTTGATTTCCCTGTGTGTCCGGAAGTTGAATATGGTATTAACGGGAAGCAGTAATTTCCCTGCAAAATTAAGGTCTTTCAACTCGGAATTGCTGCGTGTATACAGAGTGACGGAATGTCCGTGCTCTTCAAGTAATTTCTTTTCATTTGCGACAACAGTGTCCTCACCGCCGGGAATCTGATAATAGTTATGCACAATCAGAATTTTCTTTTTGTCGTTCGGCTGCATATCATGGCCCCCTTTGAGTTTATTACGATTATGGTATTACAGCTATTTTACTTTATTATATATATTATATCAACTTGAAATTGAGGGATGGGCGGGGGAAAAAATTGACAAACAGGTTTTGCATGAGTATTATATTCTTTGCATAATTAATGTGGTAAAATTAGCAGGCAAAAGATTTCGTTTATTTTACAGATATTCCGGTGGAAGGTATTCGGGAATGGAGAAGCAGATGGGTATGGATTATATTAGAAAAGAAGATGACAACTTACAGCAGATTTATCAGGAACGAATCGGCTTCCTTATGAAGGGCGGCAAGCAGGATATCTGTACTTTGTATGTGGATGTCACGGATAACAGAGTGCTGGGGATACTGGCGCAGGGTCACAAGCTGCTTGAGGAGGATGTGAAAAATCTCAGGATTATAGACTGGCTTGAAAAGAGAATATATCCTTTTATAGTATATGAGAAAAATCTTCAGGAGTTTAAGCAGAAGTTCACAAGAGATAATCTTCTCAGGCAGTTCGAGAGCGGAAATGCGAATATGTCTTTTACGCACAGCTATCTTCTTTACGGAATGGTTAAGCTGTACAGCGTAAGAGTAAATATGTTCAGGAACCCTTACAATCAGCATGTTGAGGCCTATGTTGTATGGAGAGACCAGACCGAGAAGTTCATTGACACGCGGATAAGGGAAATCTTATATCAGATAGACTATAAGGCTTTGGCGCTTATAGATATACAGAAGGGGAGTCTGTTTTTTCGTTCCTGTCATTTTGAGGATTTGGACATATCTGAGGACATGTCACTGTATTATGATGAGGTCATTAAAGGCATGGTCGAGTCGAGAATAGCTCCGGGATACAGGGACATGTTCTTGAGATGTACAAGACTTAATGAGCTGCTTGACAATATGAATATAGCCGGTCAGTATTCGTTTAACGTGTACAACATAAAAAATAAGGTCGAGAGATACAGCTATTACTGGTTCGATGAGGAAAAAAAGCTTCTTCTATGTGTTGTTGAGGACATGACGAAGGAGCTTGAGACAGACCCTTTGACGGGAGCACTCAACAGGGCAGGATTTTTCCATAAGGCAGAGGAGATTCTTAACAATAACAAGGATAAGAGATTTGCCATTATATATTTTAATGTCAAGGGCTTTAAGGCGGTCAATGACATTTTCGGATATGAGACCGGAGATGCGATTCTCATGGAGGGAATCAACCTGCTCGGAACATCATTTCTTAAGCCGCTTGCAATAACGAGAATAGAGGCTGACAGATTCGTTGTGCTGGTGGATGAGAAGAATCTTGATTTGGAGAGGCTTCCTGAGATACTTCACAGTGTCTACGAAAAGAACAATATTAAGATAGATTTGTACGGAAGATGTGGTATATACTACATTCCTGAGAACTGTGAGCTGAGTGTCTCGGAGATGTGCGACAGGGCAAAGCTTGCCAAGCTGTATATTCCGAACCAGTATGTTCAGCCGTATGCCATATTCAACAAGGATATGCGCTTTGATTATGAGCAGAAAAGCTTTGCACTTATACATCTTGATGATGCCATAAAGAATGATGAAATCAAGGTATATTATCAGCCAATCTATGATGCCTATACCGGGAAGATTGCTTCGGCGGAGGCACTTGTGCGCTGGGTATCTCCCGACAAGGGAGTGATTCTTCCGGGCAAGTTCATACCTGCCTTGGAGGAGAGCGGACATATAACCAAGCTTGATACATATATACATCGGAGCGTGTGCCGTTTTTTGGAGGAAAGATGCAGACAGAATAAGTCTGTCGTGAGAGTTGCGGTGAATCTGTCAAGAATGGACCTGATGGATGACAATATAATGGGACTTATCGTAGATGATATTAAAAAATCGGAGCTTCCGAATTCCCTAATCAGCTATGAGGTCACGGAATCGGCATATGCAACCGTGTCGGAGATGGGAATAGATTTCCTGTTAAAGCTGCATGATATAGGTGTTACACTGCTTGTAGATGACTTCGGAAGCGGAGTGTCATCCTTCAGCACAATCAGAGATTATGATTTTGATATAATCAAGCTTGATATGGGCTTCATTCAGAAGATTGGCAATAATAAAAAGAATAACAACATAGTTATCTCACTCATAGAGCTGGCACACCGCCTTGACATGAAGGTTGTCGCCGAGGGAGTTGAGACCAGGGAGCAGGCTGATTTCTTAAGAACCTACGGCTGTGATTATATTCAGGGCTATTATTACTCAAAGCCTCTTCCGCAGGAGGAGTTCGAGAAGAAGCTTGAGGAAAACTAGCATAAATTAATCCCTTTTTGAAATACTATTTGAGATTGATGAATTAATTTTCACCATAATACAGATGGTAGTCAGAAAGGGATTTTTTTATGGAAAAAGAAGATAAGATGTTCTGTTATCAGTGTCAGGAAACAGCGGGAAACAAGGGCTGTACACAGGTGGGAATGTGCGGAAAGAAGCCCGATGTGGCGGCGATGCAGGATTTGCTTGTGTATGTCACCAAGGGAATATCGGAGCTTACAACGAGGCTTCGTGAGTGCGGGGAGGAGATTGAACCTGACGTAAACCACAGGGTTACCTTCAATCTGTTTATCACGATTACCAATGCAAGCTTTGACAGGGAATCCATCGTTGACAGGATTAAGGATTCCTTAGAGTGTAAGGACAGGCTGCTTGGCAGACTTAAGGAGGCAGAGGAGAAAAACGGGTGCAAGGCATCATTGTCCGATGCAGCCGTATGGAATGGGGATGAGAGTGAATTTTATGAGAAGGCGAAGAAGGAAGGCGTGCTGTCCACGAAGGATGAGGATGTGCGTTCGCTCAGGCAGCTTATAACATACGGCGTTAAGGGTATCAGCGCATATTCCAAGCATGCCAATGCACTTATGAAGGAAGCACCCGAGATAGATGCGTTTCTTCAGAGAGCACTTGCAGCTACGCTTGACGATTCGGTATCCGTGGATGAGCTTGTGGCACTTGCGCTTGAGACAGGTGAATACGGAGTCAAGGTTATGAGCTTTCTTGACGGAGCGAACACCGATGCCTACGGAAATCCTGAGATGACAAGGGTTAATATAGGAGTGAGAAATAATCCGGGAATATTGGTGTCGGGGCATGACCTCAGAGATCTTGAGATGCTCCTTGAACAGACACAGGGAACAGGTGTTGATGTCTACACGCACAGTGAGATGCTCCCCGCCAATTCCTATCCGGGACTTAAGAAGTATCCTAATCTTGTTGGAAATTACGGAAATGCATGGTGGGAACAGAAGAAGGAGTTCGAGAGCTTCAACGGGCCGATTCTTATGACCACCAACTGTGTCGTGCCGCCGTCGGATTCGTATAAGGACAGGCTGTACACAACGGGAGCTACCGCATATCCCGGATGCAGACATATCCCGGGAGCGTATGGAGAGACTAAGGACTTCACGGAGATTATTGAGCATGCAAAAAAGTGTCCTCCGCCGAAGGAGCTTGAGTCCGGTGAGATATGGGGCGGCTTTGCACATGCACAGGTTGAAGCGCTTGCCGATAAGATTGTCGAGGCGGTGAAGTCGGGTGCGGTTAAGAAATTCGTGGTGATGGCGGGCTGTGACGGCAGACACAAAAGCCGTGAGTATTATACTGAGTTTGCCAAGGCACTACCGAAGGATACGGTGATTCTTACTGCGGGCTGTGCAAAGTACAGGTACAATAAGCTTGACCTCGGGGATATAGACGGAATTCCGCGTGTGCTTGATGCCGGACAGTGCAATGATTCATTCTCAATAGCGGTAACAGCGCTTAAGCTGAAGGAGCTGTTCGGAGTGGATGACATCAATGACCTTCCGGTTATCTATAATATTGCGTGGTATGAGCAGAAGGCTGTGCTTGTTCTGCTGTCGCTTCTGTCACTTGGAATACAGAACATTCATCTTGGACCGACCCTGCCTGCATTCTTAAGCCCTAATGTGACCAAGGTGCTTGTTGAGAAGTTCCACATAGCGGGAATTGACAGCGTGGAGGACGATATGAGACTGTTTTTCGGGTGAAGGCTTGCAAGGTGTAGCTTAAGAGGTATAATCAGATATATGAAAATACGGATTTCAGAGGAAGGGCAGTATTGAGTATACTTGCGCGGGTGGTATTTTATGAAGACAAGAGAGGAAGCATTAGCTTATGGTCTTTCTTTTCCATACACATATAAGGAGGCTCCGTTTCATGATCAGAACTGGGAGCTTGTGAGAGTGCATGGAAGCAAAAAGGCATTTTTGTGGGTGTATGAGAGAAACGGATATATCAATATGAATGTCAAGGTTGACCCCGAATGGAGGGATTTCTGGCGGAAAGCATATGCTGCGGTGCAGCCGGGATATCATCAGAATAAGGAGCACTGGAACACAATCATTCTTGACGGGTCAATTCCTGATGATACCATCAAGGACATGATTGCCGAGAGTTATGCGATTATTTCCGATAATCCGACAAAAAGAATATATGAGGCTGTGAAGCGGATTCCTAAGGGTATGGTGGCTACCTACGGACAGGTGGCATATATGGCAGGTGACAAAAAGATGGCGCGCGCCGTCGGGAATGCACTTCACAGGAACCCTGACCCGGAAAATATTCCATGCTATCGTGTGGTGAACTCGAAGGGCGGGCTGTCGGGTGAATTCGCCTTCGGTGGTGCAGGTGAACAGGCAAAGAGGCTCATGGCGGACGGAATCGAGGTAGCAGACGGCAGAGTCGATTTGGACAGATACGGTTATAGGGGTGAATAAAAGTATTGACATATGAAATACTTGGCAATACAATAGTTGCAAATGCAACTATCGGAGGTACAAGTAATGTTAAAAAGAATATTTTCTTATATGAAACAATATAAGAAATACGCATACCTTGCCTTATTATGCATAGGTGTCGAGGTAGTACTTGAGCTTATGGTGCCTATGCTGATGGCAGACCTTATTGATTATGGCGTAGCTAACTCAGATATTCCCTATATATACACTAAGGGATTACAGATGGGTGGCTGCGCCGTTCTTGCGCTTATATTGGGAATAGGAAGCTCGAAGTTCTCGGCACTCGCAGGTCAGGGACTTGGAGCGAATATACGAATGGCAGAGTATGAGAAGCTTCAGTCGTATTCATTTTCCAATATTGACCATTTCAGAGTGTCATCGCTTGTCACAAGACTTACGAGTGATGTGACCAATATTCAGAACTCAGTGTCCACGGGAATGAGACCGTTCGGAAGAAGCCCGGTAATGCTTATAGTGGCAACGTCTGTGGCGTTCTCCATCAATTCAACACTTGCACTTGTGTTCCTTGTGGCACTGCCTGTTCTTGCGGCGATGCTGATTGCAATCATAATCCATATAAGACCGCTGTATTCCAAAATGCAGAACGCAATCGATCTGTTAAACCGCACTGTCGGAGAGAATCTCACGGCAATACGAGTTGTGAAGGCATATGTGCGCGGTGATTATGAGACAGAGAAATTCGAGGAAGTTAATGAAAACCTCAAGAATCAGTCTGAGAGTGCATTTAAGAGCGCGGTTCTCAACATGCCGGTAATATCTACCCTCCTGTGACAGCAGTTCTTCA
>CAKRIL010000026.1 GCA_934343915.1 uncultured Lachnospiraceae bacterium | reverse complement strand
AAGTATCAGATTTCTTGGTACATACGGAGACCAATTACCTCGATACTTTCCTGAATGCGTTGCCCAACTTCCTCTGTACGGAAACGACCAGACTGTTGTTGGTTCAAGCCTAAAATTATTTGGTTGTAAACTTATAAGACATACCTCCTTCTTTTCTATATTTTTATCATAACTCATATTCTTATAAAAATCTATACCTTTTTCTTTCACTATAAGTTTTTTAACAAAAAAACAGCTACATAGCCATGTAACCGCCGAATAGATATCTCTACCTGTTCTTATCCTCCTCAATAATCCTTGCGACCGCTTTTGCAAGAATACTTATCTTCTCATTCTTATCCATATCTTTGCCATACTTACTTATTG
This sequence comes from uncultured Lachnospiraceae bacterium, assembly GCA_934343915.1. GTDB lineage: Bacteria > Bacillota > Clostridia > Lachnospirales > Lachnospiraceae > CAG-882. The sequence goes on along the minus strand of CAKRIL010000026.1, from coordinate 40,425 downwards.
AATTATTAATTTCATTAGTTAATAATTCAGAATCCGGTACAGAGCTCTCCTCCCCTGCGAAATTCTCCGGGCGTACATTAAGATAACTGCATAATTCTAAAAATTCGGTTGCATCAAGCTCCCTGCCATCTGCACAAACCAGCTTTTCCCGTGCAATACCAAGCTCCTTCTCCAACTGTTCAACCGATATATGATTCTCCTGTATATAACGCGCTACGCGCTGTGTCACAGTATCTCTATTCACCCTGCAAAGCTCCATTTCCCTGCTTAATGTATTACACATTCTGTTATACGCAGAACTTTCTTATATTATAGTCTTTCTATTTAAGAATTTCAACAGAATAATTCTGCGTTATTAAGAATAGTTTGACCTTAATTGTACGCTGGGCTATTATAGAAATATAATGTTTTCCCGGCTTTCTGCGTAATTACGCTTTTTTATGGAAAAACTTTTACTGTATATACCTTAATTTATGAACGATTAACAAAGGCATTTCAGATATATAATATTGTTTTGCATGGAGGAAATCATGAAAAATGAAATGATAGCTAAAGTCCTTAAGGAGCTTCGCAAACGAAACTCAATGACTGTACATGATGTCGTCGTGAAGCTTTCCGATAAATCAATCAATGTCGCAGACAAGACGCTCTACGGCTGGGAGAGTGGTCAGGCTCAGCCCGATGCGGACACGCTGCTCGTTCTGTGCGAGATATATCATGTTGATGACATTTTAAGTACATTCGGATATAAAGAAAATACACCGATTAACGCTACCGAATATGAGCGGAAGGTTATACTTGCCCTGAGAGAACATCCCGAGATGGCACCTGCCGTGAATAAGCTTTTAGATATAGATTAAATAACAGCTCTTAATATGAAAAAGCCCCTGTGCAACGCAAAAGGCTCCGTGGAAAATTCCACGGAGCCTTATTTTTATGCTGATTTCTTTTATGCTTGTTATGTATTATCAGATATTATCAGACAAAGCCTAGTTGTTAATAAGCTTGTCCTCCTCGTTGTTCCAGCTGTAAAGCTTACGAATCTCAGCACCAACCTTCTCTGAAGGATGCTCTGCTGCTAAGTTTCTCATAGCACGGAAGTGTGCCTGTCCACCGGCGCTTGACATATCGAGTAAGAAATCCTTAGCGAATGTACCATCCTGAATATCCTTAAGAATCTTCTTCATGGTCTTCTTAGTCTCTTCTGTGATAAGCTTAGGACCTGTGATGTAATCACCATACTCAGCAGTGTTAGAGATTGAGTATCTCATTCCTGAGAAGCCTGACTGGTAGATGAGGTCAACGATAAGCTTCATCTCATGGATACACTCAAAGTATGCATTTCTCTCATCATATCCTGCCTCAACAAGTGTCTCAAAGCCTGCCTGCATAAGTGCGCATACACCGCCGCAAAGAACTGCCTGCTCACCGAAAAGGTCTGTCTCTGTCTCTGTTCTGAAGGTTGTCTCAAGAACACCTGCTCTTGCGCCGCCGATTGCAAGTGCATATGCAAGTGCAAGGTCAAGAGCCTTACCTGTCGCATCCTGATGTACGGCAACGAGACAAGGAACACCCTTACCTGCCTGATACTCACTTCTTACAGTATGACCAGGTCCCTTAGGAGCTATCATTGTAACATCTACGCCCTTAGGTGGAACAATCTGTCCGAAATGAATGTTGAAACCATGTGCGAACATAAGCATGTTGCCCGGCTCAAGATTCGGCTCGATTGACTCCTTGTAGAGCTTAGCCTGAAGCTCATCATTGATGAGAATCATGATGATGTCCGCTCTCTTAGCTGCCTCTGCTGCTGTATATACTTCAAAGCCCTGTGCCTCTGCCTTAGCCCATGACTTACTTCCCTCATAGAGACCGATAATTACTTTACAGCCTGAGTCCTTAGCATTAAGTGCATGTGCATGACCCTGTGAGCCATAACCGATAACTGCAATTGTCTTACCATCAAGTAAGGAAAGGTTACAGTCTTCCTGGTAATAAATCTTTGCCATAATAATATCCTCCTGAAAAATAAAAGTAATTCTATGTAGTTGCGCGGTAGATATTCCCTACGCAATGACACCTCTCTTAAGTCCCGTAAGACCCGTTCTCGCAAGGTCGAAAATCTCGTACCCGTCTAAGAGTCCAAGGAACGCCGTGAGCTTAGCTTCATTGCCTGTAAGCTCAATCATAACACTCTCCGGTGCTACATCAACAATCTTCGCACGGAACACCTCTGCCACGGTAATAACCTGTGAACGCTCCTGCGCATTGCACTTCACTCTGCATAAAATAAGCTCTCTGCACACTGATGCACCATCCGGAAGAACCTCTATGCTCTTCACGTCAATAAGCTTGGAAAGCTGCTTCTCAATCTGATCAAGAACATCTTCCTCGCCAGAAGCTGCAACCGTCATTCTCGAAAGCGACGGATTCTCAGTGACACCAACAGTAAGACTGTCGATATTGTAACCTCTGCGGCTGAACAGTCCGGCAATTCTGCTGAGCACACCGGCTTCATTCTCAACCAACAGCGAAAATACTCTTTGTCTCATAAGCACCTCCGTATTAAGTAATCCGATAAATACATCGGACGTTATCTAACATTTTAACAACTGTACTCTGATTTGTCAACAGAAATCACTACAATACTTTAAAACACTAAAACAGAAAAAATTTACATAATTAAATTGAAGTATTTTAATATAAATTCTTGATTTATTTTATCTCTTCATCCGTAGTTTCTGCCGTGCTGCCTTTTTCGACTGTGCTGTTTTCTCTTTTTACCACAGCCTCCCTTACGAACTTGTAAATTACCGACATAACCGGCACAGCGAACAATATTCCGAGAATTCCGAACGCTCCTCCGCCGACGGTTACCGCAAATATAACCCATATTCCCGGAAGCTCCAAGGATGAACCGACCACTCTCGGGTAGATGAGATTAGTCTCAATCTGCTGTAAAACAACAAGATAAATTAAGAACATAATTGCCTTAATCGGTGAAATTATCGCGAGAAGAATGAACGCAACAGCACCTCCGATATATGCACCGGCAACAGGAATAAGTGCGGTGACAGCTATGACCGTGCTTATCAGAAGTGCATAGTCAAACCTGAATATCAGCATACCTATGTAACACAATCCGCCGAGAATAAGTGCCTCAATGCACTGTCCTGATATGTATCTGCGGAAAGTGTCGGCAGTCACAACGGCAAGCTTATTAAGCTTATCATAGTACTTCGGCACGGTTACCTTGACAGTTCGTGAAATCTGGCTTATGAGCTTTTCCTTATATACAAGAATATTCGCCGATATAACAACAGCCATGATAATATTGAACAGGAAACTCACAATATTGCTCATGAACGCCACAACCTGCGGAACCATATTTCCTATATAAGTGAGTGCCTTGTTGGCAAAAGCTTCAATATTGTCAGACAGACTTTCCACAATACCGTTAAGGTCAATCGCATCTATATTGTACTTCACCGTAATGTCATTAATCATCTTCTGAAATTGACTTATATATTCTCCCCAGTTGTTGACAAAGGCTGCAATGCTCTTGGTAAGTTCCGGTATAACGAATGCAAGCAGTGCTACAATCACCAGCACAAAAATGAGATATGACAGCACTATTGAAATCGGCTTAGCCGGCTTGCTGTTCTTTTTAAATATCCTCTTAGCCAAAAAGCGCTGTATCGGAACCATAAGCATATTGAGTATAAATGCCATAAATATGCCAATCCAAAACGGCATGAGTATCTTACCGATGAGTGAAATCTCCTTTGAAATATGTCCCGCATTTAATACCGCAAACAGGACAAGCCCTGCAAATGCGATTATGAGGCAGGTCTTTTTTAGACTATAATTTTTCACATTAAGCCTCCATTTTTTTGAACTTTTCTTAATAATAACACCCGGATGCCGCATTATCAACATTCTATTGCACTTGCATGATTTCCTCTATTGCATACAACGGCAGGTTCACTAACCAATCCTCTTTCTTATAGTCCGACATTGAAGTTCTGACTGCTATATCAGGTGAAAATTTTTCACAATAGGTTCGCAGACTTTTAGCCTTCAGGTTTGTCTCCGCTTTTACCTCTATCGGAACAATTTTCTCTCCTGTATCTATTACAAAATCAACCTCACAAGAACCTCTGTCATTCGTATAATAATAAATATTCAAATCTTCCAATGTAATCAACTGCTGGCACACATATTGTTCTGTCAATGCACCCTTAAATTCAATGAACAATTCATTTCCGTCGAGAAGTACACTCTGATGCAGTCCCACCATACATCCTAGAAGTCCGATATCAACAATAAATAATTTGAATGCTTTCAAATCCTCATATGCCTTAAGCGGAACTCCGGCTGCATTGACACGTCCAACCTTATGTACAAGTCCGCAGTCACCCAGCCACATTATAGCAGTCTCATACTCCTTCGCACGTCCACCCTCTCTTACAAGACCATATATGAACTTTTTGTTCTCCTTCGCAAGCTGTGATGGAATACTATTCCACAGCATACGAATTTTGGGCACAATTTCTATTGGTGCATGCTTCGAAAAATCCTGCTCATATGCCATCAGTATCCTTTTTTGAATATCACGCACTTCCTTAAAATCCTTGTTCTGCACAAAACTCTGAACAGCCTCGGGCATACCTCCTACAAAATAATACTGTTTCAAAACATCAATATATATATGCTTGAATGCCTTTACCATATCATAATCACATTTATCAAGAAGCTCAACATATCTTTCACCAGCCACTGCCATCAAAAATTCACGAAATGATAATGGATAAAGGCTCAGAAATTCAACCTTCCCGACAGGAAACGATGTTCCCTCATGCAATGCAATTCCAAGCAGTGAACCCGCACATACAATATTATATTGAGGTGCATCCTCATAGAAATATTTAAGTGACGAAAGTGCTCTTGGAACCTCCTGAACTTCATCAAAAATAAGCAATGTATTATTCGGATTTATCTTTCTGCCTATATATATTTCAATTCCCATAATCAGACGGTCTATATTCAAATCTGCACCAAAAAGCTCTGACATCTTTGAATTGGAATCAAAATTAATATACACTGTATCCTTATATGCCTGTTTTCCGAACTCCTTCATCAACCATGTCTTTCCAACCTGCCTTGCCCCTTCAATGATTAATGGCTTACGATTCTCACGCTCTTTCCAATTGCAAAGCTTTTCAAATGCTGTCCTGTACAATTAAGTTCCTCCCTATACCTTTATGTTAAAATTAGTATTCCTTAAAGCTTGTAAGAAATTTTCAATTATATTATATGATTTAATCACAAAAAATACAACGAATTTTTGTGATTAATCACATTTTTTACGACGAATTTTTGATTTACCATGTTTTTTATGTAATAGGAACGAAGTTTCCTATTACATAAAAGACTGCCCCGGCGGTCATCCCGCCGGGACAGTCCTCTAGACACACAATAATTATATAATTGTCATTGCCTTGTCATTACTTTCTCTTCTTAAAGAAGCACATTCCTGCCACACCGCCTGCTAAGAGCATAACACTCATAAGTGCCGCAGCGGAGGAACCGAAGCCGGTTGAAGGTGCCGTGATAAGAGCCTTGCCTGCATTTACAAGTACATATGATGAGAAGTGGTCAACCGTGAATGTGACCTTGCCGTCCTCGCCTACCGTAACAGTCTGTCCCTTGTCCATAACAGTGTTGAGCTCTTCATTGTAATAGTAGAGCTTAAGCTGTGTGCCGGCCTCAAAGCCGTCAGCCTTAACAGTTATGCTTACCTTACCATTGAGATAACCGACTGAATCGAAGGTGCATACAAGTATATCCTTATCCTCAACTGCAAGAATCTCCTTTGCCTTGTCTGCTGCTGCCTGATGTGCATTGAACTTAACACTCAATCTGAATAATGAATCAGGAACAGAGTTGAATGTAGAGCCATCAATGGTAAATGTTGCAGCTATTTCTCCGTCATCACCCTTAACATTCACAATAAGAGTTCTGTTATTCTTTATAAGACCTGTAAACACATCGTCTGACACATATCCATCCATTCCGACTGTCTCTGTTACAGTGCTCTCTGATGATGAGATAACCGAACCGCCGACTGCCGTACCGCTTGGTGTGTCAATTGTCGGCTGCTCGCTCGGTGTCTCCGGTTCACTTGGTGTGTTGTTTGCTGCTACCGGACGTGCTCCTACACCTGCCGGAACAACACTTGCAGGCTCGAGGAATCCGTTGAGGTTGATTGAGCCATCAGCATTTCTTGTAAAGCCTGTAAATTCAAGTGTCTTAAACCATGAAGCATCTGCTTCGACACCTGAGTTGTTAAGTGACTTAGAGCCATTCCAGTAATAATTGCTGTCTGTCTTGAACTTGCTGTCATCCTGTGTTCCCTTGGTCTTAAACTGCTCTGCCGTATTAAGTCCGCTCTTTGTTGTGGAATCCTTGAATGAAAGAATTCCCGTTGCCGCAAAATCAGTATTTGCTGCATTATTGGTATAGAACGCTACATTGTAGCTCTCATTGTTATATGATGTTGAACTCTCTACCTGTATATCAGGACAGCTGTTAGAATCAATACCCTTCGCCTTGTTGAAGAATGCATAGGAATTGATAAGCTTATGATGTCCTGATAAGCTCTCTCCACCCATCTTGAATCCGTTGCCGTTTCCAGCGTCTGTTCCATCCTCAAGATATCCGTTAGCGTATGCTACACAGTTCTTTATTGTAACCGTTCCGATGGAGCCCGTCTCTGCCTTTGCATATAAATCCCAGCCATCGTCTGCATTATGATGTGCTACACAGCCATCGAATACATTGCCTTCACCTACTGTGAGCTTAGCTGCAAATCCATCTGCATCCTGATAGCTTGCATCAGCATTACCGTATGATGTACAGTTGAGAATAAGGTTGTCAGACGGCCAATATTCTCTTGTGTCTGTCGAGAACAGACGGCTGATCTGAATACCTGTGTTACCGTTGTGGTAAGCGTCTACTCTGTCAAGAGTGATATTACTTCCTGATACCTGAATACCCTTCTGCATATCCTGTGAATGTATACAGTCAAATCCCTTGAAATACCAGTAGTTTCCACCAAGCACCATACCTGCGCACTTGCTTTGGAAGTCAAATACAGGTCTTGTTGAAGCATTAGGATCGGCAATCATTCTGATAGGCTTATCTGCCGTACCATCAACACCTCTCTCAACTCTTATCGTACTGTTGAGGAGATATGTTCCCTCCATGATAACGATTGTCTGTCCCGGCTGAACATACTTAACTGCCGTGTATACATCTACCGGGCTTTCCTTTGTTCCTGCACCTGAAGCTGTTCCGTCAGGTGAAACGTAAATTTCTGTTAAATCAGCAAAGGCTGTATTTCTTGAAACCGTAAGTACAGAGTTAATCTTGTCAGTATTTGCAAGCTTCATATACTCTCCCGGAACATAGTCAGGATCCGGTGCAAATACCATTGCAATGTCACTTGTACCTGTAAGTGTCACAGGAACATTGACAACCTGATTAGCCTTGACTGCAAGACCTGCTGCCACTGTCTGTCCGGCAAGAGTAATATCTGCCATACCATCAACATTAGCTATAAAACTGAATGTGTAATTCTCTGTATTAGCGACACCTGCTGATGTAATTGTCACCATAGGTGTAACATAAGTGATAGGTCTGTCCTCTGAAGCTGCATCTTCTGATGCAAGAATTGGCTTAAAATCAATATCGCTGAATGTTGCAGTAGCATTTCTTGATGTGAAGAAACCTACATATACGTTCTCAGGATCAATCTTACTTAAAGCATCAGGATCATAATTCTTGCTCTGTGCTATAACATTACCGTCAGCATCATAATATGTAAGGAAATATCCTGTGTTGTTCTTCTGAATCTCAAATACAAAATCCGTATACTCAGCTATATTGGTTGTCTTACCTGACGATTCATTTCCGATAACATTGTAAGTACCCGCATCTTTTCCAAGTGACGGTGCTGTTGTATCAAATATCGATGTTACGGAACTGAAGCATGCATTTATGGTTGCAGTATCATTTTTCATGAATAAATCAAGATTTTCTTTAGTAACACCGGTCTTTGCGATGGCACCGATGCCGCCCTTCATGGAATACTTAACACCTGATGAAGCGATTTCATTCTTCTCCGCATCCCAATAGTATTCAATCTTAGGGCCTGCCGTAAGCATATATGAGTTATTCCATATATTGTCTGTGTTACCGGACTCTGCTATACGGTCTGTTGCAACAAGACCGAATCCTGACTGTCCTCCATCCATAACCCATGTATCAACATGTACTTTAGCTCTCAATGTGAAATTGTATTCCGTCGGAACCTGTGTGTAATAAAATGCAATACCGTCTGTTGTAGCCGGAACAATCTTACCCTTTCCGCCTGCACTCACTACAGTGACGCTTCCATCTGCATTCTTTTTAGCTGTATTTTTCTCCGTGCTTGTGGATGTACCATAAGTCGCGAAGCCCCATACAGTCTGCTTGTCAGAAGTAACCTTCACACTTGAAGCTTCTGACTGTTTTCCAACCTCTGCACCTCTTACGGCAGCTACCGTAAAAGCATACTCATTTCCAACCGTAAGTCCTTCTACCGTATACTCTGTCTTATCAGTTGTGCCACTAAGTACCCCATCGACATACACATTGTATGAGTCGGCTTCCTTAACAGCATCCCATACAACACTTACCTTACCGTTGCCTACACTTGTTGCGCTCTTAATAATAGGTGTTCCAAGAGTAAGAACAAATTCAACCGGCTTTGTCTCTGCTCCCACCTTATCTTCGCATTCCGCTCTTGATGCAGCAATGCTGAATGTATATGTACCTGAAGCCTTTGGAGTGAACTTAACCGTTCCGTCTGTGGTTGTTGATGACTTACTATCTGTATTGCCTTCAGCATCTGTCATTGTAACCTTAACTGAATCTGCTCCGTCATTACCGATAGTCATCTTGAAGGAAACTTCAATTTCACCATTAACGTTCTGAGCCGCAGAAGTAATTTCAGGTGCATCAACCTTACTCCAATCCGTCTTTTCTGCAACCTCGCCACTTGTTGTTACTGAAATATACGGAATAATACCACCATTTCCAGCAAATCCTACATAATATGTTCCTGCTTCGGTTATATCATATTCCAGCTTTTTAACCGTATTATAATCAAATGCCTCTGAAGTATAAACTGTTGTTCCCTTTTCGGAATCATCCAACGTAGTTGCCTTATTAATGATAAGTGCTTTAGCATCGCTTTTCTTTCCACTGGCATATATTGTAACCTTCGCCGGCGAACTAACCGTAAATTTTATAGCATTTACAACTTTACCGCCATCTAAACCAAGACCACCTCCGCCAAGGCGCACAGTATTTTTAAACTGCTTATCGGTCTCATTTGTTATGGCAGAGTTAAAACAATTCAATGGTTTTATGCCTATTTTCTTATTTGAACTGCACAGTAATGTAAAAAAGTTACTTGTACCGTACTGTGTGTCCTCTGTCAAATCACTTTCGAGCTCTGCTATCGACGCACCATCAATAACATACGTCAACTCTTCCGCACTTACCTTAACTCCTCCTCCCGTAAAAGTCATCGGAATAAGACCAACTACAAGAAGTACAGCCATAACCGATGCGATAACACGTCTTACTAACCTGTGTTTCATAATGTCCTCCTAAATATTTATTAGTGTCTGCGCCCATGTGCCTCTCACGAACTTACGGGCATCAGCACTGACTGTCATTATAATATCATCTTTTTATATATATTTCAACCATAAACGCAAACTTTTTTATGCACTTTTTACAAATTGAAAATGCTTACATTGTAGCCGCAAGACTTTTTTGCACAAATAGCCATACACTTTCTGTGTTTTTTATGTAAACGCTTACCAATCCGTCATAAAACGTCACTCAGGAGCACTGAATGCAAAAAATCGCTCATATCCCATCTAAGAGACATGAACGATTTTGATTTTCTTCATATTAAAGATTCAGGTGTCAAAAAAACACTTTAGTTCTTATATGTATGACTTGTTGCATTTTCAATAATCCTCTCCACTTCATGAATATCCTTGTTGGTGAATGAGGCTATCTGTTCAGCAGAGAGTCCGTTATTGTGCATATTGATAATAATTGCAGCCTCACCTTCTGCAATTCCTTTTGCAACTCCCTTTTCAATCGCTCTCTCCTCTATTCCTTCACTAAGATTGCACATCTCTCCCACTTCCTTCCTCACATCATCATCAATCGGAATGTCATACCTTGTCTCCAATATCTCCATCTTGCTAAAATTATAAGCAAGAAAGGATTCCCCAACACACTAACCTTTGTTTATATGTTAGCATACACAAAACCATACATCAAGCATAAAGTCAATCTATTTTGCAATTAATATGTATATCACGTTATATTTATGCATATCACGACTTTTGGGAGAAGCCTAGTTGTTCTTAGGACTCTGTTCTCTCGATAGCCAAAAGCGGCATGGATGCCGCTTTAGAAGCAATGCATACACGGAAGTATGCTTTGCTTCGTTGGCGTAAAAATAAAAAACATTTCTCAGAGTCCTTAGAACAGCTTGCTTCGTACAACTGAGCTGATATGCATAAATATAACACGATATACCCCAAAAATCAGAGCAGCATGTTTTGACACCTGAATTAACATATGCAAAAACAGAGCCCCGCACCGCGAAGCTCTGCCATTTTAATTATCATATCTTCTTTTGAGAGATGTAAATTCCTGATTGATGCGCTGCACCGTATCGGTATCACCGCACATATTATCAGGATGGTATATTTTAAGCAAATCCTTGTAACGCTTCTTTAAGGCAAGTTCACTTCCGACACCGCGAAAGAACGTGGTAGCCTGTCCCTTCATGCTGTAAGCCGCTCCCGAACGCTCGGAGTTAATCTGCTTTTTCATGTGTTCCACACGAATGCGTTCCTGTTCCACTGCTTTTTTCTCAATGGCAAGCTTGTACAGTTCCTTTTTCAGGATTTCAAGCTTCTTCTCAAAAAGCTCATTCTCCTTGTCCATCCGCGCACGTTCACGCTCAAGGGCTGTCTTTTCCTCGTTAATTCTTATGTTTTCCTTAAAAAACCATGCCTTCATGCCGGCAAGCTGCTGTTCGTCAGCTGCGAATACATCCGTTACTGCATCAGCCACAAAAAACACCTCCCTATTTAAGACATATTATCTGCTCATCTTTACTGCCGTCTCAAGTGCAACTTCCATCATCTGTGTGAAAGAATTCTGTCTCTCCTCAGCGGTTGTAGCCTCTCCTGTGAGGAGATGGTCTGAGATTGTAAGAATTGCGAGTGCATTCTTGCCTGCTCTTGCAGCGTTCATATAGAGAGCTGCCGCTTCCATCTCGACTGCCATAATACCAAGCTTGCGCCACTTTGCCGAACCTTCCGTATCATCGCTGTAGAATGTGTCTGATGAGAGAATATTTCCCACATGATAATTCGCACCGTTCTCCTTTGCAGACTCGATTGCAGCTTCCATAAGAGGATAGCTTGCTATTGCAGAGTAGCTGCCAGGCAGACCGAACTGTGAGCCATAGTTAGAATTGGTTGAAGCTCCCATTCCGATTACAAGGTCTCTTACATGTACATTCTCCTGCATTCCGCCGGCAGAACCGACACGAATTATATTGTCAACCTCGAAGAAGTTATACAGCTCATAGCTGTATATTCCTATTGAAGGCATTCCCATACCGCTCGCCATAACGGATACCTTAACGCCCTTGTATTCTCCCGTGTAGCCCTGAACACCTCTTACATTGTTGACAAGTACGGGATTCGTAAGAAAATTCTCAGCGATGAACTTAGCACGAAGCGGATCTCCCGGCATGAGAACCGTCTTGCCGAAGTCTCCCGGCTTCGCATTTATATGTGGTGTTGGATAATTTGCCATAATTTTATCTCCTTATTTATTAAAATTAATTATATTTTCCTTGTTGAGCACAAAGTCATAGTAATTACAGTCTTCCCTCTTGCGCCATCCGATATGCTTCCAAAAAGCATTTCCTATATCATTCTCGGTAAAGGCAATCAAAGTCACATTGCTGACATGCTCTGCTTCAAGAGCCTCCATCGCCTTTACTACCATTGCCTTACCGATACCCTGATTGCGGAAGTTCTCAGCTACACATACATGATAGAGAGTACCTCTTCTGCCGTCGTGACCGCAGAGAATGCTTCCGACAATCACACCATCCTTCTCAGCAACGACACTTGTTGTCGGATTTCTTTTAAGGAATACCCTGACACCTTCCCTCGAATCGTCTATGGAACGTATTGCAAATCCCTTAATGCCGAGCCACAGACTGCGTACTCCATCGTAATCGTCTATGGTCATGGTTCTTATAGTAAGACTCATTATTTTGCCTCGATATACTTCTGAGCTGTGAGAAGCTCTGCGATAAGTACCGCACCGCCTGCTGCACCACGGATTGTGTTGTGTGAAAGACCAACGAACTTATAATCGAATACAGTGTCCTCTCTGAGTCGTCCGAAGGATACGCCGAAGCCGTTCTCATAGTTGACATCAAGAGCTACCTGTGGGCGGTTGTCCTCCTCGAGATACTGGATAAAATGCTTTGGTGCGCTAGGAAGATTAAGCTCCTGCGGAAGGCCTGAGAAGCTTCTCCACTTCTCGATAATCTGCTCCTTGGTAGGCTTCTTCTCAAAGCTTACGAATACTGCTGCCGTATGACCATTGAGAACAGGTACACGGATACACTGTGTTGTGATCACAGGAAGCTGTGCCTTCTCAATCTTGCCGTCAACAACCTTACCCATGATACGGAGAGGCTCCTGCTCGCTCTTCTCCTCCTCGCCGCCGATGTAAGGAATAATGTTTCCAACCATCTCAGGCCACTCCTTGAAGGTCTTTCCTGCGCCGGAGATTGCCTGATATGTAGTTGCAACAACAACCTTAGGTCCGAACTCCTTTAATGCTACAAGAGCAGGTGTGTAGCTCTGAATTGAGCAGTTAGGCTTAACAACGATGAAGCCCTTCTTGGTTCCGAGTCTCTTCTTCTGTGTCTCGATAAGAGCAAGGTGCTCCGGATTAATCTCAGGAACTACCATAGGAACATCCTCTGTCCAGCGATGAGCGCTGTTGTTGGAAACAACAGGAGTCTCCGTCTTAGCGTAGTCCTCCTCAATCTTCTTAATCTCTTCCTTAGTCATATCAACTGCGCTGAATACAAAATCAACCTGTGAAGCAACGTGCTCAACATCATTTACATTGAGAACAATCATCTTCTTTACTGCCTCAGGCATAGGTGTGTCCATCTTCCAACGGTCGCCAACCGCCTCCTCGTATGTCTTACCTGCTGAACGAGGGCTGGCTGCCACTGCGACAACCTCGAACCAAGGGTGATTTTCAAGCAGGGCGATAAATCTCTGTCCTACCATACCTGTTGCTCCCAAGATACCTACTCTTAACTTCTTTTCCATAAATAATTTCCTCCGCAATTCTTTTATTTCAAATGGCTTTTACCATTTTACTATCTTATCTGCAATCATCATGACATTCACAGTCACACGGCTGACTCTCAAGGACATCCGGTATTCCGTTGCCGTCGCTGTCAACTTCGCCCGGCTTGATTCCCGCATCGCCGACCATGTCCCTGCCTCTGACATTGTACTTATCGCGCTCCGCATTCACATACTGCTCGATAAGCCCTGCCACCATTCTGACCTTGTGAACATTCTTAAGAACATTGTCGCAGTTATACACGCCGCTTGCGTATATGCTTATTGTTCCGTAATTGAATATTCTTCCGAGAAGTGAAATCTTAAGCTGCTTATCCTTGACCTTATACAGCTCCACCTCGTCCTCAGTGATATTTAAAAAGCCCTTTCTTATGACAAGCTTATTGTCATAGAGAATATACTTGGTAAATGTAAAAGGAAGTCCGAGCGCATTTCTCTTCTGCCCCTTCCACACAGGCTTTTTCTTAGGTTTCTTTGCCATGATAATCCCTCCTGTTAAAAGCGTGAATAAATCATATCTGCCTTATTAGTCAACCTTGTTGTAATAACCGAACTCATATCCCTTCGCTCTTACACCGTCAATGAAGTCGGCAAGCATTGTCGCATTAGTTGTAGATTCAGCATGAAGAAGGTATATTGCACCGCCATGAACCTTATTGAGCGCATTTTGAAGTGATGTATCAACATCAGGCTGGTCATCAACTACCCAATCCCTATATGCAAAGCTCCAAAATACGCTTCGGTAGCCCTGGCTCTGCACTATCGCAAGGCTCTGCTCGCTGAAGGCTCCTGTCGGGAAGCGGAACAGATACATCTGATAGCCAAAGTTTTCAAGAACATAATCATTGACCTCCTTGACCTCATTTATCTGCTGTTCAACTGACAGAGTACAGAGTCCTGCTGACGGATGGGTAACTGAATGGTTCCCTACAACATGACCCTCGTCAATCATTCTCTGAACAAGCTCAGGATTCTCCTTCGCATAAGGAAGTGTGATAAAGAATACCGCCTTTACATTCTTTTCCTTAAGGGTATCAAGAATTCCCTCCGTAAGACCGTATTCATAGCCCTCGTCCATTGTGAGATATACATAATTGCTCTCAGGCTGTATGAAATCCGTCGTATACTTTCCATATCTGTTAATGTACCACTGGAGTCCCGTAGGTCTGTTGTTCTCATCCACCTCCGAGCCGAAACCAAACGGAACATACTCCGATGAATACGAATCAAAATCAGAATTGATGGTCACTGTCGAGCCGCTGTTAAGAGAAGCAGAAGCGTCCTGCACAATAACCGTAACCTCCGCTGTTGCTTCGTTGCCGCTTCCGTCACTTACGGATATTGTCGCATTATAGGTTCCCCCGGTATTAAAATCAACCGCCGATGTATCAGCTGTTATTCTCGAAGTCACATCACCGTCTATATTATCTGTCGCAGTAACGTTCGCCGTAATGTCAATCGGGGTTCCGACCGTCGCGTATACAGTTGAACTGACACCACTGAGCACAGGTGCCTCGCTGTCATTCACAACCATTATGACAATGGGAATAACCGTCATATTGCCGTATGCATCCTTGGCACATATCTCTGAATTGTAAGCTCCCGCCTCGGCAAATGTGATGCTGTCAGAAAGTACCTTATCGGCATCTGCCTTCGTAATATCATCCGCAAACCCGACCGTAACCGAGGCATTGTCAGATACCGACTTTAAAACATCCGTAAGCTGTAAGGTCTGTCCCGGAGCCATTGAGAACTCATCCGCATACAGTTCAACCTTCGGTGATGTCGTATCCACAACCTTAATCTCTATCTTAAGCGTCTTGTTCGGATGAACAATCTCAGCCGTGTAGGTTCCGACCGTGTTGTAGTCGACAGCATCCGTATTGACCACACACTTTGCAATCTCCTCACTTGTACCCTTCACATATATTGATGCGTCGGTCGGCATGCTGTTGCCCTGCTCCAGTATAAAGGTCTTGGCATTCAATGTAACCGGTACTCTTCCACAGCCGCCAAGTACTGCTGCACTGACAATCATTGCACCCGAGAGCACGAATGCCGCCATGGTATTGGCAGCCCTGTTCTTTCTATCTGAATGTAAATTGCTTTTCTTAAATAACATCTTATATCCTCTCAATCTTATATTTGCCTTTCTTACACTGTACAGTATTAAAATGCTGTATCAAGAGATATACTAACATAAGAAAATAAATTTGTACAGTGCCAAAAATGCGCAATTAGTACTGTTGATTATCATAATATGTCATATTATAATAAAAAAGCAGTTAGATTATCCACCTAAGAAACGGAGAATACTATGACCAAGTTCGAAGAATTATTAAATAATATACACCACAAGCATGTATATATACAGACTCACAATTTTCCCGACCCGGACGCTATTGCAAGCGGATACGGACTCTCCAAGCTTTTAGAGAGCCGCGGTATTACCTCCACACTCTGTTACAGCGGACGTATTGACCGCCACAGCACTGCCAAGATGATTTCACTTACGAACATTGAAATTCATAATATCAATGACCTCCCTTCCGTGACTGATGATGACGAAGTAATTCTTGTCGATTCACAGAAGGGCAACTCCAATATCATCAATATGACGGGCGAGGAGATTATATGTATAGACCATCATCCTACCGGTGTGCGCACTGCTCCTCCCGATACAGAATACAGATTCTACGACATACGCCCGGATGTCGGCGCGTGTGCTTCGATTATAGCAAGCTATTTTTACGAGAATAACATTCCGATGGATGACAATACCGCAACAGTTCTCTGCTTCGGAATCAGAATGGACACCAAAGGACTGTCCCGCGGTGTATCCAGCTTCGACATGGAAATGTTTTACAGGATATTCAATCACAGCAACCATGCCATCATCAGCTCTCTCGAGAACAGTACCCTTGAATTCTCCGACCTTAAGGTGTACGCTGCAGCGATTAACAGCATTCAGGTATACGGCACTGCAAGCTTTGCGAACGCCGGCTATAACTGCCCTGAGGCGCTCATCGCAAGCGTGTCGGACTTCATGCTCCAGCTTAAGGAGGTTGACTTCTCCGTGGTATACTCATTCAGAAGCGATGGTGTCAAGCTCTCAATCCGAAGTGAGGATGCCCTGTATGATGCAGGTGCAATCGTCGGAAGAGCACTTCATGATATAGGCGGCGGAGGCGGCCACGCTTCCATGGCGGGCGGCTTCATTCCTTATGACAGACTTCCCGGACTTGGAAAGGATGATGTCGAGGACATATCCTCCATCATACGCGAGCGTTTCCTTATGGAATTATCTTAATCCAATTAATTAAGCTATAAAGCACAAGTGCATCGTGCCTTAACACGATGCACCTTTTTTATGTAATAGGAAACTTCGTTCCTATTACATAAAAATATAAAAATATTGCGATATTGTATTCTATATATATCTTTTTGCCAATACCCTCTCAAGAATATTTATAAGCTGATAGAGCACGGTCGCCATTATACAGAGGATTATGATGCTTAACATTACCCAGTCAAGCTTGAACACCTGACTTCCGTATATGATAAGGTATCCAAGTCCCTCATTGGCAGCAAGGAACTCTCCGATGATGACACCCACAAGTGACAGTCCCATGTTGACCTTCATGGTGTTGAGTATCACCGCAAGATTGCCGGGGATAAGCACCTTGGTAAGCACATGAAAACGTGTTCCTCCGAGTGTCTTTATAAGCTTAATCTTATCGGAATCCATCTCCATAAATCCCGTATACAGTGTAAGAATCGTCCCGAACACCGCAACGGATATCGCTGATATTATTATGGTGCGGATATTGTTTCCGAGCCATACAATGAGAATCGGAGCAAGTGCCGACTTCGGCAGGCTGTTGAGTACCACTATATACGGCTCTATAATCTTTGAGAAGCTTCGCGACAGCCACATGAGCACCGCCGCCGCAAGCCCTATCCCGATTACAAGAAAGAAGCTTATGAAGGTCTCATACAGTGTAACCCACACATGCCGGAACAGCGAGCCGTCCGCGCACATGCTCACAAAGCATCTTGCAATTCTAATCGGGCTGCTGAAAATAAAATCGTTGATTATTCCCGCCTGTGCGCACACCTCCCACACAACAATGAACATTACGAGAATGAGCACCCTCGCGAAGTTTACCCTTATCTTTTCCTTTCGAATCCCTTCAAGGTATACCTGCTGTGCCTCACTTACGCTGATTGTTTTATTCTGAACGGATTTTCTGCTATTCATCTATGAAAAACACCTCCATAATTCATGAAAATATTCCTGAAATTCAGGTGCATTTCTTCTCTCAAGAGGTGACAGCTCTCCAAAATCAAGCTCAATTATCTCCCTTATTGTTCCTGGTCTCTTTGTCAGCACCACAATTCTGTCGCCCATGGCAATCGCCTCCGACAGATCATGTGTCACCAGGAGTGCCGTCTTTTTTTCCTCCTTGATAATTCTTCCTATGTCATCGCTCACCTTAAGTCTCGTCTGATAATCGAGTGCCGAGAACGGTTCATCAAGAAGCAGAATATCCGGATTAAGTGCAAGCGTCCTGATAAGTGCAGCTCTCTGCCTCATTCCTCCCGACAGCTCTGATGGTCTTTTGTCCTTAAATGCGTAGAGCCCGTATCTTTCAAGCAGCCCGTCGACTCTTTCCAGGTTCTCCTGTGTCATAAGCTTCTTTATTTCAAGACCGAGAATTACATTGTCATATATCGTCCGCCACTCAAAAAGATGGTCGCGCTGCAGCATGTAGCCGATGGTTGCATCATTGATGCAGATTCCGTCCGCCACAGGTGTAAGTCCCGCAATAATAGAAAGGAGAGTCGATTTGCCGCAGCCGGATGGTCCGACTATGGAAATGAACTCTCCTTCATTAACGGTCAGGTTAATATCGGTCAGTGCCTTTGTCTCGCCTTGAGGACTATGATAGGAAAAGTCCAAGTCCTTAATTATCAGGATTGCCATTTCTCTGACTCCTGTTTCTTTAGGATATACCTTATTATATGGAAAAAGACGCACAATGTGCGTCCCTCCCGTAACTTATCAGTCTGTGATTGTTTCAGTCTTAAGCTCAATCCAGCCCATCTCGACAAGCATATCCATAACATCCGAATCAATATCGCTCACATCGCCGTGCTCTATGAACCTCACATCAAGAACATCTGCCAGAGACGGCATCAGCTCCTGTATGCTCTCAACCCTTATCTCGATTACATCACCATCAACATACTGTGACAAATCAACTCCCTCCATAGGTGTGAGCGCTATCGGGGCTTCGTTTGGATATGTGTCAACATACTCAGGCATCGTCACAAGCATAGGCTGGCTTAATCCTGTCAGGAAATGTCCCCTAAGCCACCATTCATGCTCCGTCTCACCGCCATTATCCTTTTTCCTGCACGCACACATTCCTACTGCACACACAACAAGCATAACCGACAAAATAAGTACTGCTCTTTTTTTCATAAAATCACCTCCTTAAAAAGAACGAAGTTTCCTATTACGATTCAGGTGTCAAAACATGCTTTCACAACTTCAATATGTATATCATGTTATAATTATGCATATCACGACTTTTGGAAGAAGCTTAGTTGTTCTTAGGGCTCTGTTTATCGTACAGCCACAGCCGGCATGGATGCCGGCTGAGTTGCAAACAGCCATGGAGGGCTGATTTTGCAACGGTGGCGAAAGCAGAATTACTTTTTTCAGAGCCCTTAGAATAACTTGCTTCGTACAACGGAGCTGATATGTATAATTATAACATGCTATACACTTTTAAAATAAATCAGGTTGTTTTGACACCTGAATCCTATTACATAAAAAACACACTGCCTGTACACGAAAACCATATTAATGCTTTCTTCATACAAACAGTGTGTAAACATGCTCATTTTGTTTCAAACGTTTTAAAAAATTATATTTTTATGAAATCAATTAACGTAAATCCCTATTCATATCAATAAAAAAAGCTTGTGATGGGACTCGAACCCACGACCTACTGATTACGAATCAGTTGCGCTACCAACTGCGCCACACAAGCGAACCTCATATATATTACATCATCTTACGACAATATGCAAGAGGTTTTTATAAAAATCATACTGCAACAACAATGCCGCCATCGTTCGCATACATAGTCGCAACACCTGCAGTGTCAACAATCACTACATCCTTGAAGCTGCACTTGTCCAAAAGAAGTCCCTTGACATACTCCGCACGCTCCGGGCAGTTGCAATGTGATATGGCAAGAATCTTATTCTGAGGCTCCTTAACGTTTTCTAAAATTATCTCGCACATGCGCTTTAACGCCTTATTAATACCCCGCGTCTGCTCAAGCTTGATTATCTCTCCATCCTTAGCGCTCATAACAGGCTTGATGCTGAGCACATTGGCAAGAAGTGCCTGGAGATTGGTGAGTCTTCCGTTCTTCCTGAGAGTCTCAAGTGTCTCAAGCACAAAATAAGTTCTCATTCCATCGCGGAACTCAGATACAGTACTTACAACTTCGTCAAAGCTCATTCCCTGCTCTGCACACTCTGCAATCTTCATGGCAATGACAGCCTCGCCGCAACATCCCGACAACGAATCAAAGACATGGACGTGGTTGCTTCCGCCATCCTCCTCATACATATCAGCGGCGACAAGTGCGCTGTTGTATGAACCGCTGAGCTTTCCCGAGAGAGTGACAACATATACATCTGCGTCAGCCTTCTCATACTCAGACAAATATCTCTCTGGAGACGGACAAGCCGACTTAGGACATTCCTTCGCCTCACTCACTCTCTTTATAAAATCCTTCTGATCAAAAGTCTCATCATCAATAATGTCCACACCGCCCACTGTGAGTGTAAGCGGAACAATCGTAAAATGCTCATTCTCTCTAAGGCTCTGCGGCAAATCGCATCCACTGTCCATAACAATCTTATAATTCATCATCTTAATCCCCTTTTCTCAGCAGATTCTGCTGCATATAATATATATCGCACTAAATATCGCATTATCTAATATTATTTCATGTAGTTTTCAATACTAGATAATCATAGCACACAATACTACATTTGAAAAGGGTAAAATACTTTTTTTATATTTTTTTCAATTCATTAAAAGCTGAAGAAGCCCTTCACAAGCTCTTCCATATAAGCCTGATCCTTTGCGCCCATTGTCTCCATAGCTGAATGCATGGCAAGAATCGGCGCACCTATGTCAACCGTGAGCATAGGAAGCTGTATGTCCGATATCGGTCCGAGTGTGCTTCCGCCCACCATGTCCGAACGATTCGAAAACTTCTGGTAAGGAATAGCTGCTTTTCTGCATATCTGCTCTACAATTCCTACAGCCTTGGCATCCGTAGCATAACGCTGTGCCGCCGAGCGCTTGATGACAGGTCCTGCATTCATGACAATGGCATTGGTAGGATCATTCTTCTCCGGATGGTTAGGATGCGTCGCATGTGCCACGTCAAGTGAAATCATCATGCCGTTAAGAACCTTGTCAATATATCCTTTTCTCACGTCCTGTGCGTTCTCATCACCTTCAGAGAGTGTTCTGTACAGCTTTTCAAGGATGAAGGTAAGTACAGACGAGTTGGCACCCTGCTTCGTCATGCTTCCAATTTCCTCATTGTCAAATACCATGATTGCATTTATGCCATTAGCATTCATGCTATTGGCATTCATGCTATTGGCATTCATGCTGTCTGCATTCTTAGCATTAGTGCCCTTAGCTTTTACGCTGCTGCTCTTAATAATACCAACAAGACATGCAACAACGGATGTTGCATTATCAAGTCTCGGACACAGAATGAATTCATCATTCATTCCTACATATTGTCCACCCTCCGTATTATACACATAACCTTCGTAATCAAGAATATCTTCCTTCTTCACATTAAGCTCTGACGCAAGATAATCCATAAAGAAATCTTCTTTATCCTTACCCGGCTGACAGAATATCGGAAGCATGTCAACCTGCTTATTAAGCTCCACTCCCTTGTTGACTCCGTTATTCATATGAATGGCAAGGTTAGGTATCGTGACAATCGGACGCTTGCAGTCAACAATTCTTACCTCCGGTGCGAACACGTCATCACTCTTTATCGATACTCTCATCGCGATGGAGAGCGGTCTGTCAAGCCATGTGTTGAGTATTGCACCGCCGTAGCCCTCTACATTGAGCTTGCCGATATTGCCCATTCCCGTCTTCATCTCAGGATGAGGCTTCACGGAAAATGATGGGCTGTCGGTATGTGCCGTGGCAATCCTTATCATTCCGCCGTTATACTTCTTTCCCACGGTAAATGCCATAAGTGAGCTGTCATATACGTTAATGTAATAGCTTCCGCCCTTTTTTACCTTCCAGTCGCCGCCAAGCTTAAGCTCTGTAAATCCGTGCTCCTTAAGCATTGTCTCGGCAGCCTTTACCGTTGTGAATGAGCAGGTAGCATCTCCTATGAATTTTATAAGTCTGTCTGATGATTCTTTGAATTCCATCTTGTCTCCATTCCGCATAAAAAACTTTTTTATTTTTATACTTTATCCAATGTGTAAAAAGACTTTACAACATTTTTTGTTCCCATTATACTTATTTATAATAAATGATGCAAGTGTCAAATAATATTACGATTGGAGAGCGGTATGATAAGCATTGAGTTAGACAATACAAAAGATTTTATGTCACATCTTTTTATAAAGGAAACCTTTGACCATTTTTTGTGCAGGGAATTTCAGACAAATACCTTTGTCTCGTTCACTATTGACGGGCGGATGTTCAAGGATTTTCTGAATGACATAGAAAAGGAAGAGTTAAAAGAGACGGATTACGCTCCGTGGTCAATGCTTAAACCATACTGCTTTAACATTATCAAGGGAAACAGAACTCCTCTCTCCATGCGAATCGTGTTTACAATGCCGCCACATTCCATACCCGGCTTCATATCAGGCAACGGTCTTAATATACGACCGGAAGAGATAAGCGGTCTTTACCTCAATGTCCGCTATGAAAACAAGACTCTCTCCATCGTCACGGGAACCTCGCTCAACACCTTCTCTCTTGACAAGAGCGTGGAGAACGCATGGGACACGGCTGTTGAGCATTTCATTAAAAAAACTCAGGGACAATAATATCCCTGAGCTTTAATGTGTTTTTTAATTAATTAACATTTACAAATACAGCATTCAAAAATTCATCATAAGGTAAGACTTCGTCCTCTGTCAAATCGTATTCTCTGCTTATCTCTCCGTAGATGACTCCCACATTGGCCGCAACTGCAAAGTACGACTCGGTGTTTACGCTGTCTCCATCTGCATATTTATAGCTTACGTCAAACTCATAGAGTGTTACACCTGACGAAAGCTCTCTTGAAATCAGCTCTGTCGAAGAAGTATCGAGAAAATATTCAGAGTCGCTGTACTTCTCATGTGCCATATACTCATATAAATCATCTATTGAACGTTCTGAATCATAGTTCAGTAATAACCAGCAGGTATCATCAGCTACCGCATTAAAGCATACGCTGCCCCACTCAACATCACTGTATTCCGTATCAACATATACGAGATCCTTGTTATACTCAATCGTCGCTGTATCATAAGTGTAATAATCTGAAAGAGTTACTTCACCATCATATACAACTTCCTCTCCGGCACCGGAATCATCCCCGCCGTATGAATAATCAGTATCAACATCCGGCATATCAATAATGCCGTCAAGATCGCCGAGAAGTCCGTTCTCGTATGTATAGACAAGTGCTGCGTAGATAATATCGGAAAGTGCCGTATAGTTCTTCGGAACATCAACAACAATGCTGTTGTCCTCCGTGAGCACCGACTTGACATTTACCGTGACATCTTCATCTGTATCCTTGTTCTCAAATGCTGCCTGAAGCTCGCATGTGTACACTCTGCTGCCTTCCTTACCTGTAAGGCTGTCAGTCATTGTAAACTTGCCGTCAACTGAATCCACACTTCCGGCCAGCGTATCCACAACATCCTGTCTATTATCCTTAAGGTCAGCAAAAGCATCCTTATATTCCCGGCTCACATCATCAAGCCCGGCTTCCTTGACTGCATCTTCAACAGCAGCCTCCGCTTCAGCCTTAGCCTCCTCAATGTCAGCCTCTGTAAGACCAAGGTCATACTCATCATTGAACCTGACAAGTGCCGTGATAATCTCGTTCATATAGAGATTGAGGAATTCCTTGAGAGTCTCATCATCAATTGAGCTGTTCTTATCAATCTGCTCTAAAAGTGCATCCTGATTGTCAAGAAGGCTTGTAATAAAAGCGTCAACTAACTTTGAAATTTCTTCCATACCCTCAACAGTAACCGTGAACTCTCCCTTATTGCTCTCAATCTTGGTATTCTTGAATGTATTCTCCAAAATTGAGACATATAAATCTGTCAACTCAGAGCTGTCTGCATTCACATTTATCATTCCCTCGGCAAGAGGTAACTGAATGCACTTAAGCTCTGTTCCGAACTCTGCCTCGAAGTCCTCAAGTGAAACTCCCATAGCTGAAAGAACTGAATCGAAAGCGTTAAATATTGCTTCCACATCGATATACATAGCATCCTTTGTCAAAATAAGGAAATCATCAATATCGAATGTGTAAAGTGAATAGCTTACCTTAGCTCCCATTGTTACAGCTTCGCCGTCGGTCTTACCCTTTAATGTCATAGCCATGCTCTCAACACCGCTCATGCCCGAATCAAGCTTTACCTTGATTTCATAGGAGTAATGTGTCATTGAAGAAGCATCCTTCATGATTGAGAACATAGTCTGCTTGGACTTTCCGCTGCAGCCTGTCACAAGTGCCATACTCATAACGAATACAAGCAGCACAGCCAGAACTCTTCTTAATTTTTTCATGTGTTTTCTCCTTTTTGTGTTATTTTATTCACACTTTAACATATTACCATCTTTTATTTTAAAGTCAAATCATTATATATGATTAATAAGTACCAGTTTCCCACCGTCCGCCCGTATGCACTCAAACAAATGCAAAAAAATCGTTGTAGTCTGACACCAAACAATGTATAATGACATGAAAAGCGATTTTATATCGTATTAATTAGACACATTATTGATTTCAGGAGGAAAATGTTATGAAACATCTGTTAAGTCCGCTTGACTTATCCGTTGATGAACTCGACAAGCTTCTTGATGTTGCCGAAGACATAGCTGCCGACCCGTCAAAATACTCTCATGTAATGGACGGAAAGAAGCTTGCCACCCTGTTCTACGAGCCAAGTACACGAACGCGTCTGAGCTTTGAAGCCGCAATGCTCAATCTCGGTGGTTCCGTTCTCGGTTTCTCATCCGCTGATTCAAGTTCAGCCGCCAAGGGAGAAAGCGTTGCAGATACGATCCGTGTTATTTCCTGTTACGCTGACATCTGCGCAATGAGACATCCGAAGGAAGGTGCTCCGTTAGTTGCCTCCATTCATTCAAGAATACCGGTAATCAATGCCGGAGATGGCGGACATCAGCATCCGACACAGACTCTCACAGACCTTATGACAATCCGTGCTCTCAAAGGTCATTTTGATGGTCTTACAATAGGTCTCTGCGGTGACCTCAAGTTCGGCCGTACCGTTCATTCACTTATCAATTCCCTCGTTCGCTACAACAACATTCATTTTATACTCATATCCCCTAAGGAGCTCCGCGTGCCTGACTATATCCGCGAGGATGTTCTTACCGCAAAGGGTGTTGAATTTGAGGAAGTGACAAGCCTTGATGAGGTTATGCCTAAGCTCGATATTCTCTATATGACAAGAGTTCAGAAGGAACGCTTCTTCAATGAAGAAGAATACTTAAGAATGAAGGATTACTATATACTCACCAAGGAGAAGATGGCTTTGGCAAAGGACGACATGCTTGTTCTTCACCCTCTCCCGAGAGTAAATGAGATTTCCGTCGAGGTTGATGATGACCCGCGCGCTGCATACTTTAAGCAGGCTCAGTACGGTGTATACGTTCGAATGGCTCTTATCATGTACCTGCTGGACGCAATACCTAATTTTAAGGAGGACTAATACTATGCTTAATGTCGGAAAGCTTACTGAAGGCTTCGTTCTTGACCACATTCAGGCAGGACGCTGCATGGAAATATATCAATACCTCGGGCTTGATAAGCTTGACTGCTGTGTAGCCATAATCAAGAACGCCAAGAGCAAGAAGATGGGTAAAAAGGATATAATCAAGATTGACGGAGGACTTGACCTTGTCGACCTTGATATACTCGGTTTTATTGACCACAACATAACAGTCAATATTATAAAGAATGGGGAGATAGTCGAGAAGAAGGAGCTCACTCTTCCTAAGACCGTAACCAATGTAATAAAATGTAAGAATCCAAGATGTATAACCTCCATTGAGCAGGAGCTTAATCAGGTATTCTACCTCACTGATGAGGAGAAGCAGGTATACCGCTGCAAGTACTGCGAGGAGAAGTATTCAAAGCTTGTATAGCTAAGCATATATTAACCGTTTTTTATGTAATAGGAACGAAATTTCCAATTACATAAAAGAGGCAGTGTACAAAATGCACACTGCCTCTTTTATCGTTTTGATTACTTACGTCCTCCGCACACTGCAAGATATACTGCTTCTGCAATCATCGTTATATAATTTTCCTCTGTACTGCTCCACTTGTGCTTAGCTCCGAACATATAGAACGCAGCCACGAACTCAGGATGCTTCGTATCCGGGAGCATGATGCTGATATAGGACTGGCAATCAGCCTGAATCAGTCTGTTGCATGCATCCGTATCCCTTCTTGATACACCATTAAGATTGTTCATCACAAGCACATTCTCATCTGCAAGCATTCTTCTGTACGTCTCATCAAGCATGAAGGTTATATCCCTGATTGATTCAGGACATTCACCTGCATATATATCATTCTTAAGACCCTCGCCATAATGTACCGCTATGGCTCCAAGTCCAAAAGCATCCTTCACATTGTTAAGAATTGCCTGTATATCCTGCGAGCCTTCAACAAGCAGCTCCCTCATGACATTCTTAAGCGTCTTAATATATATAGGGTATATTCCCGTCTCAGTCTGTCGTCCCACAACATCTATTGAATCATGAAGCTCAGGTCTGTATATTATGTACCTGTTCTTTCCCTTATCCTTAGCTATATACAGTGCCTTATCAGCTATGGTGAACAGGTCGTTGAAGCTTCTTCCCTCCTCAGGATATTTTGCAATACCCATAGAAAGTGTATATCTTACTCCCGAAAGCTTATCTGCCTGATTAAGTCTGAGCTTTGACAGCATCGCCTTAAGGAATAGTCTGAGCTGCTGCTCATCAGGAATGTCTTCCGTCAGGATGAAGAACTCATCCCCTCCGAATCGTCCCGCTATTCCGCGTCCGTCAAGTGCCTCCGTGATTGTCTCGGACAGAACAAGTATCGCCTTGTCTCCCATAAGATGACCATATGTATCATTAATTACCTTAAAGTCATCTATATCTATGAGCACCATATACATGGTCTTATCCTGTGCTCCCGCAAGTCTGTCATTGGTATATTCTATAAGTGCTCTCTTGTTAAGGAGATTGGTTGCCGCATCCTTGCCCGCAGGTGTAAGATAATATGGAATATCGTCATCCGTTATATCCTTCCTCTTAATTACACCTACAAGAACATCCATGTTATGTCTTGATATGAACTTGGCATTAACCTCCAAGGTCTCAGGTGCATGATTCGAGTTGAGGAAGCCTGTCTTAACAGTACATGAGAACTGGCTGGTAAGCGATGCTGTATTGTTATACCACTGCTCTATCTCAGCCAGATTGCTGCCTCTGTGTACTCCATACTTCACCACATTCTCATGCCACTCATCTATAACTGATTCATAGAGTATATACGACTTGCGGATTACATAATTGTAGAATACTATTCTCTTCGTCGCCGGCCAGTATTCCATATACACAAGCCCTGCTATTCCCATGAAGGTTCTGTACTTGTCAAGCTTCTGCTGATTGTCCAAAAATGAAGCCTCAATCATATCAATGCCGTATATGTCCATAAGATATATCCAGCTGCCATCCTCCATAGGCTTGGACACGCTTATATGTATATCCACCGGATGATAATAATCATCCTTATCCCTGAGCAACGTTATTATGCTGTACTGCTCCTCCGGCTGTAAGCTCTCACATACCGAGAGAAATTCCTTCTGATAATCAGGATGGATAAGCGTATAGAAAAAATACGCGGAGTTCTTCCCCACAAAATCGTATAGGGCTTCCTCCGCATTCAAAATCACATAGTCATTCCGTAATACCGCCTTGGCAAACTTCATCTTTGTATTAAATTTCTTATCTTCTGAAATACGTTCATACATCTATGAAATCTCCTCTTGGTAAACTGCAAAACACCAGTCAGCCTGTAAGCCGGGTTATGTCTTGAATAATCATCTATCTAGACCTGCTGTTGCCAACAGGCTCAAGCGACCTACCTGAGACTGGCGGGCCACGTCACTGTCTCTTATTCGGTCTTGCTTCGGATGGAGTTTACATGTGCCCTGTCTGTTACCAGACAGGCGGTAGTCTCTTACACTGCCCTTCCGCCCTTACCACGTTCTCAATAATGAGAGCCTCGACCTTACGGTCTGTGGCGGTATATTTCTGTTGCACTGGTCTTAGAGTCGCCTCCACCGGACGTTAACCGGCATCCTGCCCTATGAAGCCCGGACTTTCCTCACCTGCGGTCTTTCGACACCTGCAGCCGCGATTATTCAGCCAACTGGCAAAAATATTTTATCATTTTTATCTTAAATTGTAAACATAATTTGAATTATTTTGTATTTATATACAATCGGTATGCCATCACACCTTAAAGCAGCTTCCGCCCACGAACTCCCTGATAATCGAATTCTTTGGAAGCTCATCGCTTCCTACCGTGAGGAAGTAATCAAGGAACTTCAAAAGTCTCTTAGCCTCCTCATATTCAGGTTCGTCAGGTCTGATGCCGAACAGTGCCGGCTCCGCATAAGGTTTAAGTACCGCAAGCTCATAAAGGAGTGCCGAGTTGAACATCGCATCGGCAGTCTCCTGATAAGGGAAGATGTTAAGCTCCTCTCCCTTTCTAACGGAATCCCACATTGCAATCGTTCCCTTGGCGGTAGTTCCTCTCGTTCTTGCATCGCGCACCATTCTTCTGATTAATCGTCCGTCCGTAGTCGGTATTCTGTTGTGCTCATCAATATTGAGCTGTGTGAGCGCACTTATATATATCTTGTACTTATTTTTCTTGCTGAGTGAGTGTGAAAGCTTGTCGTTAAGTCCGTGAATGCCCTCAATAACAAGGATATCGTCAGGTCCTAATTTCTTAAAGTTGCCCTTATACTCCCTGCGTCCCGTCTTAAAGTTGAACGAAGGAAGCTCGACCTCCTCTCCTGCGAGAAGTCTTGTCATATCCTGATTGAACTGCTCGACATCAAGTGCTTCAAGACACTCGAAATTATAGTTGCCATCCTCGTCCTTCGGTGTATTTTCACGATTAACGAAATAATCGTCAAGTCCAATCGGATGCGGCTTAAGTCCCTGAGTTCTAAGCTGAATGGACAATCTGTGTGAGAACGTCGTCTTGCCTGATGATGACGGTCCGGCAATCATTACGAACTTAACCTCAGGTCTTGATGCAATATCCTCTGCAATGTCCGCAATCTTCTTCTCCTGAAGAGCCTCCTGAACAAGAATCAGTTCATTCATCTGACCGCTTGCTATCACATCATTTAAGTCGCCCACATTCTCAATTCCAAGCTTTCTTCCAAGCTTTGTGGAATCATCAAGCACATGGAACAGCTTATTCTGCGGCTCGAAAGACGGAATCTCCTCCGGCTCCTTTTTCTCCGGAAGCTGGAGCACGAATCCCTTATCATACAAAAAGAGCTTCCACACCGTGATGTAGCTTGTATCCGGAACCATATAACCATAAAAATAATCCTTGAAGCCGTCTATCTCATACAGATTAACCTTGGACGCACGGCGGTATCTGAACAGCTTCTCCTTATCGTACATCTCCTCATCATGGAATATTCTTATTACCTCATCAAGACTGTATGTGAACTTGCTTATCGGAACACATTCGTCCACCAGCTCGTTCATTCTGTCCGTTATTTTGTCAATGAAGGTCTCATCAACAGCGGCATCACCCGATACACTGCAGTAATATCCCTTACTCAACGAATACTCGACACATATATTCACGCTTCTTCCGTACACATCCCTTACTGCCTTAAGCATAAGGAATGTCGCACTTCTTCTGTATGTCTGCATTCCCGATGTATCTGCTGTCGTAACCCACTCTATGTCGCACTTCTGTGTCTCGCTAACTTCCTTATTAAGCTCACAAAGCTTGCCGTTAATTCTGGCGAGCACTATTTTATGCTTATAATCCTTCTGAGCTTCAATCGATGCCTCAAGTAAATTCATACGCTATACCTCCAATAACTTCCCCAGCACGCTGTCAAGCAGCGCTTCCTTCCTGTCGAACTCTTCAAGCTTTCCCTGAGAAGCCTCACCCGCATTCTCTAAAAGATTCCTCTTAATCTTCCCACAGGTATCCTTCTCTTTTTTAAGATAATCTATGAGGACGGGATGCTTCTTCTGCATGAGAACGGGACCGAACCTGAGTTCCTCATCCGTAAGCCTCATGGCTTCGGCATCCGCATGGACAGCCCTTATTATCACATAATACTTGCCGTCCTCCTTAAGCATATCCTCGTCCGTAATCGCATAACCATTGTCTTGTAAAAACATTCGTACCTCATACCATTCCGAATGCGGTGACAGCACAAGCTCTTTCGCCTTCACTGCCGCATCCCTGCCATCGGAAAGTATACGGCATATCAGGCTTCCGCCCATTCCCGCTATAACTATCGACTCCGGTATGTCTGTCTCTATATCCTTAAGCGCCACAAGACCATCTGAAAGCAGAGCCTTCACCTTATCCTCTGCCTTATACAATCTGATATTGTCGGCTGCCCTTCCAAGCGGTCCCTCGGCAACATCACATGCATATGCCGTATCGGTCTTTCCCGTGAGCACCTGGTATATCGGGATATATCCATGGTCGGTACCGATATCCGCAACTATCAGCCCCGGTGTAATCATATCCGCTACCTTATGTAATCTGGAAGACATCTTAATCGGACTTTTGATTTTTTCCATGTCTTAATCCAGATAATCCTTGAGCTTGCGGCTTCTGCTTGGGTGACGGAGCTTTCTGAGTGCCTTCGCCTCAATCTGTCTTATACGCTCTCTCGTTACATTGAATTCCTTGCCTACTTCCTCAAGTGTTCTTGCTCTTCCGTCCTCAAGTCCGAATCTTAGTCTTAATACCTTCTGCTCCCTGTCGGTAAGAGTTGAGAGAACCTCATCAAGCTGCTCCTTTAAAAGTGTAAATGCTGCTGCCTCAGCAGGTGCAGGTACATTATCATCCTCGATGAAATCTCCAAGATGGCTGTCCTCCTCCTCACCGATAGGTGTCTCCATCGATACAGGCTCCTGTGAAATCTTAAGAATCTCTCTTACTCTCTCAACAGGCATATCCATCTCCGCTGCAATCTCCTCAGGGGACGGCTCTCTTCCGAGCTCCTGTAAGAGCTGTCTTGACACACGGATAAGCTTATTGATTGTCTCAACCATATGAACAGGAATTCTGATTGTTCTTGCCTGGTCAGCAATGGCTCTTGTAATTGCCTGACGAATCCACCATGTAGCGTATGTTGAGAACTTGTAACCCTTGCGGTAATCGAACTTCTCAACAGCCTTGATAAGACCTAAGTTACCCTCCTGAATGAGGTCAAGGAATAACATTCCTCTTCCTACATAACGCTTTGCTATACTTACAACAAGACGAAGGTTC
The DNA here is from genome assembly GCA_934343915.1 of uncultured Lachnospiraceae bacterium. Taxonomy (GTDB): domain Bacteria; phylum Bacillota; class Clostridia; order Lachnospirales; family Lachnospiraceae; genus CAG-882. The sequence continues at coordinate 8,966 of CAKRIL010000026.1, read as the reverse complement.
GCCTCTGCAAGTCTCTTCTTGGCATTTTGGTCTCCGTTCTCCATTCTCTTTGCAAGCTCAATCTCCTCCTCGGCTGAGAGAAGAGGCACCTTACCGATTTCCTTAAGGTACATTCTTACAGGGTCCTCTATGCTGACACCCTCAGGAATTGAGAGGTCAATCTTCTCAATGTCGATATCGTCATCGTCATCAAGAAGAAGCGGTTCCTCATCATCATCCGTAGTACGAATAATATCTATGTTGCTTGCCTCCAGGTAATCAAATATCTTGTCCATCTTATCAGGGTCAAGGTCAATATCAGCAAATGTATCGATTATCTCCTGATAATCAAGCGTATTCTTCTTTTTCTTGGCAGAAGCAAGAAGTTCCTTTAATTTTTCATCGAATTTTAACATGTTCTCATCCATCGTCATGTCCGTCCTTCCATAATTAATCTTATCTTTCCCTTAGTTCAGCGAAATATGCATTGTCTTCAACGCATTCTGTGCCTGAATTATACTTTGCAGTTCATTAATGTCCGTCACATTCCTGCTCTTTGCATCCAGACTGTTCTTCATAATGCGCATTACGATATCGTCAAGCGCTTTATTTTTTTCTTTTATGTCCATGTTCTCGGGAAGCTCAGTGTTAAACAGCCTTGCGACCTCCTTATGGCTCTCCTCCTCGGTAAAGCTTGAAATAATCTTAGCCGGGTTAAGCTCTCCCTTCTCGAACTGTTCAAACAGCATAAGAGCCACCTTATAGTACAGCTCCTCCGTGAAGTCCTCCGGCTTCACATACTTAGCAACAGGCTTATACAGTGACGGCTCCTCAATCAGCCATGTAAGAAGCATTCTCTGTGCCTTCCTTATGCCGTCATCCTTCTCTCCTGCCATGCTGCGCCGCGGTGCTGCCTGTCCTCCTGCGGACTGCTGTGCATCAAAATTCGTACCACCGCGTTCCTGTGTCTCCTGCCTTGCAGGTCTCTGGGAGACAAGTCCTACATTGGCAGCCCACTTTGCCACAAGCCTTGAAAGGCTGTCAGGGCTTATATAGTAATTAGCCGCAACCGACGCAATGTAATTATTTCTCTCTACTTCATCTTCAAATTCTACAAGATGCCTGGCGGCTTCATTAAGGAACGCAGTCCTTCCGTCCGGATCCTTTAAGTCATAGTCCCTCTCCAGTATCGACATCTCGAACATGAAGCTGTTCTGTGCATTGTCGATTCTCTCCTGAAATGCCTCAGCACCAAGCGCCTTTATGAATTCATCAGGATCCTTGTACGGCTTCATATTTATAACCTTGGTTCTGAGCCCGGCACTCCTTAGTATCCCTATCGCCCTTATCGCAGCCTTCGTACCTGCACCATCACTGTCGTAGCACACAAGCACGTCGTTCGTATACCTCTTCATAAGTGAAGCATGTCCTGTCGTGAGCGCCGTTCCGAGCGATGCCACCGCCTGGTCAAAGCCCGCCTGATGCATGGCAATTACATCCATGTAGCCCTCACATATAATCAGGTTCTTTTTTCTTGAGCTTCTCGCAAGGTTAAGTCCGAAGAGATTCCTGCTCTTGTCAAATATCTTTGTCTCAGGTGAGTTCAGGTACTTAGGCTCACCCTCGCCCATGACTCGTCCTCCGAAGCCTATAACCTTGTTGCTTATGTTCATGATAGGGAACATGGCTCTGTTAAAGAACCTGTCCCTGACCTCTCTCTCATTGTATATGAAAAGTCCGGTATCCCTTAACAGTTCATCGCTGTGCCCTCTGCTCTTCATATATCTGTACAGCTCATCCTTGTAGGTTCCAGATGCCCCAAGTCCGAAATGTGTCATGGTCTCATCGGAAAGCTGTCTCTTGTTCTTGAAGTAATCATACGCTCTCTGCCCGTTCGGTGACTTAAGCAGCCTGTAATAGAACATGGCAGCTTCCTTATTGATATCATACAGCTGTGCCTTGATGTCCTGCTGTCTCTTCTCCTCAGGCGACATTGACACCTCCGGAAGCTGTATTCCTGCTCTGTCCGCAAGCATCTGCACAGCCTCTAAGAACGTATAATTCTCATATTTCATTATGAACGAGAATACATTTCCGCCCTCGCCGCATCCGAAGCAGTAGAACATCTGCTTAGAGCCCGACACCGAGAACGACGGTGATTTCTCGTTGTGAAACGGGCACAGCCCAAAATACGAGCTGCCCTTCCTGGTCAGTCTGACATAGCCTGATATCACATCAACAATGTCACTTCTTCCTCTGACCTCCTCTATTATATCCTCCGAATAAAGCACTCCGTGCCTCCTTACTCCTTATATGTCCATGAACGCGGAACAAAAATCTCCTCAAACTTATGTACCACATACTGATCACTCATACCTGCAACATAGTCACACACCACGATATTGACAGGCTCATTCCTGCCCCATATCTGTATAAGATAACTCTCAGGAAGTGCATCTATATGCTCCTTATAGTACTCATACAGCTCACGCAGAAGCTTCTTCGCCTTTCCCTCCTCGCTCTTAGCGGTCGGATTAGTGTACACGCTCTGGAACATATATGAGCGCAGACCTCTCATCGCCGTATACATCTCATCAGACATGATTATATCGGGCTTTCCCTGACTGCCGTAAATCACATCATGTATCAACGTGTCAAGTCTCTCTGTGGTGGAATGCCCCAATATATCCGTGTACTCAGTCGGTATATCCTCCTCGGACATAATTCCCGCTCTTATCGCATCATCTATATCATGGTTAATATATGCAATCTTATCTGATAGTCTCACTATCTTGCCTTCAAGCGTCGAAGGTGTCTTAGCCGTCCCGTGATTGACTATTCCATCCCTTACCTCCTTGGTAAGATTAAGTCCCCTTCCGTCCTTCTCAAGCTTCTCGACAACTCTCAGGCTCTGCTCATAATGCTTAAAGCCGTTCTCGAAGCCATCCGCTATAAGTGCGGCATTAAGTGCAGCCTCACCCGCATGACCGTAAGGTGTATGTCCAAGGTCATGTCCGAGTGCAATAGCCTCCGTCAGATCCTCATTAAGTCTGAGCGCTCTCGCAATGCTTCTCGCAATCTGCGCAACTTCAAGTGTATGTGTAAGTCTTGTCCTGTAATGGTCGCCCTCAGGCGCAAGGAATACCTGTGTCTTATGCTTAAGTCTTCTGAATGACTTACAGTGAAGTATCCTGTCCCTGTCACGCTGATATGCCGTTCGCATATCACACTCTTCCTCCGGCATATCCCTTCCCGCACTGTCACGGGAATGTGCCGCATACGGGTTTAAATACTCGAACTCGAACTGTTCCTGCTGTTCCCTTATATTCATTGTCTTCCTCCATGCAGTCATGTCCAAAACAATCCCTAATTTTATATACTTCTTTTTTCTTGAAAAACCCTTTTTTTTCACATATATTTTTTTGATTATTGTGGATTTTTATTCGGAAGCCGCACAGCAAAACAGCAGGGTGCCCTATTCCCTGCTGTTTTTTAGAAGAATTATGTATGTTATGTATGTGGTTAGTTGTTGCTAACATAGTGTATGATAAACTAACTTTTATCATTTGTCAATAGTATTTATATTTTTTTATCCGATAATTGCACCTATTGTTCCGGCGGCAATACATATGAGCACACTTCTTATAAGTCTGCCCACATCAGCGTGAAAGCCTCCGCCTGCCGCGATGGACACTGCAAGTATCACCGCAAAGTAAGTTATACCGGCACATATTCCCCACAGAAGCCTCTTCTCCTGCTTCAGCTTTCCCACTCCGAAGCCCGCGATAAAGGAGCCAACCGCGTATATCACCATCGCCATTATTCCGAGCTGTGCCTGTGTAAGTCTAAGCTTATATGCAATGAATGCACACAAAAAAATAAGAACAACCGAGACAAGCACCGCGGCGGCAGCCACCTTTAATACTTGTATTATTTTTTGCAAAAGACAACCTCCATATACTATTTTATATAGAAGTATATGGAGGTTGTTCCCTCATGATAACCGTATAATTTAACTATTCGGTGTGTTTTATCCGTGTTCTATTTCTTTGCCTTTTTCTGAGAAGGTCTTTTTACAGGATGCTTAACAAGCTGTGCGAAGGCTTCCGTGCGCTCTGCAAAATCATCAAGGTTCTTTGCCTTCCATTCCCAGTTAGGTGAACCGAGCGTTCCCGGAAGATTGAGTCTCGTCTTAGCACCAAGGTCACACACATCCTGATAAGGAAGAATTGCCATATAGCAGTCCTGGGACATTGTAAATGAAACCATTCTCCACGAAACAGGTCCATCCGGTATTCCTGCCTTGTCAAGGAATCTCCTCGTATTATTCTTCTCTTTCCTTGAGAGAGACTTATACCATCCGTTTATCGTGTCATTGTCATGCGTTCCTGTGTACAGCACAAGATTGTGTGTATCCGTATACCCGCCATCGGCAACATCATTCCCCGTGAAGCAGAACTGCACAATTCTCATTCCCTTGAAGCCATAGTGGTCTCGAAGCGTAAGCACCTCAGGTCTTAAATCACCCAGATCCTCAACTATAATGTTGATATCCGGCATCACCTTGAATACAGTATCAAAAAGCTTATAGCCCGGAGCATAATTCCACTCGCCGTCAACAGCAGTCTCGCACGCGGCAGGAATCTTCCAATAGCTGTCAAATGCCCTGAAATGGTCTATCCTGATGATATCGAACAGCTTGCTGCTGTAATCCAGCCTGTTAAGCCAGAATTTAAAACCATCTTTCTCCATGTAATCCCAGTCGTAGATAGGATTTCCCCATCTCTGACCGGTTGCACTGAAATAATCAGGCGGCACTCCTGCGATGAATGTCGGCTTACCGTCAGCCCCGAGCAAGAAGTTTTCCTGACCCGACCATACGTCAAGTGAGTCTATTCCGACATAGATTGGAATGTCTCCCATGACCTTTATGCCGTTTTTGTTGGCATATTTCTTCAATTCCATCCACTGCTTATAGAACTCATACTGTACGAACATTTCGTACTCGATATCCTCCTTAAGCGGTGTGAGGTCATACTTATGATCCTTTATCCAGTTCTGCTGCTCCACCGGCCACTCATTCCAGGCAACAAGATTGTTCTGCTTCTTGAGTGTGAGGAACACGGCATAATTATATACCCAGTCCATCTTGATGAACTTCTTATACCCCGCATCAGGCTTAAAATTCTTAAATGCTTTTTTAAGGTACTTACCCTTGAACTCCCTCACTGCCTGATAATCAATGCGTGCAGCATTGCCGTGAAAATCAGGAACTCTCTTTAAAAGTCCATCCTCGCAAAGCTTATCAAGATTAATATAGAGCTCATCACCCGCACAGGATGAATATGGCTGATACGGTGAATTTCCGTATCCCAATGGATTGAGCGGAAGCATCTGCCATATAGCCGCCTTCGCCTCCTTCAGCAAATCCACAAAATGATAACTTTCTTTTCCAAAATCACCTATACCATGCCGCCCCGGAAGCGAAGCGACCGGCATAAGCATGCCAACCTTTCTCATAGTCTGCCTCCTTGTGTTTATCTCTGTTTAAGAATACATATCGATTGTGCCGGCATTGTGAGTATGCCATCTTTTAACGTAATCTCCTCATTGTTAAGAGTAAGATAGCCGCGAATCTGCATATCTGAGATTTCTGTTCCGCTGATGTCCACGGTAATCACTTCATCAGATGTGTTATATACGATTCCTATTGTGCTTCCATTGTAGCTCTTGGTTATCGCAGCCTGATGTCCCTGACACAGACTGTCAATCAGTGTAATCTCACCTCTTGCAATCTCAGGATTCTCATTTCTCAGCCTCAGTGCCCTCTTATAATAATTCAAAATGGAATTTTTATCCTTTAGCTGCTTATCAACCGCATCAAATGCTGAATTAATGTCCTTATCCGCATCCGCAGGTCCCTTTGTCATTCCTGCCGCAGTCGAATCAGATGACCATAGCATCGCAATTCTCTTATTCTCATCCTTAGAGCCCTTGCTCGCCATTCCGATTTCCTCGCCATAATACACAAACGGGCTTCCGTTCATCATCATGAGAAGTCCTCCTGCCATCTTGATATCATTCTCATCATTCATAAGAACATTGGAAACTCTTCCCATGTCATGGTTAGTCAGAAACGGCGCATCAATATAATCAGGATTAATCTGTGAGAATTCAGTCTGGTATCTCACCATCGAGCCGGCTAATGATGCTGCCTTGAGTGTTCCTCTGGCAGTCTTTATAAGCTTTCCCTCAGTATTTCCCGCATCGAAATTGAACATGCTCGGTGTCATGCTCGCATAATAATCCCTTACGGTGCTGAAACCTGACCATACCTCAGACACCATATAGAAATCAGGATTCTTTTCACGGCAGTGTTCATACAATCCGTTCAGAACCTGCTCATTGAACTCCGGCTGATTCTCCTCAAAGTGCATTGCTGCGTCCATTCTGAAACCGTCCACTCCCATATCAAGCCAGAAATCGGCAGTATTATACAGCTCCTCTATCAGCGGCTCACACGCCAGGTTCAGATCCGGCATCTCCGACCAGAAGGAGCCTTCATAGAACCAGTCCGTGCCGCTCACCCTGTAATAGGTATCGCTGACCTTCTCCCTGGAGAAGTGATAGTACTCCACATAAGGACATTCTGCCACATCCGGCTCCTTATCCTTGTCAAGCGTTCTAAGATATGAGCATGCATCAAGAAACCATTTATGGCTTGAGGAGGTGTGGTTAATTACCATATCGATAACTACATTTATGCCTCTCTTATGAGCCTCACCGACAAGATTTTTAAAATCGTCAACCGTTCCATACTTAGGATCAATCTCACAATAGTTCTTCACATCATACTTGTGGTATGTGTCCGACGGCATTATCGGCATAAGCCATATACCGTTAAAGCCCATATCCTGTATGTAGTCAAGCTTTTGTGTGACACCGTTCAAATCGCCTATGCCATCACCGTCTGAATCATAGAACGAATAGACGAAAATCTCGTAATAGTTTCTGTAGTTATCATCGATGATATTCAGTTTCTGTTCATACTTATATCCCTTGCCGTCACAGCCCACAAGAGCCGTCATACACAGGACAGCCATCAGCACAAGACACCAAAGTCTGCGAAGCAGGTTATGCTTAAATATACTATTTTTCTTCATATCAATCTTTTTCTCCAAAATATATCAGATTTTCTGTTTCGGACAAAAAAACTGCGGCACTAAGCTTAAAATCATATATCTTAGTGCCGCAGCCAAATTTAACCCTTTACAGCTCCTCCGGTTACACCTTCTACATAATACCTCTGTAAGCACAGGAACAATACCGTTACAGGAATCGCTACAAGCACACCGCCTGCACAGAATCTTGTGAAATATCCCTGGAAATCATTTGTCCATACCCAGCGCTGCATGGCAACCGCAACATTGTAGCCGTTGTCATTACCGAATGCAACATAGGAAGCAAATACATAATCGCACCATGGAGCCATGAATGCTGTGAGTGCTGTATAGATAATCATCGGCTTGGAAAGCGGAATAATCATCTTCACAAATATCTGTGCTCTTGTCGCACCGTCAATTCTTGCCGCCTCGTCGAGAGACTTAGGAATCGTATCAAAGTAACCCTTACATACATAGTAGCCCATTCCGGAGCTTGCAACCGAGATAAGGATGAGTCCCGGAACCGCTCCTGCCTGTGTAAGACCGAACTGCTTTAACAGGAAGTAGAGACATATCATGGTGAGGAAGCCCGGGAACATTCCAAGGATTAACCAGAATCTCATGAGTAACTCTCTGCCCTTAAAGCGCATTCTTGAGAGCGCATAGCTCACACTGAGAACGAATGCAGTCTGACCTATTGATACAAAAAGAGCAATTATAAGTGTATTTCCATACCACTTTAAGAATTTAGTCTCACCGCTGAACAAGAACTTATAGGAGTCAAGTGAGAACTTCTTAGGCAGAAGATAATCAACCATTCCGCCAAGCTCCGTAATATATGAACGGAAGCTCTGGAGTACCAGACATACAAACGGGAACAGCCATATTATACTTATAAGGACCAATACTATATAAGCAATTGTATTGCTTACTCTCTTGCGCGTACGCATGTTATGTTGTTTAGCCATTATTGGAATCCCTCCTCGTCCTTAACTGATGGAAGCATATTGTATACCACCAATGATACAACAGCAGTTACCACGAATACCATGATACCGATAACAGCCGCCATCTTGTAGTTGGTATCTTCGACAGTCATCTTATAGAGCCATGTTACAAGTAAATCGGTGTAACCTGCACCGCCCGAAAGTGAAAGCGACTGCGGCTTTCCCTGATTGAGCAGGAAAATAATGTTGAAGTTATTTAAGTTGCCCGTAAACGATGTGAGCAGGTAAGGTCCTGTCACGAAAAGCATATACGGAAGTGTAATCTTCCTGAAGGTCTGGAATGCATTCGCACCATCAATCTTGGCACTCTCGTAAAGCTCCTCCGGTATATTCATAAGAAGTCCTGTCATGATGAGCATTACATAAGGAATACCCACCCAGAGGTTAACCATGAGAATTGTAATCTTGGCAAGTGTAGGATTCGTCCAGAACGGAATAGGCTGGCTTATCCACCCCCACTTTAGGAGGTACATATTCACAAGTCCGTCGTTTGCGAACATCTTTCCCACATAGAGAAGGGAAATGAACTGCGGAATGGCAATCGTCATAACAAGTATTGTTCTCCACAGCTTCTTGAACTTAATGCCCTTCTTGTTGATGAGGATGGCAACCGCCATGCCGAGGAAATAATTCAAAAATGTTGCAAAGAATGCCCATATAAGTGTCCATGAAAGAACCGTTCCGAAGGTCTTGCCAAAACCGCCCGTACCTATAGAGAACATATTCTTAAAGTTCGTAAGTCCAACCCATGTGAACAGATTAGTCGGTGACTGATGTGTAGCATCGTAGTTAGTGAATGCTATACAAATCATAAATA
>CAKRIL010000025.1 GCA_934343915.1 uncultured Lachnospiraceae bacterium | reverse complement strand
TGTGGCTGCTCATCAACAGCAAAGAATGTTGCTGATACAACATCCTCTGCTGTCGATGGTGCCGCAATAAGCGAGTCCACGGAAAGTGTCACAAGTATGCCTGAGACCGAGGTAACTACGGAGGAGACTGAGGGTGACACCGCGACTTCCGCCAAGACCATCGATGACTTAGTTAAGGAGGCGGCTAAGGTCAGTGACTTCACGGAGGAAGAGTTAGAGAGCATTGCGGAGGATGCTAGGGTATATGAAGCGTATGGAAGTGATGCAGAGACAGCATTTGATATGGCGATGAAGGATGCGGTTTATGGAAAGAGCAATGGACAGCAGGACTATGCGGTTACACTTCCACAGGTAGTTGATGAGAATGGGAATCCATATCCGACTGATGAATATGGTGGAGTTATAATACCTGAGACAACGGCACCTGATGAGACCACACAGGTTGCGGAGAATGAGACACCGACAACAACAGTAAGTGAGGAAGGCAAGGAACTTACATACGAATATACAGACGAGCAGTTAGGTTATACGTTAAAGGTTTATGGCGATGATGAAGTGTTTGTTGTAACAGAAAATGACACTGGAGAGGTACATAAATATGACAACCTTACAGAGTATATAAACTATGTAAGCATTCGTGATTTTGAGAAAAACAGAGACCCAGACCTGATAGAATGGGACGGCAAGTTAAATACAGAAGAAGATGCGGCAATGACGAATGAAGAACTTCGACAGAGTGTGAATGACCCTAATGCAGTTCATGGTAAAGTTTATTAAAACTTTACACTTGATGTACTACATAAATTTTTATTTTACAATAAATTTACGGAGCTTTGATGTAGAACAGCATCAAAGCTCTTTTGTTTAAGGAGGAGACAAATGAAATATATCAAGAAAACATTTAAGCTTTTGATAATTATGCTGATGTTGATAGCTACAGTAAGCAGTACATGTCTGGCTGGGCAGAATGATGAACCTACACAGCCGACAGGGGAGTACAATGGCGGACAGCAGGACACCGATAAGACACATGGAACAGCAGACCAGTATCCACCTGAGGAACAAGGTTTAGGGTTTAGTACGGTTGCAACAGGCTATCGTTTTTACATAGCTGAATATGAGACAGACGTTTACGGTTCTGTACACTCGTTAAAAAGAATTGTGACACCAAATGCAGTTGACATATATATGTCAAAGCCCGATAAAGAAGGATACACAATAGACAGATACAATACATTAAAAGAGGAGTTTAAAACGGGAATTACAGACGGGGATTTTTTAAGCGGAGCATCAACATTTGATAAAAACAATGTAGCAGGATTAGGAAAAAGACATAATATAACAAGCTATGTAAAGGATGAGTTTGAAGTTACAAGAGGTTTGCCGGCACCAATATTGTATGACAACCCTGACTTTTTACCGAACGGACAGGCATTCAGAGAGTGGATGTTGAAGCCTTATGATGAAGGTAACAATGGTACGGCATTAATCAAACAGTTGTGGGGCGAGGATATGCTCACTGAATTTCTTGAGAATGATAATTACCGATTAGTAGTTGAACCGGTAATGTGGAGCAGTGAGTATAAGTTTAATAACTGTGAAGATGGAAAGTACTGGTCAACCTTATCCAACAAAATATTCCTGGGAACGGCGCAGGAGTGGGCATATTACATGATGAAAAAAGGAGACCAAAGTGGGCTAGGTTTATCAACGGATGCTTCGGGAAAGGGCTGTTATATTAATGTAATATATTCAAACGCATTACCAAGAAGTATGGTATTGCAGGAAACGAACAGTGTATTCCAAGCTCCAGCCAATAAAGGAAGTGAAAGACTGGATGCGTTATCAATAACGAGCTATGGATATGGTGAGCATGTATTCCGAGCAGTTGATTTAGCGGGGGATATATTGGCGACAGGTACACTTTGGTTGTAACAACGGACTACCCATAAAATAAAGACGTAAGTTTTTTATTTTAAAAGTATTGCCAAAGGTGATACTATGTGGTATAATTTTCTAAAAGCATAGTTCTAAATTTCTTTAGTTATTTCTTTCAAGTAATATTCGTATTTAGGAGTCCGTGCTTTTTGTTCCCATAACGACAACAGCAGGTGGATTTCTAATAGAGAAATAGTTCTCGGCGTAGTCCTCCTGCAGCACCAAAAGGAGGTACATATTGACAGAAGAACGAGAAGAGAGCCGTATACAATGGCATCCCGCGTTTTACGCGGCGACGAAGCTGGAGCTTCATGACAACATTGACGAGCTGGAGTTTTATCCGGAGTACAATCTTAGCAAGAAGCCGCTACAGGCAGACCTGCTTATCATCGAGAAGAACGGAAGGACACAGATTAAGAACGCGATAGGTCATATTTTCAGGAGACACAATATTGTCGAGTACAAGTCACCGGGTGACGGCATGACAGTGGATGATTTCTATAAGTGCGTGGCTTATGCCTGCCTCTATAAAAGCACAGGCGAGAGCGTGAATGAGATAGCGGGTGATGAGCTCAGTGTGACAATGATTCGTGAAAGCTATCCAAAGTCCATGATGCGGGAGCTTAAGAGACTGGGAATCAGTTTTGCAGAGTATGATCCGGGAATATATTATTCACAGAATTTCTTTATTCCTGCACAGCTCATAGTGACACAGGAGCTTGAACCGGATGAACACAGAAGCCTGCGGCTCCTGTCAAGGAACGCAGACGAGAATGATGTGAAGGGCTTTATAAAAGAAACATTGGGCTATGTGACGCAGGGCGAGAAGGCAGATGTACAGGCAGTACTGAAAGTAAGTGGAACGGCTAATTACAATCTGTTTGAAAAGATAAGGAGGGAATCTGACATGAAAAGTTTTTTGGATGAAATAAAGAATGAGGGGTTCAACGAAGGAATAAGCAAAGGGCGCACGGAAGCACTAGAACAGACAGCAGTGACGCTCTTTGACATGGGAATGGCGGTAGACAGGATAGCACAGGCTGTTCATACAAGCGTGAATATAGTTGAGGAATGGCTGTCAGTGAAGAAGTGCGAGACCGCTAAATAGCAAAACAGGAAATGATTTCAAGTATTGCCAAAGGTGATACAACATGATATAATCCCCTAAAAGCATAGTTCTAAATTTCTTTAGTTATTTCTTTCAAGTAATATTCGTATTTAGGAGTCCATGCTTTTTGTTCCCATAACGACAACAGCGGGTGGATGCCTAGATTAGAAGAAGCTTCTTTTTTGTGTTCCACTTGCAGCACAAAAAAGGAGGTACATATTGACAGAAGAACGAGAAGAGAGCCGTATACAATGGCATCCCGCGTTTTACGCGGCGACGAAGCTGGAGCTTCATGACAACATTGACGAGCTGGAGTTTTATCCGGAGTACAATCTTAGCAAGAAGCCGCTACAGGCAGACCTGCTTATCATCGAGAAGAACGGAAGGACACAGATTAAGAACGCGATAGGTCATATTTTCAGGAGACACAATATTGTCGAGTACAAGTCACCGGGTGACGGCATGACAGTGGATGATTTCTATAAGTGCGTGGCTTATGCCTGCCTCTATAAAAGCACAGGCGAGAGCGTGAATGAGATAGCGGGTGATGAGCTCAGTGTGACAATGATTCGTGAAAGCTATCCAAAGTCCATGATGCGGGAGCTTAAGAGACTTGGAATCAGCTTTACGAGGTATAAGTCGGGAATATATTATTCGCAGAATTTCTTTATTCCTGCACAGCTCATAGTGACACAGGAGCTTGAACCGGATGAACACAGAAGCCTGCGAATCCTGTCAAGGAACGCAGATGAGAATGACGTGAAGGGATTTATAAAAGAGACATTGGGCTATGTGACGCAGGGCGAGAAAGCGGATGTACAGGCGGTGTTGAGGGTAAGTGGAACGGCTAATTACAATCTGTTTGAAAAAATAAGGAGGGAATCTGACATGAAAAGTTTTTTGGATGAAGTAAAGAATGAGGGGCGCACGGAAGCACTTGAACGTACAGCGAAGAACCTCTTTGACGCAGGAATGGCGATAGATAAAATTGCAAAGATGGTTGACACAAGCGTGAACATAGTAGAGGAATGGCTGTCAGTAAGAAAGTGAAAGAGGTAACATAGCAATATTGATTGCTAAATGTTTATCGTTATGCTATCCTTTTGTAGATAACATACGAACGGAATGGTGACATTATGAAATTGAAGAACGCATTACTTCTTGCACTTACTGCATTTATATGGGGAACGGCTTTTGTGGCGCAGAGTGTGGGGATGGAATATATAGGACCGTTTACATTTAATGGAGTCAGGTCGATTATAGGAGCAATCACGCTTGTGCCTTGCATATTGATTCAGAAGAAGTCGGGGAAAAAAATCATAGAGGAGGGAAGCCGCAGGAAGGAGCTTATAGTGGGCGGACTTCTTTGCGGAGCTCTTCTTTTTGTGGCAAGCAGCCTTCAGCAGATTGGAATTAAGTATACATCAGCCGGTAAGGCGGGATTTATAACGTCGTGTTACATAGTGATTGTACCGGTCATCGGAATCTTCATGAAAAAGGCATCGGGCTGGAAGATATGGGCAGCAGTTGTACTTGCACTTGCAGGGTTGTACTGTCTGTGCATAACGGACGGCTTCACTATTGGCAGGGGAGATATTCTTATATTTCTGTGTGCGATGGCATTTTCAGCGCATATTCTGGTTATTGATTATTTTTCACCGAGGGTCAATGGAATTATTCTTTCATGTATACAGTTCCTTGTGTGCGGTGTGGCTTCGCTCCCGTGTATGTTTGTTTTTGAGATCCCTGATATGGCAGCGATAATATCCGCATGGATGCCGATTTTATATGCAGGTGTGCTCTCCTGCGGTGTGGCTTATACGCTGCAGATTATAGGACAGAGGAACGTGAATCCTACGATAGCGTCATTGATATTGAGTCTCGAATCGTGTTTCTCAGTGCTTGCGGGATGGGTTATTCTTCATGAGAAGCTGTCTATGAAAGAAAGCCTCGGATGTGTGCTTATGTTCGCGGCAATAATATTGGCACAACTGCCAAATAAAAAAGAAAGTAAGTGGAACGGCTAATTATGATTTATATGAGAAAATAAGGAGGGAATCTAATATGAAAAGCTTTTTGGATGAAATAAAGAATGAGGGGTTCAACGAAGGACGCACGGAAGCACTTGAACAGACAGCTAAGAAGCTTTTTAATGCGGGAATGGCAATAGATAAAATTGCACAGATGGTTGATACAAGCGTGAATGTAGTCGAGGAGTGGTTATCAGTTAAAAAGTGTGCGGCTGTCAATGCAAAATAAATTACAATAATAAAACTAAAAAACAAAAGGTTATGGGAATTTAGTCAACATCATAAAACACCTGCATGGAAGCTTCATGAATAACAGTTATTGGACTGTTAGCGAAGCACCATGCAGGTGTTTTTAATTTTTCAGATTCTATTTCTCAAGATTCTTCTGCGCTGTTGACAGCATAAGCTTGATTCGGTTGAGCTGATTAACCTCACTTGCACCCGGGTCGTAATCGACAGCGATAATGTTCGCGTCAGGATATGCGGCGCGGAGCTCCTTTATGACACCCTTGCCTACGATGTGGTTAGGGAGACATGCAAAAGGCTGACAGCATACGATGTTCTTGGCACCATGGTGTATGAGCTCAATCATCTCGGCTGTGAGGAGCCAGCCTTCACCGGTCTGATTTCCGAGTGATACAAGCGGAGCTGCCATCTTGGTCATCTCCTTGATGTCGGTTGGCGGGTCAAAGCGCTTGCTCTGCGCGAGAGCCTTGTTGGAGGCACCGCGGAAGATGTTGATTGCCTTGATAACCGCGTTGCTTAAGTGCATTGACTTTTTGCTTGCACCGAGGTGCTCGGACTTGAAGTTGGCATTCTCGGCACAGTAGAGCATGAAGCCCATGAAGTCAGGAACGACGGCCTCGGCACCTTCTTTTTCAAGGAGGTCAACAAGGTAGTTGTTGGCAGCAGGCATGAACTTTACAAGAATCTCGCCTACGATTCCGACACGAGGCTTCTTCACATCGAGAAGAGGAAGCTCGTCGAACTCCTTGATTATCTGCTTGATGTTGCGGTTAAAGTCCTTCATATATATCTTAGGCTGTGTGAGCTGTTCAATAATTATCTTTTTCCACTTCTCATGAAGAGCGTTGGCAGAGCCGGGAACCGCCTCATAAGGACGTGTGCGGTATACAACGTTCATGAAGATGTCGCCATACTGGATTGCCATGGCAGCCTTCTTAATCATAGGAAGTGTATATGTGAAGCCCGAGTTGGTCTCAAGTCCCTGTACGCTCAGAGAGATAACAGGAATATTCGGGTAGCCCGCCTTGATAAGAGCTCGGCGGATAAATCCAATGTAGTTCGAAGCTCGGCAGCCGCCGCCTGTCTGAGTGATTACGAGAGCTGTCTTGGTAAGGTCGTACTTTCCTGAAAGAACAGCCTCCATCATCTGACCGACTACGATGAGGGAAGGGTAGCAGGCATCATTGTTGACATACTTAAGTCCGGTATCGACTGCTGACTTGCTAACATTCCTAAGCACCTCGACATTGTAGCCGCATGAGTTCAAGGCAGGCTCGATGAGGTCGAAGTGAATAGGAGACATCTGCGGACAGAGGATGGTGTAATTCTGGTCACGCATCTCCTTGGTGAACTCTGTTCTGTGGTATGCGCTTGATGTAATCTTGCGCTGATAGTTGTTGCGCTCACGCACCTTGATTGCGGAGATGAGAGAACGTATACGGATTCTTGCAGCTCCGAGGTTGTTGACCTCATCAATCTTGAGTACGGTGTATATCTTACCTGCGGATGAGAGAATATCGTTGACCTGATCTGTTGTGACAGCATCGAGACCGCATCCGAAGGAGTTGAGCTGTATCATATCTATGTTGTCCTTGTCGCGTATGAAGCTTGCTGCGGCATACAGACGGGAGTGGTACATCCATTGATCCATAACGATGAGCGGACGCTCAATCTTGCCAAGATGGGAGATTGAGTCCTCTGTGAGTACGGCAATGCCATAGCTGTTGATAAGCTCAGGAATACCATGATTAATCTCAGGGTCAATATGGTACGGACGACCTGCAAGCACGATGGCATGTCTTCCGGTCTCTTCAAGGTACTTAAGAGTCTCCTCACCCTTCTTCATTACATCTGCACGGCAGGCTGCAAGCTCTTCCCATGCCGCGTGGCATGCATTATTGATTTCGCCCGAAGGTATGTTGAACTGTGAACCTACCTCCTTGGCAAGACGCTTGGCAAGAACCTTTTCGTCTGCAAATGACAGGAACGGGTTCATAAAAAGGACGTTCTCGGTCACAAGCTCCTCAACATTGTTCTTGATGTTCTCGGCGTAGGATGTGACGATAGGGCAGTTGTAATGGTTGTTGGTGTTCTCAATCTCCTTGCGCTCATAAGGAATGCAAGGATAGAAGATGAACTTCACGCCCTGCTTGATAAGCCATGATACATGACCATGTGCAAGCTTGGCAGGGTAGCACTCTGACTCACTAGGTATGGACTCGATTCCGAGTTCATATATCTTACGGCTTGACTCAGGAGAAAGAATGACTCTGAAGCCGAGCTTTGTAAAGAATGTGAACCAGAACGGATAGTTTTCATACATATTGAGTACACGCGGAATACCCACAACACCGCGAGGTGCGTCGGTTATCTCAAGCGGCTCATAGGAGAAGAGACGATTATTTTTGTATTCAAAAAGGTTAGGTACATGGTCTTTGTTCTTTTCCTTGCCGATACCACGCTCACAGCGGTTGCCGGATATGAACTGTCTGCCGCCGGAGAAACGGTTGATTGTGAGAAGACAGCTGTTGGTACAGCCCTTACATCTCGCCATTCTTGTCTCGTATGTAAGCTCGTTAATCTTATCAATGGAGAGCATTGTAGTCTCCTGACCCTCATAGCGCTCTCTTGCCACAAGTGCGGCACCGAAGGCACCCATGATTCCTGCAATATCAGGACGAATAACTTCAACACCTGTAATCTTCTCAAGACTTCTGAGCACGGCATCATTGTAGAAGGTACCACCCTGAACGACTATCTGATGTCCGAGGTCCTTAGGGTCGGAAATCTTGATAACCTTGTAAAGAGCATTCTTGATTACGGAATAGGCAAGTCCTGCGGAAATATCAGCGACGCTTGCACCTTCCTTCTGTGCCTGCTTAACCTTGGAATTCATGAATACGGTACATCTTGTTCCGAGGTCAATAGGATGCGGAGCAAAGAGAGCTTCCTTTGCAAAATCTTCAACAGAGTAGTTGAGCGACTTGGCAAAGGTCTCTATAAAGGAACCGCAGCCTGACGAACAAGCCTCGTTGAGCTGAACGCTGTCTACGGTGTTGTTCTTAATCTTAATACACTTCATGTCCTGACCGCCGATATCGAGAATGCAGTCAACTGCCGGGTCAAAGAATGCAGCGGCGTAGTAGTGGGACACGGTCTCAACCTCGCCGTCATCGAGCATGAGCGCGGACTTTATTAGTGCTTCGCCGTACCCGGTGGAACATGAGCGGACTATATGTGCATCGGCAGGGAGAATCGAATATATCTCCTTGATTGCCTTGATGGAGGTGGCAAGCGGACTTCCGTTGTTGCTGCTGTAAAATGAATAGAGTAATGTTCCGTCCTCAGCTACTACTGCAGCCTTGGTTGTGGTGGAGCCGGCATCTATTCCGAGATAGCAGCTGCCGGAGTAGTCCTTGAGGCTTCCCTTTACAACACAGTGGCTGTCATGACGTGCACGGAATTCCTTGTAAGCATCCTGTGATGCGAACAGAGGCTCCATACGCTCAACCTCAAAGTCCATTTTAATCTTATTGTGAAGCTTCGTAATGAGAGCATCAATATCGATGGCAACCTCATCCTTGGCGGTCATGGCAGAGCCGACAGCGGCGAAAAGATGTGAATGCTCAGGGGCAATAATGTTCTCAGGACCGAGATTAAGCGTGCGGATAAAAGCATTCTTAAGCTCGGATAAGAAGTGGAGCGGGCCACCGAGGAAAGCGACATTTCCGCGGATAGGCTTGCCGCAGGCAAGACCGCTTATGGTCTGGTTGACAACAGCCTGGAATATGGAAGCTGATAAGTCTTCCTTTGTGGCTCCTTCATTGATAAGAGGCTGGATGTCTGACTTTGCAAATACACCGCAGCGGGCAGCAATAGGGTATATTGCCTGATAATTTTTGGCATACTCATTAAGACCGGTGGCATCAGTCTGTAAAAGTGTAGCCATCTGGTCGATGAATGAGCCTGTACCTCCGGCACAGATACCATTCATACGCTGGTCGATACCGTTGGTGAAGTAGATTATCTTTGCATCCTCACCGCCGAGCTCGATAGCTACGTCGGTCTGAGGAGCGTAGTCGCTGAGAGCAGTTGATACGGCAACAACCTCCTGTGTGAACGGAACTTCAAGGTGGCTTGCGAGTGTAAGACCGCCGGAACCCGTTATGACAGGGTGAACCTTTATCGCACCTAATTTTTCCTTTGCCTTTACAAGAAGACCCGCAAGAGTCTCCTGAATGTTGGCAAAGTGTCTTTCGTAATCGGAAAACAATATATTGTTATCTTTATCAATAATTGCTATCTTGACTGTAGTGGAACCTATGTCGATTCCAAGTCTGTATTCGGATGTCGTCATGAGAATACATCTCCTTTGTCATATAAAATAGGAGGGCAGTAAAACCCAAGTATGTTACATTATAGTATAATTTTTTTTAAATATCAATAGCAACCGTCATTGACAAAATATTAAAAAAAAATTATACTGAAATGTGTTTGCATACTAATTTTAAAGGAGTCCGTATGTACAAGATTTATTTAAGTTCTGAGCATCACGGAACGGTGCGAAGTAATGAGATAGAGGCGGGGTGCTGGGTTGCCATGACATCGCCGTCGGCTGATGAGCTTCAGACGGTATCACAGGAATGTAATATTCAGCTTGAGGACTTGCGCGCAGCACTCGATGAGGAGGAACGTTCGCGTATACAGGTTGAGGACGATTACACTCTTATAATTGTTGATATACCTGTAATTGAGGAGAGAAACGGTAAGGACTGGTATGGGACAATCCCTCTCGGAATTGCCCTTACGGATAACCAGATTATTACCATATGTCTTGAGGATACACCTGTTCTGACGGCATTTATGGACGGAAGAGTGAGGGAATTTTATACTTATAAGAAGACAAGGTTTATCCTGCAGATTCTCTACAGGAATGCGACACTGTTCCTCAATTATCTGCGTAATATAGATAAGCGCAGCGAGCTGCTTGAAAAGAAGCTCCGCGAGGATCAGAAGAATAAGGAGCTGCTTGAATTACAGGAGCTTGAGAAGTCACTTGTATATTTTACCACGTCACTTAAGGGCAATGAGCTTGTACTTGAGAAGCTTTTCAGAATTGATAAGATTAAGAAATATCCTGAGGATGAGGATTTGCTTGAGGATGTTATTATTGAGAATAAGCAGGCTATTGAAATGGCAAGCATTTACAGCGGAATTTTGAGCGGAAGCATGGATGCATTTGCGTCGATTATATCCAATAATCTCAACCAGTCCATGAAGTTTCTTGCCACGGTGACGATTGTGCTGTCGATTCCTACAATGGTGGCAAGCTTTTACGGAATGAACGTGTCTACATCGGGAATGCCTTTTGCAGGTAGTCCGTTTGGATTTCTTATTGTAATAGGCTTTTCGATTCTGCTTTCACTCATAGTTTCCATCATTTTTTGGAAAAAGGATTTATTTTAGTGTGTGTTTGGCTTTTTAGAGGGGAATTATAAAGAAAAGGAATGAATGCGTGTGAATAATTTTTTGGCAAAAATGGAAAAAAAGTACGGAAGATATGCGATTAAGAACCTCATTATATATCTGCTTGCGGCATATGCTTTGGGATATGTGCTCCTGCTTACTGCACCGACGGTGTACGGATACCTCGAACTTAATCCTGCGCTTGTCATGAAGGGGCAGGTGTGGAGACTTATAACATGGGTATGTACGGTGCCTGAGAGCTTTTCGTTCTTTATTCTGTTTATGTTCATGTTTCAGTATTTTATAGGTTCTTCGCTTGAGAGATACTGGGGAAGCTTCAGGTATAACTGTTATATATTTTCAGGAATATTTTTCATGACAATCAGTACGATGATTGTGTACTGGATTACGGGAATAAGCATGAGCCCGAGCACTTACTACATCAATATGGCATCGTTTTTGGCATTTGCGGTATGCTTCCCGGATGTTCAGGTGTATTTCATGATGATTATTCCGCTTAAGATTAAGTGGCTTGCAATCATAGACGTAATCTATATGGCTTATGAATTCATAGCGGTAGGGCAGTACAGCGTCTACGGGGCAGCAGGACAGAAGCTTGTGTGGGCTACAAGAGTAAGTATCATCGTATCCGTGCTCAACTTCATTCTGTTCTATTTCGGAACAAGGAACATGAAGAGATTTGCTCCTAAGGAGATGCACCGCAAATATACCTATAAGAAGAGTGTGAAGGCGGCATCGCCTGCCGGCGGCACCAAGCATAAGTGTGCGATATGCGGAAGGACGGAGAAAGACGGGGACAATCTTGTGTTCCGTTACTGCTCTAAGTGCAACGGCAATTATGAGTTCTGTCAGGATCATCTGTACACACATAAGCATTTTGAATAAAATTAATGTGATAAATAATGAGGATTAATATGAAGAAGGCATTGATTATCGGTGCGGGAGGGTTTGTCGGAGGATATTTGGCAGAGTGCCTGCAGGATGAATTTGATATGGAGGTTCATGCCACGAAGCTTCCGGACACACAGACACAGGAAGATCTGTCATTTCTCGGGGAACGTGTATATGAACTCGATATTCTCAATAAGAATGATATTGTAGAGCTTTTGTATGCAGTCAGACCTGATTATATATTCCATCTTGCGGCACAGAGTTCAGTCAGTGTGGCTTGGAAGAATCCGACACTCACGATTGATGTGAATATCAAGGGCAGCGTCAACCTGATGGATGCGGTGAGAGAGCTCTATTACAAGCCGAGGGTGCTTCTTGTGGGCTCGGGTGAGGAGTACGGACATATTCTTGAAAATGAGACTCCAATCAGTGAGGATACGAAGCTGAGACCGGGCAATATATATGCGGCCACCAAGGTATGTCAGAATATGATAGGAAGCATATATTCCAAGGCATACGATATGGAGCTTATGCTTATCAGGGCATTTAATCATGTGGGACCAAAACAGTCGCCGATATTCGTTGTGTCTGATTTCTGCAAACAGGTCGCAGAGATAGAGAAGGGAAAAAGAGAGCCTGTTATGTACGTCGGTAATCTTGCTGCAAGGCGTGATTTTACGGATGTGCGTGATGTGGTCAGGGCATACGGTCTCCTCGCTCTTAATGGCAGAGCCGGTGAGACCTACAATGTCGGCAGCGGCAATGCGATAGAGATAAGAAAGATGCTCGACATGATTATAGGAATGTCAACGGCGCAGATAGAGGTCAAGGTTGATCCTAATAAGATAAGACCTGTTGACGTGCCTGTCATTGAGGCGGATATAACAAAGATTAAGTCTGAGACCGGCTGGGAGCCGAGAATCCCGCTTGAACAGACGATAAAAGAGATACTTGATTATTGGCGTGAGGAGGAATAAGGATGAGTGAAGAAGCATTATTTGACACGAATGATATGACAAGCTCTAAGAGGTATCTTCACACACCGAGTGAGTTCGCAAGAAAGAAGCTTATATATGTTCAGGAGGTCGGAAAGCTCAGGAGCATTAAGCCACATGTGAGCAGCAGAAGCAATCTTGATTCATATCTTTTCTTTACCGTCGTGTCGGGACATGGAAGAGTGCTGTATGAGAACGGTGAATACGAGATAAAGGCAGGAGACTGCGCTTTTATTGACTGCCGTAAGCTGTATGAGCACTGCAGCAGTGATGATTCACAGTGGGAGCTTAAGTGGGTTCATATGGATGGAACGCTGCTTTCGGACTACTATGGAATATTTCTTGAGAAGAACGGCGGCTCGCCTGTTTTCAGAGCGTCCGACTCAAGAAAGTACAGCTCAATCATAGATGAGGTGATGGCTAATCAGAATGAGAAGGATATTACAAGCGAATATATATGCCACAGCATATTAACCACGCTTGTAACTACGATACTTGTGGATATTATTAATGAAGGAAATAAGAAGCTTAATCCTGATATTCTCAACAATATCCGTGAATCAGTCAATGACCGCTTCAAGGAGGAAGACCTTCTTGAGAATGTGTGCAGGGAATATGATATGGATGAAATCACAATCAACAGACAGTTCAAGGAAAAGTACGGAATTGATTTGTGTGATTATATCCTTAACAGAAGATTTACCTGTGCGAAGGAGCTTCTAAGATTCTCAGTTAAGCCTGTGAAGGAGATTGTCGCTGAGTCGGGGATTATGAATGCCGATTTGTTCCGCCATCTTTTTATTGAGAATGAGGGAATGACGGCTGAGGAGTACCGCAAGAAGTGGGCACAGTGGAACAGGGGATAAATTTTCAACAAAAAGTGCTTGCATTCTTTAAAATGATGTGATATAGTACTATTTGATTTATGATACATGTTGACTGGCAAGAGTGGGTGAGAACCCACTCTTTCGTTTTAGTTTGGAGTCAGGAAAGGAAATTATGGCAAGAAGAGAGGAATATGAGGCAAGAGCCGAGGCGATGATTACACCTATTATTGAAGCTAATCATTTTGAATTGGTCGATGTTGAGTATGTCAAGGAAGGAAGCAGCTGGTACCTCAGGGCATACATTGATAAGGAAGGCGGAATCACGGTCGATGACTGTGAGCTTGTGAGCAGAGCATTTTCTGATTTGCTTGACAAGGAGGATTTCATTGAGGATGCATACATTCTTGAGGTGAGCTCTCCGGGACTTTTAAGACCTCTTAAGAAGGATAAGGATTTTAAGAGGAACATCGGCAACGAGGTGGAGTTGAGACTCTACAAGGCTGTCAATAAGGTTAAGGAAGACAGAGGAATACTTACGGCATTTGATGACAGTACGGTGACAATAGAGCATGAGGACGGCACTGCGGCTGTGTACGAGAAAACAGCACTTGCACTCATAAGACTTGCTTTTGATTTTTAGAATATACAGCTTACCTATAAGAGAATGTAAGCGGAAATGGAGGATATGATGAACAAGGAATTAATTGAGGCACTCGACGCACTCGAGAAGGAGAAGGAGATTAGCAAGGAGAAGTTATTGTCAGCAATAGAGACATCACTTCTCACGGCATGCAAGAACCATTTCGGCAAGTCCGATAACTTCAAGGTTACAATCAACAGAGAGACAGGAGATTTCAAGGTTATAGCCGAGAAGGAGGTTGTCGATGAGGTTACGGATGATGCTTCACAGATAAGTCTTGCGGACGCTAAGATGATTAATGCTAAGTACGACATCGGAGATATTGTAAACCAGGAGGTTAAGTCCAAGGATTTCGGACGTATTGCAATCCAGGTTGCAAAGAACGTGATTCTTCAGACAATCCGTGAGGAGGAGAGAAACGTTCTCTATGATCAGTACTGCAGCAAGGAGAAGGACGTTGTTACAGGTGTTGTTCAGCGTTATGTCGGAAGAAATGTAATCATCAATCTCGGTAAGGTTGATGCCACACTCAACGAATCAGAGATGGTTAAGGGTGAGACCTTCAAGCCTAATGACCGTGTGAAGGTGTATGTGCTTGAGGTTAAGAACGGCAATAAGGGACCTAAGATTCTTGTTTCGAGAACACATCCTGAGCTTGTAAAGAGACTTTTCGAGGCTGAGGTTGCAGAGGTTCGTGACGGAACAGTTGAGATTATGAACGTTGCGAGAGAGGCAGGTTCAAGAACCAAGATTGCCGTATGGTCAAGCAACCCTGATGTTGACCCGGTAGGCGCATGCGTAGGTATCAACGGAGCAAGAGTTAATGCGGTAGTTGATGAGCTTGGCGGAGAGAAGATTGATATTGTAGCTTGGAATGAGAATGCTGCATATCTTATTGAGAACGCTTTAAGCCCTGCGAAGGTTGTATCCGTAATCGCAGATGATGAAGCTAAGACAGCAAGAGTTGTTGTTCCTGATTACCAGCTTTCACTTGCAATCGGCAAGGAAGGTCAGAATGCAAGACTTGCAGCTAAGCTTACAGGCTTTAAGATTGATATTAAGAGCGAATCCCAGATGAAGGAACTCGGAGAGGACTACACCAATCCATATGAGAATTATGATGAGGGTGAGTATTCTGAGGAGAATAATTATGACGGCGAGGCTGATTCTGCAGAGTCAGAGGATAACTTTTCAGTTTCCGAAGAGCAGTAAAGCTTAGCAGTATAAGCATATAGAAAGAGTGATGTCAATGGCTGTTACCAGAAAAATACCACAAAGACAGTGCTTAGGCTGTGGTGAAATGAAAGACAAGAAATCCATGCTCAGAGTGATTAAGACACCGGAGGACGAGATTCTTCTTGATACTACTGGCAGGAAGAACGGACGCGGTGCATATATATGTGCCGACATGGACTGCCTTAACAAAGCAATCAAATCGAAGGGCTTGGAACGCTCACTTAAGTGTCAGATACCTTCCGATGTATATGAAGCACTGAAAAAGGAGTTAGAGGAATTTGAATCAAGATAGAATACTTTCAATGATAGGTCTGGCCACCAAAGCAGGAGCTGTTACGAGTGGTGAGTTTTCTGTGGATAAGGCCATAAAGGCAGGAAAGGCACGCCTTGTTATCATAGCAGATGATGCATCGGACAGGACGAAGAAGGGCTTTAAGGATTCCTGCTCATATTACAGAGTTCCGCTTGTGATTTATAAGGATAAGGAGACTCTGGGGCATTCAATGGGTAAACAGTTTCGTGCATCGCTGGCAATTCTCGATACGGGATTTGCAGATTCACTGTTAAAAAAATGCAGGGAGTTGACGGATTCCCAAGTCGAAATAATTGAAGGAGGTAATGCTGATGCCTAAAATGAGAATTTATGAATTGTCTAAGGAATTGGACTTAAAAAATAGCGATATAGTAGAATATTTACAGAGTAAGAACGTGGATGTTAAGAGCCATTCAAGCAGCATAGATGATGCGGCAATAGATATGGTTAAGAAACATTTTGGAAAGGGTACAACAGTGCAGAAAACAGAAGCACCTAAGGAGATAAAGGAGCAGCCGGCTAAGAACGAGACTGCCTCCAAGCAGGAGAATAACGCCGCTCACGCACCAAAGAATGAGCAGCCAAAGCAGCCTGAGCAGAAGAAGTCACATATTACCGCAGTATTCAACCCTCATAACAGTGAGAGAAAAGATATAAGGGATAACCGCGACAATAACAGAGATAACCGTGATAACCGCAGACAGGACAATAACGGCTTCAGACGCGACGGAAACAATGGAAACCGTCCTAACGGAAACCGTGACAACAACGGATTCAGACGTGACGGAAATAACGGAAGCCGTCCTGACGGAAACAGAGACAACAACGGCTTCAGACGCGACGGAAACAATGGAAACCGTCCTGACGGAAACAGAGACAACAACGGCTTCAGACGCGACGGAAATAACGGAAACCGTCCTAACGGAAATCGTGACAACAACGGATTCAGACGTGACGGAAATAACGGAAGCCGTCCTGACGGAAACAGAGACAACAACGGCTTCAGACGCGACGGAAACAATGGAAACCGTCCTAACGGAAACAGAGACAACAATGGTTTCAGACGTGACGGGAATAACGGAAACCGTCCTAACGGCAACGGCTTTAACAAGGATGGCTTTAACAAGGATGGCTTCAACAAGGACGGCGCAAGAAACGACAGAGGCGACAACAGAAGACCTGGCGGCGGCAACGGTAATTTCAGAGGCGGCAACAGGGACAATTTCAATAAGGATGCTGACGCTAAGGGCGGAATGGGCGATGCAAGAGAGGTACGCGAGGCTAAGGAACAGAGAAGCCGTGAGCGTGAGAACCGCTTGAATGACCGCAACAAGTATGACCGCGAGGAAAGAAAAGAGAATACCAAGGGACTTGAAAAGACAGTAAAGAACAACAAGCCGGCTCCTGTTAAGCAGCAGGAGGAAGAGGATACAATCAAGACACTTGTGCTTCCTGATGTACTTACAATCAAGGAGCTTGCCGAGAAGATGAAGCTTCAGCCGGCAGCAGTTGTCAAGACACTCTTCTTAAAGGGAACTGTTGTTACGGTTAATCAGGAAATCAACTTTGACATGGCTGAGGAGATTGCACTTGAATTCAACTGCATCTGTGAGCATGAGGTTAAGGTTGACGTGATTGCAGAGCTTCTCAAGGAGGAAGAGGAAGATCCGGCTACACTTGTTCCGAGACCGCCTGTTGTGTGTGTAATGGGACACGTTGACCACGGTAAGACTTCTCTTCTCGATGCCATTCGTTCAACCAATGTGACATCAAGAGAGGCCGGCGGTATCACACAGCATATAGGTGCTTACACGGTAGAGATTAACGGGCAGCAGATTACATTTCTTGATACACCGGGACATGAGGCCTTCACCGCCATGAGAATGCGTGGAGCACAGTCAACGGATATCGCAATCCTTGTTGTTGCGGCAGACGACGGCGTAATGCCTCAGACTGTCGAAGCTATCAACCATGCAAAGGCAGCAGGAATTGATATAATTGTTGCAGTAAATAAGATTGATAAGCCGAATGCCAACGTTGAGAAGGTTAAGCAGGAGCTTGTAGAGTATGGTCTTGTTGCAGAGGACTGGGGCGGAGATACGATATTCGCACCTGTTTCCGCACATACTAAGGAGGGTATTGATAACCTTCTTGAGATGGTTCTCCTCACAGCAGAGATGAGAGAACTGAAGGCTAATCCTAACCGCCGTGCAAGAGGTCTTGTAATCGAGGCACAGCTTGATAAGGGAAGAGGCCCTGTGGCTACACTTCTTGTACAGAAGGGAACACTCCATGTCGGAGATGCAGTGGCAGCAGGCTCATGCTTTGGTAAAATCAGAGCAATGATAGATGATAAGGGACGCAAGATTAAGGAAGCAGGACCTGCAACGCCTGTTGAGATTCTCGGACTTAATGATGTCCCTAGCGCAGGTGAGATATTCGTATCTCCTGCATCTGAGAAGGAGGCAAGAGCGTTTGCAGATACCTTCATCAGAGAGGGAAGAGTTAAGCTTCTTGATGATACCAAGAGCAAGCTTTCACTTGATGACCTGTTCTCACAGATTAAGGCAGGTAATGTCAAGGAACTCGGTCTTATTATCAAGGCTGATGTTCAGGGCTCAGTTGAGGCTGTTAAGCAGAGTATGCTTAAGCTTTCAAATGAGGAGGTTGTAATTAAGATTGTTCATGCCGGAGTCGGTGCAATCAACGAATCCGATGTAACACTTGCTTCAGCTTCCAATGCAATCATCATAGGCTTCAACGTACGTCCTGATAATATGGCAAGAGAGATTGCCGACCGTGAGAAGGTTGACGTAAGATTATACAGAGTAATTTATCAGGCAATCGAGGATGTTGAGGCTGCCATGAAGGGTATGCTTGATCCTATCTATGAGGAGAAGGTTATCGGCCATGCAGAGGTTCGTCAGACATATAAGGCATCAGGCGTAGGTACAATCGCAGGTTCTTATATCTTAGACGGTATGATTACGAAGGCATCCAAGGTAAGAGTTACAAGAGATGGAGAGCAGATATACGACGGACCTTTAGCATCACTTAAAAGATTTAAGGATGATGCCAAGGAGGTCAAGGCAGGCTACGAGTGTGGTATTGTTCTTGAAAAGTTCAACGATATCAAGGAGCTTGACCAGATTGAGGCGTATATTATGGTTGAGGTGCCTAGATAATAAAAGATATATCTGAGGCAGGGTTATAATGAAGGTAAGCCGGGGCTGTGTGTCCCGGCTTGCAGTCTTAAAATAATAGCGGAATGGAGATTAACATGCGTAAGAACAGTGTTAAAAATTCACGTATTAATGGTGAGGTTCAGAAGGAATTGAGCAATATCATCCGCAATGAAGTGAAGAATCCGAATATCAGTCCTCTGACATCGGTGGTTGCGGTGGAGGTTACACCTGACCTTAAGCAGTGCAAGGCATATATCAGCGTATACGGCGATGAAGCGGCACAGGCTGCAACGATTGCCGGACTTAAGAGTGCCGAAGGCTATATCAGAAGCCAGCTTGCAAGAACGGTCAATTTACGAAATACTCCGGAGATTCATTTTATTCTTGACCAGTCCATTGAGTATGGTGTAAGAATGTCTAAGATTATTGACGAGGTAAACAAGGAGAATCACGAATGATATATATTGATGAGGTGCTGCAGGATGCAAAGACGGTCGGCATTACGGGACATATAAGACCTGATGGAGATTGTGTGGGAAGTACGCTTGGTGTATACAACTATATCCGTGAAAATATGCCGCAGATAGATGTTGATATTTATCTGCAGCCTGTAAAGGAAGAGTTTCTGTTCTTAAAGAACAGTGACAAGATTACAGATAAGGTTGATGCGGGTAAGGTATACGATGTGTTCATTGTATGTGATTGTGCGGCATTTGATCGTTTTGAAGACTTTAAGGTATATTTTGAGAATGCGAAAAAGACAGTTGTGTATGACCATCATATAAGCGGTCAGGAAATCGGAGATTTCAATACGATTGCTCCTGAGCTGTCGTCTTGCAGCGAACTTATCTATGAGGCTATGAAGCCTGAAAAGATATCTAAGAACGTAGCTGAGTGTCTGTATCTTGGAATTATCCACGATACGGGAGTATTTAAGTATCAGGGCGTCACGGCAAGAACTATGCAGGTTGCCGGAGCACTTATGGAGAAGGGCATTGATTTCACAAATATAATCGATAATACCTTCTATATGAGAACATACAGACAGAGCCAGGTTCTCGGAAAGGCACTGCTTGAGAGCGTTCTTTTCTGCGAAGGAAGATGTATTTTTACAATACTGACACGTCAGGAGATGGAATTCTACGGAGTTACAAGCAGGGATCTCGGAGGCGTTGTCGAGCAGTTAAGACTCAATGAT
This sequence comes from uncultured Lachnospiraceae bacterium, assembly GCA_934343915.1. GTDB lineage: Bacteria > Bacillota > Clostridia > Lachnospirales > Lachnospiraceae > CAG-882. Next base: position 21,409 of record CAKRIL010000025.1, on the reverse strand, counting down.
ACGGTTGAGGTTGCGATATTCTTATATGAGGTTGAGAAGAACGAATATAAGGTAAGCATGCGCTCTAAGAATATAGTGGATGTAAGCAAAATTGCAAAAAGATTCGGCGGCGGCGGACATATCAGGGCAGCAGGCTTTGATATGGCTGCGAACCATCCGAGGGATATAGTCAATAATATCGGTGCGCTCGTTGAGCAGCAGCTTAAAAGGTAGCGGAGGTCGCATTTGTACAACGGAATTATTAATGTATATAAGGAAGCCGGGTTCACTTCTCATGATGTTGTTGCCAAGCTTCGCGGAATATTCGGTCAGAGAAAGATAGGTCATACGGGGACGCTTGACCCGGCAGCAACAGGTGTGCTTCCGGTGTGCCTTGGTCAGGGAACTAAGCTTGTTGATATGATAACCGACAGAAGCAAGGTCTATGAGGCGAAGGTTCTTCTCGGAGTGACGACCGACACTGAGGACACAACGGGTAGAGAGCTCGACAGACATGAATTGCCGGCTGCTTTCTCTGAAGGTGATGAGCAGAAGCTTAGAAGTGCCATTGAACAGGTGATTGATGGCTTTGTCGGCGGATATGACCAGATTCCTCCCATGTACTCGGCAATCAAGAAGGACGGAAAGCGTCTGTATGAGATTGCAAGAGAGGGCAGGAAAATAGAGCGGTGTGCAAGATCGGTGCAGATTCATTCGATTGAGCTGCTTGATGTTGAACTTCCGTATTTTACCATGAGAGTTCACTGCGGAAAGGGAACATATATCCGCTCGCTGTGCAGGGATATAGGAGAGAAAATAGGCTGTGGAGCATGCATGGATGAATTGTGCCGTACCAAGGTTGGGCACTTTGAACTGAAGGATGCGCTGACACTTGACAGTCTGCAGCAGCTTAAGGATGAGCAGAGACTGTCAGAGGTTGTCGTACCGGTCGATGCGATGTTCGAGGAATATATGCCTGTATATGCACATGAGGAATACGCGAAGCTTATTAAGAACGGCAACAAGGTAAAAAGCAGCGTGTGTGATGAACTGCATTCGCCCGTAAGAATGTACTGTGACGGTGTTTTCTACGGAATATACGAGCTTGACGATAAAAAGAAAGAATATTATCCTGTAAAAATGTTTGCATGTGGGGAATGACTTGAGGCTTAGACTATGAATATTTTTAATGGAGTAACACAATTTTCAATACCGGAAAGAACGGTAGTCACATTCGGGAAATTCGATGGAATACATATGGGACATATGGCCCTCATCAATACTGCCGGAAGAATCGCAAGGGAGCAGGGCTATAAGCTTGCCGTGTTCACCTTTGACGTGCCGCCTAATCTGCATTTTGAGAAGTTCGAGGCTACGCAGATTACAACCAATTATGAGAAGAGAAAGATGTTCGCTGATGCCGGGGTGGAATACCTTGTGGAATATCCGTTCAATGAGAATACGGCATCCATGGAACCTCTTGAATTCATTAAAAAGGTTATATCGGGAAATCTTAATGCGGCTCATGTTGTTGTCGGTGCGGACTGGCACTTCGGCAAGGACAGGAGCGGCAACTGTGATGTCCTTTTGGCGGGGCAGAAGCTCTACAACTATGAGGTTCACATTGTAGAGAAGGAAAAGTTCGAGCAGAGAGAAATCAGCAGCACATGGATTCGCGAAGAAATACAGCTTGGAAACATGGAAAATGTCAACATTCTCTTAGGCTACCCTTATATGATTATGGGAAAGGTTGCGGAGGGAAGACACTTGGGCAAGGAGATGGGATTTGCCACGGTTAATATATATCCTTCGCCTGAAAAGCTGCTTCCTCCGTATGGTGTATATGCATCCAAGGTTATAGTTGATGGTGCAGAATATTACGCCATAACCAATATAGGAGTTCGACCGACCTTTGACGATTCACAGGCTGTCAGTGTTGAGACACATATACTTAACCATGACGAAGAGCTGTACGGGCGCGAGATAAGGGTTGAACTGTTTCATTTCGAGAGACCCGAGATCAAGTTCGATACGGTGGACAAGCTTATATCTCAGGTTGAGGCGGATATTGAGTTCACTAAGATATTCTTTTTGTTGTAGGAGATTTTTATGGCTAAAAAAGGTTTGGATATAAAGACAATCCAGCCGGTATTAAGAGACGTGACCAAGCGCAACGGCTGGTCGCTGTGCGTGGGTGCCGGGACATCTGTTCCGGCACTTGCTGATTGGTATACACTGGTTGAGCTGCTCATCAAGAATAATTGCAGCAAAAATGAAATTATAGATATTGATGTCTACCGCAAGATGGACTTTTCGCCGGAGGCGATGATTCAGGCGGTACAAAACCACATGCATTTAAGCGACAGTGACTTCATAAGGCTTCTCTCGGATGAGATATACCGCCCAATCAGGACAGCACTCACGGCACAGGAGTGGGATACCTTTGTGAAGATACATGAGACAGAACATTTATCGTGCATAACCAGGGAAAACTGGAGGCAGTATGCCGGGATTATAGACAGAATGTTTGCGGCGACGAGTGCCAATCTGATGGCGAAGGTTGTAATAGATGCCGTGCATGAGGGAGTGGGACCGCGTTCGATATTAAGCTTCAATGTCGAGGCACTTTTTCTGACACTTTTAAACTATTATTACATGCAGACAGGCAACAGCAACAAGGTGCTGTTTGACAGAATCGCGAACAGCATACATGTGCAGAAGCATGACAGAATACCGTATTTTCACTGCCATGGAGTCATACCGATTAACGGCTACAACGCGAGAAAGGGACATTTGGCGAGCGATAAGCTGGTGCTCACAGAGGATAATTATCTTGAGCTTGCCAACAACTCATTCTCCTGGCAGGCTACGAGCTTCATAGATAACTGCATGAACAGGAGAGTGGTATTCTGCGGAGTGTCGCTGACCGACGCGAATATGAGGCGCTGGCTGTCGTGGATACATGCCAACAAGATGGCTGAGTTTAAGGAGAACGGGCTCAACTGCAGGGATGCGACGGAACACTTCTGGATAAGGAAGAAGCCGAATACCATTCAGGAAAAGATATGGCTTGAGGAGTCGGTGGCACATCTTGGCGTAAGGCTTGTCTGGATTGATGAGTGGAATCAGACGGGAGAGGTACTTAAAAAAATGCTGGGACTCTGATAAATAGTACTTGCATTTTTACAGACACCGTGCTATTATAGCAAGGTATGTTATAGCCGTAGCTATGCTTTTGGATTACTCCAACCTGTGGCTTGGTTACCGGCGATTATATTATTTTATTAAATGGAGGAATATCACTATGATATCTAAGGAAAAGAAGGCAGAGATTATTGCCGCTTACGGAAGAACACCTAACGACACAGGTTCACCTGAGGTTCAGATCGCTCTTTTAACAGAGAGAATCAACGAGCTTACAGAGCATCTTAAGTCCAACATGAAGGATCATCATTCAAGAAGAGGTCTTCTTAAGATGGTTGGTCAGAGAAGAGGTCTGCTTGAGTATCTCAAGAAGAATGATGTTGAAGCTTACCGTTCTTTGATTGCACGTTTAGGAATCAGAAAGTAATTATGGGAGGGCGGAGTTTATCCGCCCTTTTATGCGTTAATAAGTCCTTTTTTACGGCTTGTTGACGAGGCAGACATGCCGCAAGTACGCAGGAGAAATTTTCCGAGACTTCTGAAAAATACATGACATAATGGGATTTTCGTGTACTTTTCAGTTGTTTCGGTTTCTTCTGCGACAGTTCAAAAAAGAAAACGAAAAGGAGATTAGACATGTACAAGAGTTTTTCTATGGAATTAGCCGGCAGAACACTTACAGTTGATGTCGGAAGAGTTGCTGCACAGGCTAACGGTGCCGCATTCATGCACGACGGAGATACAACAGTATTATCAACAGCAACAGCTTCGGAGAAGCCTAGAGATGGTATTGATTTCTTCCCATTATCAGTTGAGTATGAGGAGAAGTTATATGCCGTAGGTAAGATTCCGGGCGGCTTTAATAAGAGAGAGGGTAAGGCTTCCGAGAACGCTATTCTTACATCCCGTGTTATCGACAGACCTATGAGACCTCTTTTCCCTAAGGATTACAGAAATGATGTAACACTCAACAATATGGTTATGTCCGTTGACCCTGAATGTGCACCTGAGCTTACAGCTATGTTAGGTTCTGCAATCGCAGTTGCAATCTCGGATATTCCGTTTGATGGGCCATGTGCAACAACACAGGTAGGTCTTATTGACGGCGAGTTCGTAATCAACCCTAATTCAGCACAGAATGCTGTATCAGACCTTAAGCTTACGGTTGCTTCGACAAGAGACAAGGTTATCATGATTGAGGCAGGTGCTAACGAGGTTCCTGAGGCTAAGATGGTAGAGGCTATTTACAAGGCACATGAGGTCAATCAGCAGGTTATCGCCTTCATCGACAAGATTGTTGCTGAGTGCGGCAAGCCTAAGCATGAGTATACAAGCTGCGCAATCCCTGAGGAGTTATTCACAGCCATTAAGGAAATAGTTCCTCCTGCTGAGATGGAGGTTGTTATGTTCGCTCCTGAGAAGCAGGTAAGAGAGGAGAGAATCAGAAACTTAAAGGATAAGCTTGCAGAGAGCTTTGCCGATAAGGAGGACTGGCTCCCACTTATTGATGAGGCAGTTTATCAGTATGAGAAGAAGACTGTTCGTAAGATGATTCTTAAGGATCACAAGAGACCTGACGGACGTGAGATTACTCAGATTCGTCCGCTTGCAGCAGAGGTTGATATCATTCCTAGAGTTCACGGTTCCGCAATGTTCACAAGAGGACAGACTCAGATATGCAACGTATGTACACTTGCACCATTATCTGAGGCACAGAAGCTTGACGGACTTGATGACACAACATCCAAGAGATATATGCACCACTACAATTTCCCTGCTTACTCAGTAGGTGAGACTAAGGTTTCAAGAGGTCCTGGCCGTCGTGAAATCGGACATGGTGCGCTTGCAGAGAGAGCACTTGTGCCGGTACTTCCTTCAGAGGAAGAGTTCCCATATGCAATCAGAACCGTATCCGAGACGTTTGAGTCTAATGGTTCAACATCAATGGCTTCTACATGTGCATCATGTATGTCACTTATGGCAGCCGGTGTTCCTATTAAGAAGATGGTTGCAGGTATCTCATGCGGTCTCGTTACAGGTGAGACAGATGATGATTATGTACTTCTTACAGATATTCAGGGACTTGAGGACTTCTTCGGAGATATGGACTTTAAGGTAACAGGTACAACAGACGGTATCACAGCTATCCAGATGGATATCAAGATTCACGGTCTTACAAGACCTATCGTTGAGGGTGCCATTGCAAGATGCCGTGAGGCAAGAATGTTCATCATGGATACCTGTATGAAGCCGGCTATCGCTGAGCCAAGAAAAGAAGTCGGACCATACGCTCCTAAGATTGTTCAGATACAGATTGACCCATCCAAGATTGGTGATGTTGTCGGACAGAGAGGAAAGACAATCAACGCAATCATCGATGAGACAGGCGTTAAGATTGACATCACGGATGACGGTGCCGTATCAGTATGCGGAACAGATAAGGCTATGATGGACAAGGCTATCAAGTACATCCAGACTATCGTAACAGATTACGAAGAGGGACAGGTATTTGAGGGCAAGGTTATCAGCATCAAGGAATTCGGTGCATTTATAGAGTTCGCTCCAGGCAAGGAGGGAATGGTTCACATTTCCAAGATAAGCAAGGAGAGAATTGACCATGTAGAGGACGTTCTTACACTTGGTGATGTTGTTAAGGTCGTATGCCTTGGCAAGGACAAGATGGGACGTTACAGCTTCAGCATTAAGGATTACAAGGAAGGAACTAACTAATATGTCAGGACATTCAAAATTTGCCAATATTAAGCATAAAAAAGAGAAGAATGACGCAGCAAAGGGTAAGATTTTTACCAGAATCGGTAAGGAACTTATGATTGCAGTTAAGGAGGGCGGTCCGGATCCTAACAATAACAGCAAGCTTCGTGATGTTATTGCTAAGGCTAAGGCTAACAACATGCCTAATGACACTATCGACAGAAGTGTTAAGAAGGCAGCCGGAGACAGCAACGCAGCTAACTATGTGGTTGCTACATATGAGGGCTATGGTCCAAGCGGCACAGCTATTATCGTTGAGTGCCTTACAGATAACAAGAACAGAACAGCAGCCAATGTCCGCAGCGCATTTACAAAGGGCGGCGGCAACATCGGTACACAGGGCTGTGTATCCTTCATGTTCGACAAGAAGGGTCAGATTATCATTGATAAGGAAGAGTGCAGCATGGATGCAGATGAGCTCATGATGGCAGCTCTTGATGCAGGTGCAGAGGATTTTGATGAGGATGAGGACAGCTATGAGATTCTTACTGATCCGGATTCCTGCGGTGCCGTAAGAGAGGCTCTTGAAGCTCTTGGCATTAAGATGGCACAGGCTGAGGTAACTATGATTCCTCAGAACTATGTAACACTCGCATCTGAGGAGGACATCAAGCAGATGAACCGTATCCTTGATCTTCTCGATGACGATGATGATGTTCAGGAAGTATGGCATAACTGGGAAGAGTAATTAACAGAATATGTATATAAAAAGCACGCTGCCGGACGAGACCTCTTAAGAGGAATCAAAAAGGCAGCGTGTTTTCAGATTAAGATTAGTGTGTGTCCGTCATAAAGTTCAATACTTCGTCAAGCGGCATGGTGCCTCCGAAGAGGTCGAGAGCACTACCGATAGTTACATTGAGCTTATTTTTGCCTAGTATCTTCAATTCATTGAGGTCGGAAAATGAGCCGACACCTCCGGCATAGGTGAGCGGAAGTCCGGAATATTCCGAGAGGGAGCTTACAAGCTCTTTTTCTATTCCATGGCATTTACCCTCGACATCGACGGCGTGTATAAGGTATTCATCGCAGTATTCTGACAGCCCGGCAAGAAGTGATGGTGTGACTAAGGTGTCTGTTATGTTCTGCCAGCGGTCGGTGACTATGCGGTATTCATCATTCACTCTCCGGCAGCTTAAATCAAGAACAATATGTTCTCTGCCGACTGTTGACGATAGAAGTTTCAATCTGTCATAGTCGATTCGCCCTTCACGGAATACATATGAGGTCACAATGACATGTGAAGCACCGGCAGAGAGAAATTCGGAGGCATTGTCCGCCGTGATGCCGCCACCGATCTGAAGAAAACCGGGATGCCTTGAGAGTGCGGAAAAAGCCTGAAGCTTAGTTGTCTCGTAGTAAGGGGAGGAGGCGGAGTTGAGCATGATTACATGTCCTCCGCGTATGCCCAGCTTATAATACAGGTCTGAAAAATATGCCGCATCGGCTTCACTGACAAAGTTTTCTTTGGCGTAATCACCTGCATCGGCAAGACTTCCGCCTACTATCTGCTTAACCTTGCCGTTGTGTATATCTATACATGGTCTGAATTCCATATTAACCCCATTTCTGAGCGGCTTGCCGCACTTGTTTTGTATAATTTTGATTTGAGTATATATGCAGAAAAGAAATTTCTCAATATTTTTTAAAAAAAAGCTTAAAAAAAGCGAATAATCCCTTCAAATATTTTTATTTATGTGCTATTATTTATGATATAATGAGCGCAAGAGAGTCAGAGGGAGCTTGCTCACTCTTGACGAACGGCGAAATTATTGAGTGAGCTGTGCTCACGATATAATAAATCCATTAGATGGATAAACAGACATGAGCAAAACAGGGCGATAGCCCGATTTGCGAATGGCGGTTGTGATTTCGCAAGTTCGAAGAACGGAGAAATCACGATTATTATAAGATATAGGAAGAATGTCGGCTGTACGGATTGCCGATATATGTTATTTATAATATGTAAGATAAAAGAGGAAATGCCATGGCAGATTCTGTTGGATATACCGCGCAGGAGATGCGCAGAAAGAGAATTAAGCTTTATAAGAAAATTATTGTTCTTTTTTTATTGTTTTTAATATTGCTACCGACAATTTTTTGTGTTATTTTATTCGTTAGGGTCGGTCATTTGGAGAAACAGCTTAATGTTCTTATGACGATGAGATTATCGGAGTCGGAGGACGATGCACAGGGAACGGCACAACAGGCTAAGTCTGAGAGACCTACCGCTCCGGATTATGTGTATGCGAACGAGACAGAAAGTGACACAGAGACAGAGAGTGATGCGGAAGCGGATACGGAAGCGGATACCGAGACACCGGAGCTTGAAGAGCGCGAATCAGACCGATATGTCAGTGTACAGCCGCAGGAGGGTGTGTACGGTGCATATTCGGAATCAATGATTGAGGAAGCATTGAGCGAAGGAAGAAAGGTTGTGTACCTGACCTTCGATGACGGACCAAGCCATAATACAGGTCGTATTTTGGATATTCTTGACGAGTACAATGTTAAGGCAACCTTCTTTACAATCGGCAATGAAGCCGAGGAGTTCGTTGATGAATATAAGAGAATAGTTGAGGATGGACATTCGATCGGAATGCATTCGTATTCTCATAAATACAACGAGATATACAAGTCTGTTGAGGCATTTGATGAGGATTTCAACAAGGTCAGCAGTTACATCGAGAGTGTCACGGGCACTGCTCCGAAGCTGTACCGCTTCCCGGGCGGCTCAAGCAATCTTGTGAGCTCGATACCTATGGAGAACTTTATAAAGTATCTCAATGACAAGGGCATCACATATTTTGACTGGAATGTCTCAGCTCAGGATGCGGAAGGAAAAGAGCTTCCGGTTGATACGCTGCTTGAGAATATTTTTAAGGACATTAATAAGAAGGACATCTGTGTTGTGCTTATGCATGATGCAGATAATCTTGGGACAACCGTTGATATGCTCCCGGAGCTGTTAAAGCGACTTGTGGAGATGGATGCGGTGATACTTCCGATTACAGAAAATACTACATTAATACAGCACATAGCTTCAGACAGTGTGCAGTGACAGGAGGACGACATGGGTTTTTTTAAGGATTTTAAGGATGATGTATCTCAGGCGGTTAATGAGCTTGTAGATGATGCCATTGCAACAGGAGGTCCGGCTAATAAGAATAACGTTCCGGATGATAATGCAATGGTTGATACGCTTGAGAAGCCGGCAGCGGTCAAGAAGGCTGAACCGGCACCTGCGGTTAAGACACCGGTACAGGAACCGGCTGCGCAGGTTAAGAGCACACCTGTTGAGAAGCATGTACAGCCTGAACAGTCTGCACAGAGCAGGGATACATCGGTTGAGACTGCAATTATTACACCGGGTCTTAAGATTACGGGTGATATCGAGTCAAGCGGTGCGATAGAGCTTCTCGGTACGGTTATAGGCAATGTATCATGCCAGGGCAAGTTAAGCGTCAGCGGAACAATTCAGGGAAATACCCATTCCGCAGCCTTCTATTCTAATGAAGCACAGATTACAGGAAATATAAGCTGCGACGGAGCAGCCAAGATTGGCAATGGCTCAGTGGTTATAGGTGACCTTGCATCAACTTCAGCAGTAATTGCAGGAGCAATCAAGGGAGATATCGATGTTCATGGTCCTGTTATTATTGATACAACTGCGATTGTTATGGGCGATATTAAGTCTGAATCAGTTCAGATTAACAACGGTGCGGTTATTGAGGGACATTGTTCACAGTGCTACTCTGACAACAGCCCAAGCAAGTTCTTTAAAGACAAATAAATAACATATAGGAGCAGATACAATGAAACTTGACAGAATTATGTTAAAACTGAGCGGTGAAGCACTTGCAGGTGACAAGAAGACAGGCTTTGATGAAGCTACCGTATTGGCTATTGCCAAGCAGGTTAAGCAGGTTTCGGAGCTTGGCAAGGAGATAGGAATTGTTATAGGAGGCGGCAATTTTTGGAGAGGTCGTTCCAGTGAGAACATGGACAGAACCAAGGCAGACCAGATTGGAATGCTTGCGACCATCATGAACTGCATATATGTATCAGAGATGTTCCGTTCCGTAGGACTTTCAACGGAGATTCTTACACCGTTTGCATGCGGCTCAATGACGAAGCTCTTTTCAAAGGATTTGGCAAATGAGTGCTTTAAGCAGGGAAAGATAGTATTCTTTGCGGGAGGAACAGGACATCCGTATTTTTCAACGGATACAGGTATTGTGCTCAGAGCGATTGAGATGGAGGCAGATGCAATTCTGCTTGCCAAGGCTATCGACGGAGTATATGACAGCGACCCGAAGGTTAATCCTGACGCCAAGAAGTTCGATACACTCTCCATTCAGGAGGTTGTTGACAGAAAGCTCGGTGTCATAGACATGACAGCATCCGTAATGTGTATGGAAAATAAAATGCCGCTTGTTATATTCGGACTTAACAGGGAGAACAGTATTGTCAATACTGTTGCAGGCAAAATAGACGGCACGGTGGTTACAGCTTAAGCTTGACATTATTACATAACAATAATATTGATTTTTGGAGGAAATTATGGCAGATATTAAAGAATTCGAAGAGAAGATGAACAAGACGCTTGATACATTATACGAGGATTATGCAACAATCAGAGCAGGTCGTGCTAACCCGCATATTCTTGACAAGATAAGAGTTGATTATTACGGAACACCTACACCGCTTCAGCAGGTAGCCAATGTATCCGTTCCTGAGGCGAGAATGATTCAGATTCAGCCATGGGAGTCAAGCCTTATTAAGGAGATTGAGAAGATGATTATGGTATCAGACCTTGGTATCACTCCTAACAATGATGGTAAGGTTATACGTCTTATATTCCCTGAGCTTACAGAGGACAGACGTAAGGAAATCGTTAAGGATATCAAGAAGAAGGGCGAGAATGCGAAGGTTGCCATAAGAAATGTCCGCAGAGATGCTAATGACTTCTTCAAGAAGCAGAATAAGGATAATCTTATCTCCGAGGATGAGTACAAGAACATTGAGGCTGATGTTCAGAAGCTCACAGATAAGTATATTGCAGAGGTTGATAAGGCAGTAGAAGAGAAGTCTAAGGAGATTCTTACAGTATAAGAGTCTATATTTTGAATATCCAAGGCTGTTACGGATGCTTCACACATCGGTGACAGCCTATTTTGTGTAAATAGGATAATGTTTTTGATGATATATTAGGAGGCAGTATTGGATACATTTAACGAGAAACTTGGTATGAACGTGCCGAATCATATTGCAATAATATTGGACGGCAACGGAAGATGGGCAAAAAAGAGAATGATGCCGCGTAATTTCGGACATTCACAGGGCTGCAAGGTCATTGAGCAGACCTGCCGTGATATGGACGAGATTGGCGTTAAGTATTTTACAATATATGTATTTTCGACTGAGAACTGGAAGCGTTCGGAGTCAGAGGTCAACGGTCTGATGAAGCTTCTTAGAAGCTACCTGACTGACTGTATTAAGCGAAGCAACAAGGACAATATGCGTGTTAGAATTCTCGGCAGACGGGATGAGCTTGCACAGGATATTGTAGACAAGATAGACGAGCTTGAGGAAGCAACCAGGAATAATACGGGACTTAACTTCCAAATTGCTCTCAATTACGGCTCACGAGATGAGATTACAAGAGCAGTCCGCGAGATAGCTAAGGAGTGCATTGAGAAGGGAATAGACCCGGATACAATTACGGAGGATATGATTTCGGCACACCTTGACACAAGGGATATTCCGGATCCTGATTTCCTTATAAGAACGAGCGGGGAGAAGAGAATATCCAATTATCTTCTTTGGCAGTGTGCATATTCGGAATTCGATTTCCCGGAGGTGTTATGGCCTGATTTTAATATGGACTATCTTGTCGAGGAGATTAGAAAATATAATAAGCGTGACAGACGCTTCGGCGGTGTAAAGGAGGAATAGGATGTTAGTCAGAATAGCGAGCGGTGTGGTGCTTACCTTGATTGTCGGCGCAGGGCTTGTGCTTGGCGGGCCGTATTTATTTCTTCTTACCTTAGCGATATCATTTATAGGAATGTACGAGCTGTACAAGGTGTACGGCATAGAGAAAAGCGTTATCGGAATTATGGGTTATATATTCGCTGCCGCGTATTATACGGCTATGTGGTTCGGACAGACGGAGTTCATGCTGTTATCACTTGCAGCAGGACTTATATGTATAATGGCGGGCTATGTGATTAAGTTCCCGAAGTATAAGGCGGATCAGGCTGCAATGGGCTTCTTTGCGGTTGTGTATGTAGCGGTTATGATTTCCTTCATATACAGAATACGTCTGCTTGAGGATGGAGCCTTTTATGTGTGGCTCGTATTTATCTGTTCATGGATTGCCGATACATGCGCATACTTTGTCGGCGTGAAGTTCGGAAAGCACAAGATGACACCATTACTCAGCCCTAAGAAATCAATCGAAGGTGCGGTTGGCGGAATAATAGGTCCTATGATTATAGGCGGAATCTACGGTGCGGTAATTAATTCAAGAATCAGTGTGAATGCGCCGGTGGTTTTTGCAGTGGCATGTGGTGTCGGAGCGATTATATCGATTATCGGTGATTTGGCGGCTTCCGCTATCAAGCGCGACCATTCTGTCAAGGATTACGGCAAGCTTATTCCGGGACATGGCGGAATAATGGACAGATTTGACAGTACCATATTCACGGCACCTGCCGTATATATTGTGTTGGAGCTTTTTAAGGTATTGGGATAATTATTGAAGATTAAGACGGATACGGCTCCGACGGGAGGAAAATTGTGAAGGTTATATCTATTTTAGGTTCGACAGGTTCAATAGGAACACAGACACTTGATGTCGTCAGAAAAAATAATGATATCGAGGTTGCAGCACTGTCAGCAGGAAAGAATGTTGAGCTGATGGAGAAGCAGGTCAGAGAGTTCAGACCGTCGTTCGTATCGATGGCTGATGAGAATTCGGTTAAGGAATTACAGATGAGACTGTCTGACATATCGGGAATAGAGTACGGCTGCGGAATGGAAGGTCTGATACGCTGTGCAACCATGGGAAAATCAGAGATTGTTGTGACAGCGGTTGTAGGAATGATGGGAATAGTTCCGACAATAGAAGCCATTAATGCGGGAAAGGATATTGCACTTGCGAATAAAGAGACACTTGTTACGGCAGGTCATATCATTATGAAGCTTGCGGCAGAGAAGAAGGTTAAGATTCTTCCGGTGGACAGCGAGCACAGTGCAATCTTCCAGTGCCTTAACGGTGAGCGCGGCAATCATATACATAAGATACTTCTTACCGCTTCGGGAGGTCCTTTCCGCGGAAGAACCATTGAGCAGATGAGGGATATTCAGGTTGAGGATGCCTTAAAGCACCCTAACTGGGCGATGGGAAGGAAAATTACGATAGACTCTTCGACAATGGTTAATAAAGGGCTTGAGGTTATGGAGGCAAGATGGCTTTTCGGCGTGGATTTAGACCAGGTTCAGGTTGTCGTGCAGCCACAGAGCATCATACATTCCATGGTTGAGTTCGAGGATGGCGCCGTCATGGCTCAGCTGGGTTCGCCTGATATGAGACTGCCTATCCAGTATGCGTTATACTATCCTGAAAGACGTTTTTTGGATACACAGCATCTTGATTTTTGGAAGCTTAAGCAGATAACCTTCGAGGAGCCTGATATGGTCAATTTCAGGGGACTTGCCCTTGCATATGATGCGGGAAGAAAGGGCGGTAATGTTCCGACAATGTTCAATGCTGCCAACGAGCTTGCAGTGGCGATGTTTCTTGACCGAAAGATAAAATATCTTGATATTATTGATATAATAGAACAAACTATGACTAACATAGAATATATTGATAATCCTGATGTGGAGCAGATACTTGCGACCGAGGCGGCGGCTTATGACTATATCCGCAGCAGATATTAAGGTTGCAGAATTGATTTCCAAGGGGAGGAAAAGACAACTTGAATATCATAATAGCAATTATAATTTTAAGCATCATAGTAATAATTCATGAATTCGGGCATTTTATTGTGGCAAGAGCCAACGGAATAGCCGTGAGCGAATTTGCCCTTGGACTCGGGCCGACAATACTTAAGATGAAGAAAAAGGGAACGTTGTTCTCACTTAAGCTGCTTCCGTTCGGCGGAGCCTGTATAATGGCGGGCGAGGACGGCAATGAGGATGGCATAAGTGAGCTTGACAAGGATAAGCTGTTCGCATCCAAGTCAGTATGGCGCAGAATATCAGTAATAGCTGCGGGACCTGTATTCAACTTCCTGCTTGCATTCATCATGGCTGTATTTATTATCGGAAGCATCGGATATGATCCGTGTAAGCTGTACAGCGTGGAACAGGGAAGCGTGGCAGAGGAGGCAGGACTTAAAGAGGGTGATGTCATCACCTCGGTCAATGGCAGGAGAATCCATTTCTACAAGGAGTTCAGTCTGTACTATCAGCTTCACACGGGAAAGACTCTCAATATAACATATGTGAGAGATGGCGTGAAGTATGAGACAACGGTTGTTCCTGAATATATTGAAGAGGACGTATATCAGCTCGGAGTATATCTCGGTGAGGATGCGGTTATATCCGGACTTACTGAGACCGGAGCCGCAGCGCTTGCGGGATTCAAGACGAACGACCGCATCATTCAGGTGAATGGAACTGCGGTAAAGACGACGGATGAAGCAATCGCGGCGATAAGAGGCTGCGGGGGCGGGAAGATAAGCGTGGCTGTGGTTCGTGACGGTGAGGTTGTCGACCTCACGGTAACACCTGTACTTGTGCATAATGCATATTACCAGACAGGAATGTCATTCTCGGCTGCAAGAATCAAGGTTAATCCGATACAGACATTAAAATACAGTGCGCTCGAGGTAAAATACTGGATTAACACAGTGTTCGAGAGCCTTAAGATGCTCTTCACGGGCAAGGTGACCAAGGATGATGTGGCGGGTCCTGTGGGAATTGTATCGGCGATAAGCAATGTTGTGGAGCAGAGTAAGCCTGACGGAGTATTCTATGTAATACTCAATCTTGCCAACTGGGTAGTGATGATAAGCGCTAACCTCGGTGTTATGAATCTGCTTCCTATACCTGCACTTGACGGAGGAAGGCTTCTTTTCCTTCTCATTGAGGCGGTGCGCGGTAAGCCGATTGACCAAAAGAAGGAAGGCATGGTGCATCTTATAGGTATGGCACTTCTTATGCTGCTCATGTTCTTTATTCTGTTCAATGACATTTCAAAGCTTTTCTAAACGGAGGCATATATGAAGAACTCTAATACTATACAGAGAAAAAATACAAAGGTTGTCAATATCGGAGGAGTGCTGATAGGCGGCGGTAATCCTATTGCAATACAGTCGATGACGAATACCAAGACTGAGAACGTGGATGCGACCGTTGAGCAGATTGCGGCACTTGAGGCTGCGGGCTGTGAGATAATAAGATGTGCGGTTCCGACGATGGAGGCTGCCGAGGCGATAGGGCAGATTAAGAAAAGAGTTCATATTCCGGTTGTTGCGGATATCCATTTTGATTACAGACTTGCCATTGCAGCCATGGAAAATGGTGTTGACAAGATAAGAATTAATCCGGGGAATATAGGAAGTCCCGACAGAATTAAGGCTGTTGTGGATGTTGCAAAGGAGAGAAATATTCCTATCCGTGTAGGTGTCAATTCCGGCTCACTGGAGAGAAATCTTATTGAAAAGTATGGCGGAGTGACGGCGGAGGGTATTGTCGAGAGTGCTCTTGATAAGGTAAGAATTATTGAGGATATGGACTACGACAACCTTGTGATAAGCATAAAATCATCTGATGTAATGATGTGCGTTAAGGCACACGAGCTCATATCGGCGAAGACCTCATATCCGCTCCATGTAGGAATCACGGAATCGGGAACCGTACTTACGGGAAGCATTAAGTCGGCGGTAGGTCTCGGGCTTATACTCGGTCAGGGAATAGGAGACACAATCAGAGTGTCTCTCACAGGTGACCCGGTTGAGGAGATAAGAGCGGCAAAGACAATCCTTAAGACGCTCGGAATCAGACAGAGCGGAATAGAGATTGTCTCATGTCCTACATGTGGAAGAACAAGTATAGATTTAATAGGTCTTGCGGGCAAGGTTGAGAAGCTGGCACAGAACTATGATGATCTCAATATCAAGCTTGCCGTAATGGGTTGTGTTGTGAACGGGCCGGGAGAGGCAAGAGAGGCAGACCTTGGAGTTGCCGGAGGAAAAGGAGAGGGAGTTCTTATTAAGCACGGCGAAGTAATTAAGAAGATGCCTGAGAGCGAGCTTCTTGACGCACTTAAGTATGAACTCGACCATTGGAAGGAACAGTGAAAGATACATGAAGCTTTTTGATGCATTTCCTACACTAGAATTTAATGAAGATACAATGGATATTTTGGCTGATGTTGAGGTGATTAAGGTCACCACCAACTCAGCCAAAACCCGGCTTAGGGTATATATTCTGTCCAAGAGACTTATACCGAAGCAGACGATATTTGCACTTGAAGCGGGCTTTAGAAAGCAGCTCCCGCCGTTTCGGACAATGGACATCCATGTGGTTGAAAAGTATGAGCTCTCAAGCCAGTACACACAGGAGAAACTGTGGGGTATATACAGGGACAGCATTTTGGACGAGCTTAAGGCGGAGAGCATATTCGATTATGACCTGTTAAAGAAGGCGAAGGTAAGATTCACAGCCGAGGACAGGATGGAGCTCACCATTGCGGACGGAACCATTGCAAGGGACAGAATACAGGGACTCAGAGAATACCTTCACATGGTATTCTTTGACCGCTGCGGCTTCGAGATAGGCTTCGATGTGATATTCAAGGAAGTGAAGCATGAGGCGAAGGACACTCCTGTTGTGCATATGGAGCTGTCGGCATCTGAGGAGGCCTCGGAGGAGGCAAAGGATACCCACAGTGAGACTGTGCAGAGTGAAGCTGCCGCTGCACCTAAGCCACATGAGGATAAGAAGGATAATAAGAAGGAAGCCAAGGAGGAGACTAAGAGCTTCCGCTCCGTTAAGATGTCCGGTAATCCGGACGTTATTTATGGAAAGGATTTTGATGAAGAGGCTGTCGAGCTTGCAGGTATAACACATGAGATAGGCGAAGGTGTTATAAGAGGTAAAATCAGGGGCGTTGAGGTCAAGGAGCTGAGAACAGGAAAGCAGCTTATGACGTTCACCGTGACGGATTTTACGGATTCAATGTCTGTCAAGATATTCCTAAACAGCAAGGAAAATCTGGAAGAAATCAGCGGAGATATTGTCAATGGCGCGTTCGTCAAGATTAAGGGCGTTATTGCGATGGACAGCTGGAGCAAGGAAATCGCCGTGAGCTCGGTAAGAGGCATCAAAAAGATTCCTGATTTTACAACCAAGCGCGTCGACAACGCGGAGAGAAAGCGTGTTGAGCTGCACTGTCATACCAAGATGAGCGATATGGATGGTGTCTCTGAGGTATCCGATATCATTAAACAGGCTGCAAAATGGGGAATGCCGGCGATTGCGATAACCGACCACGGTGTATGCCAGGCGTTCCCGGATGCCAACCATACCATTGAGAAACTTAAGGATTTTAAGGTAATTTATGGGGTTGAGGCATATCTTGTAGATGATTTGAAGGCACTTATCGAAAGCCCGGCAGGGCAGACCTTTGACGATACATATGTTGTATTTGACCTTGAGACAACGGGCTTTTCCTCAGAGCATGATAAAATTATCGAGATTGGCGCGGTAAAATATCAGAACCGCAAGCGTGTTGACAGCTTTTCATGCTTCGTCAATCCCGAGATTCCGATACCATTCCGAATAGAGAAGCTTACCGGAATCAATGATTCCATGGTTATAGATGCGCAGACCATTGAGACAGTGCTGCCTAAGTTCCTTGATTTCTGTGAGGGAGCAGTGCTTGTGGCTCATAATGCCGACTTTGATTCGGGCTTTATCAAGGCGAAGGCGAAGCAGATAATGGGTGTTGACAAGGAATACACTGTTGTCGATACAGTCGCGCTTGCGAGAGTTCTGCTTCCGCAGCTTAACAGATATAAGCTTGATACGGTCGCGAAGGCGGTAGGAGTCTCACTTGAGAACCATCACCGCGCGGTTGACGATGCAGACTGCTGTGCGGGCATATTCATAAAGTTCATGGGAATGATGGAGGAGCGCGGAATAACGAACCTTGACGAGGTGGAGAGCCTTGCCGATGCGAGGGAGAATATAGTAAAGAAGCTTCCTTCATACCATGCGATAATACTTGCCAAGAATGATGTCGGCAGAACCAATCTGTACAGACTGACTTCAATGGCACATCTTAAATATTTTAACAGACGACCGAGAGTTCCTAAGAGTGAGCTTCTAAAGCACAGGGAGGGACTTATTCTCGGCTCTGCGTGTGAGGCGGGCGAATTATACCGTGCGATACTCGACAACAAATCGGAGCAGGATATTGCAAGACTGGTTGAGTTCTATGATTATCTTGAAATACAGCCTCTCGGAAACAATCACTTTATGATTGATTCGGAGGACATATGGGTATCGTCGGAGCAGGATCTTATAAATATCAATAAGAAGATTGTCGCACTCGGTGAGCAGTTCGGCAAGCCGGTGGTTGCCACCTGTGATGTGCATTTCCTTAATCCTGAGGATGAGGTGTACAGAAGAATAATCATGGCAGGTCAGGGCTTCGACGATGCCGACCATCAGGCACCGCTGTACCTTCACACGACAGACGAGATGCTTGAGGAATTCCAGTATCTCGGCAACGATAAGGCATACGAGGTTGTCGTTGAAAATACCAATATGATTGCCGATATGTGCGAGAAGATATCACCGGTACGTCCTGATAAATGTCCGCCTGTAATTGAAAATTCGGATGAGACACTCAGAAAAATATGTTACACAACGGCACATGAGATGTACGGTAAAGAGCTCCCGGAGATAGTTACGGAGAGGCTTGAAAGGGAGCTTAACTCTATTATAAGCAACGGTTATTCAGTTATGTACATTATCGCACAGAAGCTTGTGTGGAAGTCAAATGAGGACGGATACCTTGTAGGTTCGAGAGGCTCTGTCGGTTCATCGCTTGCGGCTACCATGGCGGGAATCACGGAGGTTAATCCGCTTCCGCCGCATTATCTGTGCAAAAAGTGCTATTACTGTGATTTTGATTCGGATGAGGTTAAGAAGTTCTCGGGAGGAGCGGGCTGCGATATGCCGGACAAGGTGTGTCCTAACTGCGGAGAACCGCTCACCAAGCAGGGCTTCGATATTCCGTTCGAGACCTTCCTGGGCTTCAAGGGAAACAAGGAGCCGGATATTGACCTCAACTTCTCGGGAGAATATCAGTCGAAGGCACATTCCTACACAGAGGTTATCTTCGGAAAGGGACAGACCTTCAAGGCAGGAACCGTCGGCACTGTTGCCGACAAGACTGCATACGGCTATGTCAGAAAGTATTTTGAGGAGCGAAGCATAACCAAAAGAGACAGTGAGATAGTGCGTATTGCTGAAGGCTGTACGGGAATAAGGCGTTCTACCGGACAGCATCCGGGAGGTATCATAGTTCTTCCGATTGGCGAGGAGATTCATACCTTCACGCCGATACAGCATCCGGCTAATGATATGACAACCAACATTATAACCACACATTTTGATTACCACAGCATTGACCACAACCTGTTAAAGCTCGATATTCTCGGGCATGATGATCCGACCATGATTCGTATGCTTCAGGATCTGACCGGAATAGACCCTAAGACGATTCCGCTCGATTCACCTGAGGTTATGAGCCTGTTTAAGGATACATCGGCGCTTGGAATCACGCCTGATGACATCGGAGGAACGAAGCTCGGAGCGCTCGGTATACCTGAGTTCGGCACCGATTTTGCCATGCAGATGGTTATTGACGCGAAGCCGACGTGCTTCGCGGATTTGGTCCGTATATCGGGACTTTCACATGGTACGGACGTGTGGCTTGGCAATGCCCAGACACTCATTATGAGCGGAGTTGCGACAATTTCCACCGCGATATGCTGTCGAGATGATATTATGATATATCTGATTGGAAAGGGCATGGACAAGGAGCTGTCCTTCACAATCATGGAGAGTGTTCGAAAGGGAAAGGGACTTAAGGATGGCTGGCCGGAGCAGATGCTTGAGCATGGTGTTCCGCAGTGGTACATCGATTCATGTCTTAAGATTAAGTACATGTTCCCTAAGGCACATGCAGCCGCGTACGTTATGATGGCTTGGCGTATCGCATACTGTAAGGTGTTCTATCCGCTTGCCTACTATGCGGCGTATTTCAGTATCAGGGCGACCGCCTTTTCATATGAGCTTATGTGTATGGGAAAGGAAAAGCTTGACTACTATATAGCAGATTACAAGAAGAGAAGCGACAGCCTCTCAAAGAAGGAGGAGGATACCCTTAAGGATATGCGTCTTGTGCAGGAAATGTACGCACGCGGTCTTGAGTTCCTTCCGATAGACCTCTACAAATCCCATTCCCGCAACTTCCAGATAGTTGACGGCAAGCTTCTGCCGCCGTTCAACTCGATTGACGGACTTGGTGATGTCGCAGCCGAGCTGATTATGAACGCGGCGGAGCAGGGACCGTTCCTCTCAAGGGATGACTTTCAGGCGAGAACGAAGGCTTCAAAGACGGTTGTTGCGCTGCTTGGAGACCTCGGCATACTGGGCGACCTGCCGGAGAGCAACCAGCTGTCGCTGTTCGATGGGCTGCTGAGCGGGATGTGATTTATTCGATTCAGGTGTCAGAACATATCGGTTTAATCTTAATGTGTATATCAGGTTCTGTTTATGCATATCAGCTCCGTTGTACGAAGCAAGTTGTTCTAATGACTCTGGAAAATGTCTTTCTGCTTCCGCCATCGCTGCAAAATCAGCCATCCATGGCTGTTTGCAGCTCAGCCGGCATCCATGCCGTCTGTGGCTGTGTAGTAAACAGAGTCTTAAGAACAACTAAGCTTCTCCCAAAAGTCGTGATATGCATAACAGAACCTGATATACATATTAAGGTTGTTAAAGAATGTTCTGGCACCTGAATCATGTGCAAAGTCTTTTATTTGGATTCGTGGTAATTTTATGCTGTGGCGGAAGTGTTAAATAAAAATTGTGCGAAAATTATATAAAATACACTCAAATTGAACAACTTAAATAATTTTGTAAAAAATGCTTGCTTTTTTCTTACAGCTAGTGTATATTAGGAAAGTACTCATTACGGCTCGATGGTCAAGCGGTTAAGACGCCGCCCTCTCACGGCGGAAACCGGGGTTCGATTCCCCGTCGAGCTGCTAAGCTGCACGGCAGTTGGGAATGCTGTACAAGCTTATGAATACTGCGGGAGCAGTGAAGAATAATATGAATATGGCTCGATGGTCAAGCGGTTAAGACGCCGCCCTCTCACGGCGGAAACCGGGGTTCGATTCCCCGTCGAGCTGCTAAG
>CAKRIL010000024.1 GCA_934343915.1 uncultured Lachnospiraceae bacterium | reverse complement strand
TGGAGTAATTAAGAATGTATCCGAAGTCAAGGACGCAGTCGGCGGGGAGCTTGAGGAAGTCAAGGGAGAGCCGACAGCACAGTCTGTTGTGGCAGCATCGGAGACACATCCTGACAAGGAAGCAGCAGCTTCAACATCATCAACACCTGCTAAGGCTGATGAGAGGAAGGCAGCACCTGCCAAAACAGGCAAGCCTGTTGCCAACCGTTCGGTTCGTGTAGATATCGATAAGCTTGATACACTTATGAACCTTGTAAGTGAGCTTATTATAGCTAAGAATGGTCTTGTGTCAATTAACAATTCCACAAGCGAGAACACAACGGCGGGAAGACAGAATTTCAATGAGCAGATAGAGTATCTTGAGAGAGTTACAACATCACTTCATGAATCTGTAATGAACGTTCGAATGGTTCCTATTGAGACTGTTGTAAACAGATTCCCAAGAATGATTCGTGACTTAAGCAAAAAGCTTGACAAGAAGATGGAGCTGTACATGACAGGTGAGGAGACAGAGCTTGACCGTACCGTAATCGATGAAATCGGTGATCCTCTTATGCACTTACTCAGAAATTCAGCAGACCACGGACTTGAGCATGCTGATGTGCGTGCGCAGAGAGGCAAGCCTGAGGTCGGAACAATCTTCCTCAACGCTTATCAGGACGGCAACAATGTTGTCATCGAGGTTGGTGATGATGGTAACGGTATCGATGTCGAGAAGGTACGCAACAAGGCAATAGAGAAGGGTACAATCACACCTGAGCAGGCAGAGGCAATGACAGATAAGGATATCATTGATTTACTTTTCCGTCCAAGTTTCTCAACAGCAGAAAAGATTTCCGACGTATCCGGAAGAGGTGTTGGTCTTGACGTTGTTAAGTCTAAGATTGAGGCACTCGGAGGAGATGTAGAGGTTAAGACTAAGCTCGGTGAAGGAAGCACATTCATTGTAAGACTTCCTCTTACACTTGCAATTATTCAGGCACTCATGGTTAAGCTCGGTGATGAGCAGTATGCTATCTCACTTGGCTCTATTGAGACACTTGAAGATATAACCAAGGGTGATATTAAGTATGTGAACTCCAAGGAAGTTATACATCTTAGAGACAAGGTTATCCCAATCATTCGTCTTGGCAAGCTCCTTGATGTGGAGTCAAGCAATGATGACAGCGAGAACATGACGGTTGTTATTGTTCGTAAGGGCGACAAGAGAGCAGGTATTGTTGTAGACAGTCTTATCGGACAGATGGAAATAGTAATCAAGTCACTTGGAAGCTACATCAATGTCAACAAGATGATCAGCGGTGCTACCATCCTCGGTGATGGCGATATCGCACTTATCATTGATGCAAATACTCTTGTATAACAGATGGAGGTAACACACTATGGATTCTATAACAACAAGTCAGTCGACAGCAAGACAGTATATCGTCATTAAGCTTGGCGATGAACAGTATGGTATAAACATTAATTATATTGACAATATCGTAAGAATGCAGAAGATTACGAGAGTTCCTAAGGCACAGTCTTATTTTAAGGGTGTAATCAATTTAAGAGGCGAGATTGTTCCTGTAATGAGCCTCAGACTTAAGTTCGGTCTTCCTGCTGATGAGATTACGGATAAGACAAGAATTATCATTATTAAGCTTGAACAGCAGGCAACAGTTGGACTCATTGTTGATCAGGTCAACGAGGTAGTTACACTTGACGAGGAGTCAATTGAGAAGACTAACATTGATGCCAACAACGATATGGCAGGATATATCAGCGCAATCGGAAAGAGCAAGGGAGAGCTTATATCACTTCTCAACATACAGCTCGCAATAGCCGATAAGGATCAGACGAAGGAAGAGTAGTTCGTTACCGGAAAGGAGATGTCATGGCAGAGAGAGAACTTGACAAGCTGAATGACTTACAATTTGACGTCTTAAAGGAAATAGGTAATATCGGAGCCGGTAATGCTACAACTGCACTGGCTAAGATGATGAATACCAAGATAGATATGAATGTACCGAGAGTTGAGATGGTTCCGTTTACCAATCTCCCGGATACATTCGGCTCTCCGGAGGAGGTACTTGCCGGAATACTTGTACAGCTTGACGGAGATGTCAAGGGAATGATGATGTTCCTTGTAAAAGAGGAATCAGCACATAACCTTGTGAACTCACTTATGGGCGGTATGGGAGTAACGAGTGACGGAACATTTTCGGAGATGGAGCTTTCCGCACTCAGTGAGATAGGTAATATCATTATCGGTGCATACCTGTCGGCAATGTCCAACCTTACCAATTTAAAGATTGCTTCATCCGTGCCGTATATATCGATAGATATGGCGGGAGCACTCTTAAGTGTACCTGCTATTGAATTCGGTAAGCTCGGTGATAAGGTTCTCCTTATTGAGACACAGTTCGGTGAGCTCGATTTGGTAAACGGTTATTTTCTTATGGTACCTGAGCTTGAATCATATGATGTGATTCTTTCATCATTAGGTATGTAAATAATATATACACAGGTAAAAAAGCAATGGGAAATATGATTAAAGTGGGAATGGCAGACTTAAATGTCTGCCGTTATCCCGATAATTTAACTACATTAGGATTAGGCTCATGTATAGGAGCATGCATATATGACCCCGTGACCAAGATTATCGGTATGTGTCATTACATGCTTCCTGACAGCACTCTGATACGCAACAATCAGAATATTGCGAAGTTCGGAGATACAGGAATAGCAGAGACTGTTGCAAGGATGGAGAAGATGGGTGCTGTGAGAAGCAGAATGTTAGCAAAAATTGCGGGAGGAGCTCAGATGTTCGCTGTGTCATCAGGCTCAGGTGTCAATGCGACAATGAAGGTTGGCGAGAAGAATGCAGAATCTGCAAAGGTCAACTTTAAAAAGCTTGGCATTCGTATTGTTGCTGAGGATACGGGGTTAAATTACGGACGTACAATCGAATTTTATTCTGAAGATGGTTCATTGTTAATTAAGGCAGTAGGAAAGGAACTTAAACGGATATGATTTTCAGGAATCTTCCCGCTATAATAACTTTGATTGCAGCATTAGTGGCATGTGTGGTTACATTTATATATCAATATGATCTCACCAAGGCGTTAATTCTTATCCTCGCTGCTTCGATTGTATTTTTCATTATAGGTGTCATCGTGAGAGCACTGCTCAATCGTTTCCTTAACATTAAGAAGGAAGAAAAAAAGGAAGAGACTCAGGATGAAGAGACTGATGATGAGACAGAAGAGGACGAATAGTGAATAACAGTGTTCATTGAGAGAGGGCTGCATAATGGATGATAACGGCAAGGAAAAGCTTTGGGGGCAGTATGCTAAGACAAGAACTCCGGAGCTGCGGGAAAAGATAATAACAGAATATGCCCCGCTTGTTAAGCTTGTAGCCGGAAGACTCAGTATGTATCTTGGATACAATGTGGAATATGAGGATTTGGTGAGCTATGGTATATTCGGACTTATTGATGCAATCGATAAGTTTGATTTCAATAAGAATGTAAAGTTCGAGACTTATGCCAGTCTCAGAATCAGAGGTGCTATCTTAGACCAGATAAGAAAGATGGACTGGATTCCAAGAAGTGTGAGACAAAAACAAAGAAAAATTGACACTGCAATGGCAAAGCTGGAGGCAGAGAACGGCAGACCTGCAACAGATGAGGAACTGGCTGACGAGTTGGAGATTTCTGTTGATGAGCTTGATGCATGGAATGGACAGACGAAGATTACCAATATTGTTTCGCTTGAGGATTTTGTTGAACAGGGCAGCGAAATCAAGATGGATGCGTCGCACAATTCACAATTCGAGCAGCCGGAGAAGGTTGTAGAGAAGGCGGAGCTTGCCAAGATGCTTGAGAAGGCGATAGAGGAGCTCACAGAGAAGGAGAAGAGTGTTGTCCTTTTCTATTACTATGAAGATTTGTCATTGAAGGAAATAAGTAAGGTGCTTGAGGTCTCGGAATCGAGAGTTTCCCAGCTTCACACGAAGGCGATTCAGAAGATGAAAAAGCATATGGGAGCATACATGGGATTGCTCGCTGACTAATGATTATAGGAGAAGAAACATGAAAAAAAACGGGTATTTCATGGTTTCAGTCAAGCCGGATGGAACCTATATAACGGTTACGAAGCCTGATGAAGGTGCAAAGGGTGTTACTCCTGATGAGATTGTATTCTTTTTGGATAGCAGGAGATTTGAAGATTTTAATAAGGACGACATCAGAGCGGGCATAAAAAATATTGAGGAAAATAATAGTTTTAAAATAAGCAGTACGGCGATGAATTCCAGCGCCGCTTTTTGTATTTATAATATTGACAACGATAAGATGAAGGTTACGGCCGTTATGTATCCGCCTGTCGGTGCAGGAAGTGAAATGACATATGACGAGATGATAGGAGACCTTGCCGTAAAGGGAATTATATACGGTATTGACGAGGATATAATAAAAGAGGTCGTAAACGGGAAGATATACAATACACCTTTTGTCATTGCAAAGGGTGTGGAGCCTGTTCAGGGAAAAGATGCCGAGATTGAGTATCTTTTCAACACGCATAATATAGCCAAGCCTAAGGTTAAGGAAGACGGAACGGTAGATTACCATGAACTTGACCTTATCACAAGTGTTAAGGCGGAGCAGGTTGTTGCAAGAATTATTCCTGCCGACAAGGGGACACCGGGACGCAATGTTATGGGTGTTGAGATTGCACCTAACAGAGTTAATAAGAGGAACTTCAAGTTCACAAGGAATGCGTATATATCAGAGGATGGATTAAGCCTTATATCCAAGGTCAACGGACACATAACGCTTGAGGGAGATAAGATACTAATATCCGACATATATGATGTGCCTGTTGATGTGGATAACACCACTGGAGATATCGAGTATGACGGCAACGTAATAGTTCACGGCAATGTCCGCGCAGGCTTCTCGCTCAAGGCAACGGGAGATATAACCATTATGGGTGTTGTCGAGGGGGCGAATGTGGATGCAGGCGGTAACCTTACGGTGAACCGAGGCATTCAGGGAATGAACAAGGCACAGATTCATGCGAATGGAGACATCGTGTCGAAGTTCGTTGAGAATGCTGCAATGGTATGCGGAGGCAACATAGAGACAGATTCACTGCTGCATTCAAGCACATCCGCAGGTGGCAAGATTACCGTCAACGGTAAGAACGGTCTCCTGGTAGGCGGAACGGTAAGAGCCGGACAGAATGTTACCGCCAAGCAAATTGGCAATACGATGGGCACGGTAACCAACGTATATGTGGGAGTTGACCCGTCACTGCGTAAGCGTGTCAATGAGCTTGCTGAGCAGATTAAGAAGTCAGCAGCCGATAAGGAGAAGCTTGGACAGGTTGTAGCAGTCCTTCGTAAGAAGATGGAACAGGAAGGCAGACTTGAACCTGAGAGACAGGAAATGCTTCAAAAGTCCATGAAGAACATTATTATGCTTGAGCAGTCCATAAAGCAGATGACAGAGGAATACAATAATGGAAAGGAATCACTCGTTGAGGACAATAACGCGAGAATAAAGATTACAGGTTCCATTTATCCGGTTACCAAGCTTTCATTCGGAAATACAGTGTTATTTATCAAGGATAAGAATGATTACTGTCAGTATGCAAGAGATGGAGCTGACATTGTGAGACTTCCTTTATAAAAGAGGTGATTAGAGATGAGACCAGTAGAGCTTACGGGAATTGTTAATAGAACACCGGACTATGCACAGCTCAGACAGAATGAGGAACAGAAGCCTGTCATGGAGCAGACGGCGTTTCAGAACCAGTTCAATAAGCAGGTTGAACGCAATTCGGATACTGTTGTCAAAAAACATGATTCTGAGTGGAAGAACGAAAAATTCGATGCCAAGGAAAAGGGAAAGAACCGATATTTCGGTACTTCCGGAAAGAAAAAAGAAAACAAAGAGGAGGATGATAAGCCGGAGCAGAACAAGCATATGTCATTTGATGTTCGAATCTGATTTATCATTTAAGAATTATGACAGCATTAGAAATAGTATTGTTATTGATTGGAATTATCTGTGTTGCGGTCAGCTTCATTTTCTTTATGAAAATTGACGGTTCTGAGAACGTTCAGAGTGTCAATGTGAGCCTTTCTGATAAGCAGAGGGAGGCTATAAAAGGACAGATTTCTGCGGTGTTCAAGGAGCAGACCGATGAGCTGACAAGGAATATCGAGGTCAATACAAGGGATGCACTTGAGCATCTGTCAAATGAGAAGATAAAGGAGCTGTCGGAGTATTCTGACACGGTGCTTGCTGATATCAACAAGAACCATACGGAGGTTATGTTCCTCTATGATATGCTAAATGAGAAGAACAAGGAGGTACATAACAATATCCGTGATATGCAGATTGCGACGGAGGCAGCCAAGGAAGTGATGGCACAGCAGAACGAAGCGGCACAGGAACAGAAGGTTTCGGAAGTGCAGGAGAAGTCTGATGATGCGGTGATTAAGCCTAAGACTGCCGGAAAGCCGTCTGCAAAGATAACAGCTTCCAAAACATCAACTGCATCAGCAAAAGCTAAGAACTCTTCGGGTACAAGAAAGAGAACAACGAAGCCTAAGACGGAGGATGGCGAAGCAGCGGTTGTTAAAGAGACTCAGTCAGCCGTGGTTGAACAGCCCGCAGACGAGCAGGTTATGACTGCCGCGGGGAATGCTTCCGAAACCTTGGCGGACGATAAAAAAGCTGAAAAGCCTATTTCAAATGAGAACAAGAAAGAGGCGGTTCTTTCATTGTATAATGAAGGAAAAAGCAATGTTGAGATTGCAAAGACGCTCGGCATCGGAGTCGGAGAGGTTAAGCTGGTTATAGATTTGTTCAAAGGAATAAAATAAGATGAGACTTAAATATTTTTTACGCGGACTGGGAATCGGTATTGCGGTCACAACGATAATTCTTGCAATTTCGCACAATGCCAACAGAAGAATGTCCGACAGTGAAGTGATTGAGCGTGCAAGAGAGCTCGGTATGACTTACACGACACCGGCTCAGGAGAGCTCCTCAGACAACGGAGCTTCGCAGGAGGATACTCAGGAGTCCGACAGCATGACGGAAGAATCCACAAAAGAATCGAATGAGACATCATCGGATGAAGAATCATCGGACGATATATCATCTGGGGAGCCGTCGTCATCTGAGAATAAATCAGAGACCGAGACTTCAACAGAGGAGGAAGCGTCGTCGGTTCAGGAGACTTCATCCGTGCGTGAGACCACCACAGCACAGCCGGTGACTGAGACTACGACACCGCAGGAGACAACCACGCAGGAGACAACCACACAGGAGACACAGACTGAGACAGAGAATGTAACCGAGCCGGAGGCGGGAACAGTGGTTACATATACGCTTACAATAGCGAGTGGAATGAGCTCCAACACCGTATGCGAGATGTTGAAAAGAGCAGGAATTATTGAAAATCAGGCTGATTTTGACAATTTCCTTGTAGGCAATGGATATGCGGACAGAATAAGGGTAGGAAGCTTTGAGGTCAACTCGGGAATGAGTTATGAGGAGCTTGCAGCGGCTTTCTGCAGCAGATAAAAAAATACTTGCAATTTATTGACAGGTATGTTATTCTTAGTTTTGTGTGAAAAAACACATGTGTGGATTTCCTATGGTCCCTTGCTCGGGGTGACGGAAAGCTGAAGCACATGGAAGAATATTAAAAACCACAGGAGGTACTATAATGAGCGTTATTTCTATGAAGCAGTTACTTGAGGCAGGTGTACATTTCGGACACCAGACAAGAAGATGGAACCCTAAGATGGCAGAGTACATCTACACAGAGAGAAACGGAATCTACATCATTGACTTACAGAAGTCCGTTACTAAGGTAGATGAGTGCTACCATGCATTAGCTGATATCGTTGCTGACGGTGGTACGGTATTATTCGTAGGTACTAAGAAGCAGGCTCAGGAAGCAGTTAAGACTGAGGCAGAGCGTTGCGGAATGTACTACATCAATGAGAGATGGTTAGGTGGTATGCTTACCAACTTCAAGACTATCCAGAGCAGAATTGCACGTTTAGTTGAGATTGAGACAATGGAGCAGGACGGAACATTCGATGTTCTCCCTAAGAAGGAAGTTACACAGCTTAGAAAGGAAATGGACAAGCTTCAGAAGAACCTTGGCGGTATCAAGAACATGAAGAAGCTTCCTGACGCTATCTTCGTTGTAGATCCTAAGAAGGAGAGAATTTGTATCCAGGAGGCTCATATCCTTGGAATTCCTCTTTTCGGTATTGTTGATACTAACTGTGACCCGGAGGAGTTAGATTACGTTATCCCTGGTAACGATGATGCTATCAGAGCTGTTAAGCTTATCGTTGCTAAGATGGCAGACGCTGTAATTGAGGCTAATCAGGGCGAGGCAGCAGATGTTGAGTTCGCTGAGGATGTTGAGAACGCAGAAGAGGCAGCAACAGAGGAATAATTCCTGAATAAATAACATGAGGGGCAGATTTTGCCCCTTATGTATTTAATCTATTAAATCTAAAATATTTGGAGGAAAATAAGATGGCAGACATTACCGCAGGAATGGTAAAAGAGTTAAGAGAGATGACCGGTGCCGGAATGATGGATTGCAAGAAGGCTCTTGCAGCTACAGAAGGCGATATGGATAAGGCAGTTGAGTTCTTAAGAGAGAAAGGACTTGCAGCAGCTACTAAGAAGGCTGGAAGAATTGCAGCAGAGGGTGTTGTTAAGACATTACTTGCAGACGACCACAATGCAGTTGTTGTAGAGGTCAACTCTGAGACAGATTTCGTTGCTAAGAACGCTGAGTTCAACGAGTTCGTTGATGCTGTTGCAGCACAGGCTATGAATTCCAATGCAGCAGACATGGATGCATTTATGCAGGAGACATGGGCAGCTGATACTTCTCTTACAGTTGAGCAGGCACTTTCAAGCAAGGTTGCACGTATCGGTGAGAAGTTAAGCATCAGAAGATTCGAGAAGGTTACTAATGCTGACCTTGTTGTATCTTACATTCATGGCGATGGCAAGATTGGTGTTCTTGTTGAGGCATCTACTGATGTTGTCAACGACGATATCAAGGAAGCTCTTAAGAACGTAGCAATGCAGATTGCAGCTCTTCATCCACAGTATGTATGTGATGCAGAGGTTCCTGACGAGTTCAAGGAGCATGAGATAGAGATTATCAAGGCTCAGATAGCTAATGATCCTAAGGCAGCAGGCAAGCCTGAGAAGGTTATTGAGGGCATGATTCAGGGTAAGCTTAACAAGGAGCTTAAGGAAATCTGCTTAAACGATCAGGTATATGTTAAGGCTGAGGATGGTAAGCAGTCAGTATCAGCTTATCTTGCACAGGTTGGCAAGGCTAACAATGCAAAGCTTTCTGTTAAGAAGTTCGTTCGTTTCGAGAGAGGCGAGGGTATGGAGAAGAAGCAGGAGAACTTTGCAGAGGAAGTAGCAAAGCAGATGAACATGTAGTTTTGTTCTGCATGATAGTTTATAACACGCTATATCGACATTGGTATAGCGTGTTTTTTTGATAAAAATATGCGGAGGAAGATATGAAAAGAATACTAATGATAATTTGCTGTGCCCTTGTACTGACGGGCTGCGCAAAGAAGCAGGAGATTACACCTGATGTTATCGGGCTGGAGGAATTAAGAGGATTCCAGCCCGATGCAGAGAATCCGGATTCCGACAACGACGGACTTACTGATGAGGAAGAGGAGAAGATTGGAACCAATCCTAATAAGGCTGACACAGATGGTGACGGCATATATGACGGACTGGAGATTCGTCTTGGACTTGACCCGTTGAATCCTAAGTCTGATGGAAAGACCAAGGATGGCGCTCGTACCTTCGAGGAGGAATATACCTGTGATGATGCCATGCTTACCGTAGAAGGCAATTATATGGTAGGCGATATTGTATTTCAGGAGAGCGAGGGACTCTTCAATGTTCCGATTGCACTTACACCTGTGTACGAAATCTATATGGAGAATCAGAAGTTCAACTCTGCAGCAATCAGCTTTGATTATGAGCCGGGTTATGGTGAGCAGGTTGGTA
Organism: uncultured Lachnospiraceae bacterium; assembly: GCA_934343915.1. Taxonomy (GTDB): domain Bacteria; phylum Bacillota; class Clostridia; order Lachnospirales; family Lachnospiraceae; genus CAG-882. Next base: position 33,499 of record CAKRIL010000024.1, on the reverse strand, counting down.
TATACCAGTATCTTGATGATGGAAGCTATGTCCTTGTAAGCGAGGGAACAGAAGCTGAGCTTGAGCATTTTTCCAGATATTTCTTAGGTCAGATGGTAAATCTTGAGGCACTTGGCAGACCATCACTTGATATAGCACTTGTAATCGATAATTCAGGTTCCATGTACAGCGAGGAGCTGTGTCCGGGCAGTGATGAGAATGATGTTGAATTCAAGAGAATCGATATGGCAAAGTCACTCATAGAACAGGCGGATGATACCACAAGATTCAGTTTTTATACTTTTACTCATGATGTGACAAGGGTTATGGAGCTCACCGACAATAAGGAGGCACTCTGTGAAGCTGTTGACTCCATAAAGGATGAGCCGCCGCACTTTAACGGAACAGCGGCTAACAATGCGGTGTATGATGCGGTGTCGGATTTTGAAAAAGACAATACCAAGAGGCATTATGTTATTCTTCTCTCTGATGGATACGACACAGAAGGTCTGTTTGACTTTAACTGGGATACGGACACGGTTGTAAGCAGAGCGGCAGACAAGAATGCGGTTATCATCTGTATAGGACTCGGCAATGATATTGATGTTGAGCATCTGACGGAGCTTGCGACGAGAACAGGCGGTTTTTACAGGTATGCGCGTTCGGCAGAGGATTTGACTGACTTATATGAGCAGATTACTACTGTTCTCAACAATAATTATGCAGACCTTGACGGGGACGGAGAATTTGACAGTATTCTTCTTGCTGATTCGGGCTTCAATATAGCTACGGACGCTTTTCCTTTCAATAATTTCAGAATTACAGACTCAGAAAATATATACCGCGGCGGACAGTGCTTTGGAATAGCTTCCTTCACACAGCTCTATTATATCGGTAAGCTGCCATACAGCTATGGTGCGGTGGATAAGCATAAGTACTCAAGCATGCCTTGGTCGGAGTCGCTTTCAGCACTGGCATATAACTTTGACGATTCCAATTTCTTTAAGGAAAAGGGCGATTATGTAGAAAACACACAGGCACTTCATGATTACTCGGATTATCAGGAAATGTTCGATATTTTGTCAAAGCCTGCTGCCGAGAAGTGGGATGTCATTGACGGAAAGGCTGTATTCAAGGATGAGGTAAGAGCTGTGCTTGAACAGTTCCCGCTTGCTGAGTTCTATAACTTAAAGCAGGACGGAACTCTTGAAGGAAAGAAGTTCAGTGAGGTGGAATTCTTCAGATTCAAGCTGACAGATGTTGAGCTTGTAAGCGATGAGGACAAGTCCATGTATGACACGCTTCTTGCCATCAACAATTTCTTCTCAAGCCAGAAAGCAACCGGATATAAGAGGTTTTATTTCAGCTCGACAGGCTCGGATAATTCTGAGACAATGGCGAAGCTTATAGATTATCTCTCAGCGGGTATTCCGCTTATCATATATGGCGAGTCACATGCCATCAATGCTGTATCGCTGTACAGAGATATTGATAACCCTAATGAGTACAAGCTGTTCTGCTATGACAACAATGACTGCAAGGAGCTTAAGGTGCTCACAATCAAGCGCGTAAAGACCTCTTTCTTAAATGACGGTGCAACGGCATGGATGAGTGATTATGTGTACCGTATATACGATACCGACGGTGTGTTCACTACGGCAGGAAAAGAAATCAATGTTAATTTTGACCTTGCAAGAGGCTTGGATTTATAAAATAAAAAGATGCGAAGCAGTGATTTTATATGAGCAGGCAGCGAAGCGGATTGCGAATATCATTGACAACATATATCGCCGCATGGCGAGGAAATGGAGGATAAAATGAACATAACAATAACAGGTAATCTTGGCGGAGGAAAGAGCAGTGTATGTAAGGAGCTTCAGAAGTATGGATTTAAGGTAATAACCGGCGGCGGACTCTTCAGGGATGTAGCAAAGGAAAAGGGTGTGTCGGTGCTTGAGCTCAACGAGCTTGCGAAGGCGGACCGTTCAATCGACGATATGATTGACAACCGTACCGCAAAAATCGGCAGGGAGGAGGACAATGTCCTCTTCGATTCAAGACTTGCATGGAATTTTGCACCTGACAGCTTCAAGGTGTTCCTTCTGACTGACAGCTACGAGGCTGCACGCAGAACCTTTGCTGGCGGTGCAAGAGAGGCAGAGGAGTATCAGGATATCAATGCAACAATGGCCGGACTTAAGCAGAGAGCCGACCTTGAGAGGGCACGCTTCAAGGAGCTCTATAATATTGATTACTATGATAAAAATAATTATGACCTCATTATTGAGAGCACCTATGCATCACCTGAGCAGATTGCCAAGGAGATTATGAGAAACTTCGAGGAGTACAAGGTTGAGAAGTTTCATTCAAGACTCGAACTCAATTTAAGAACCTTTTACCCTGTGCAGAGCTTTGCAAAGTTCGACAAGGCTGCATATGATTCTAAGGCTGCCGAACTTAAGAAGTCAGATGCACTGTGCATGGACGAGATGCCGGCACTTGTCGGAGACAACGGATATACATATATCCTTGACAACGCGGAGACAGTATACGCCGGAATCAACGCAGGACGCGTGTTTTGCTATGTGGACGGCATAAAGGATGATGAGGAAGCAAGGAAGGCTGTCACAGCACTTTCAAAGGATGACCTTGCGGATTATGAGAGGCTTGCCGGCTTTAAGTATCTTGTATATCCTGATGAGCTCGGAAGCAAGCCGGGATTTCTTCTCAATGTGTATGGCGATAGAAAGTAATATCTGCTGTATTAATTTTATTAACTTATAATATGATTTAAAAAAAGACATCAATTTCGATGTCTTTTTTTGTTGAATGACATTATGTGTCGCTCATGAATTATATAATAACAATATAAATATTCACATAAAGAAAAGTATTGCATACTGACAGAAAGCATTATATAATTTTATAGAAATATTATAAAAATAAACGGAGGCTTACTAAGGTGAAGGACAGCTATCTACACAAAAAAATAATGGAGGAGATAGATGAATACACGGTCAGATGCGAGAATATTGAAGCTTTGACAGAGCATATATACAGAACGCGGGAGCATCCGGACATGTTCGCCGGAGAATTCTATGTGTTAATCAAGTGTGTGGTCAAATCCTTCTATCTCGATTCGGTTATGGTGACGGATGCGAGAGGAATCAAGCTGTTAAAGCTTAACACAACGAAGGAAAAACAGCTTGATTATATCAAGCCTGGAAGTGAGGTCCTTGTATCAATCTATGATATGGATGAGAAGGACGGGATAATTGAAGCTGAGCTTGCGGATATAGTGAAGTACAACGTCGACAGCGAATATTCATTCTGTGACAGATTCGGCAGTATTAAGGGTGCTAAGGTGTTCATGATGCTCTATGACGGAATAAAGGAAAAGTTATCGATAAATGGAACACCAATGAATGGTCTATCCGCGGATAAGTCATCGATAAATGGAACATCAATGAATAATCTATCTGTTGATAATAATGCATCTGTTGAAAAGCCGTCAGCGCAGAAAAGCGGAAGCACTATGGCAGAACAGCCGCCTGTCAAGCAGGAGGCCGCAACGGTTGAGGCGGACAGAGCGATGACGAAGAGCGAATACATCGAATCAGCCCGGTATGTTCAGTACAAGAAGGAATTTGAGGAGATCTTGGAGCAGGTCGGGGCAGGAGCACTGCTTGGACTTGTATTCGGAATTATCACATATATGTCAAGTGGAGAATTCTATACCTTAATCGCAGCTCCGATTATGTTCGCAGGCGTTCCGTACACATGGAGAAAGGTGCCGGTGCTTTCAATCGGCTGCGTGACATTCGGTATTAAATTATTCTTTGCGATATTGGCGGGCTGGATTATAACACCTATCGGGCTTATCGAAAAATACATGATGATTAAGAGATTCAAATAGCACCTGTTGATAAGGAGAACTGACAATGAATGAAAATGACATTATGAGATATAAAAGAATGCTCGAAGAAATATACCGATACACTCTGCAGTGCAAGGACATTGCGGACGTATATGAACAGCTCAAGGATTACGGCGTTATCAAAGAATTGACGTTGGGTAATAAGTATATACTGCTTAATTCCGAGATAAGCAAGGTGGAATCCGGCAGGCTTACCTGTGTCTGCGACGGAATCACACTGTATGCGAAGGCTGATGAAAAAAATCAGCTTCTTATCGATAAGCTGTCAGCACTTGAAGCCGGACAGCGGGTGTGGCTGAGCCTTAATCTCAACATACTTAAGGACAAGGAAATACATTGCAATCTTATCGATATTGCTGCTGATGATGGCACGAATGAGAACATATTCTGCGATAAGTTCGGAAAGATAGCAGGGGACGAGGAGTATAACGCTTATTTTCAGGCGGATAAGGCTGAGAAGGAAGAAGCCGGGAAAAAATTGCCGCAGGAGAGTAGTACGGCACAGGAGGAATACACGGGATGGAATGCAGATGTCAGACCCGAGCAGATTGAATGGCAGGTACAGTCTCCTCACAAAGAGCAGACAGAATATGAGGAGCCACAAAGGCATGAAAAACAGTCTGAAAAAATATTTACTGATGAATCGGACTACGACCAAGACCCGGGTATTAATGAAGAATTCAGCTTTTTTTCCACCAAGTGGTACGGTGGACTGCACCTTAATGAAGCAAGTTTCGACAACGAGAAGTTGCATATACGCAGCTCAAAAAGGAAATCTTTTGATTCGAAATATTCAGATATATCAAGGGCTGTAACCGGGCTTGCATTTGATGTCCGAGCATATACAACACTGGCACTTTTAGCTGTACTTATGGTATTAGCATTTCTGGATAATAATGAAGAATATTTTTGGACGGCGGCTTTCGGAGCACCAATGGTACTTTTGGTGTTTTTACAGATGAGAATAACGTTTTACACGAACAGCGGTCAAAAGAAAAGCTGGAATTTTTTCTGGTATGGGAAATTCATCAGGGTTCAGAACATCTGTGAACGGGCAAAAATATACACGGAGAAGCGCAAATCCGGAGTATGGACACTGGTTATCGCGGGATTTATATGGGCAGTGACGATAGGTGTATGGCTCTCGAATCAGGAGTATACCTATGATGGCGGCGGTAATGATTATTACACAGACTCAGAACAGACCACGCAGAGCAGCAGAGGAGCGGAGAACACGACACAGGGGACGACTGAGGAGGCGACGAAATATGGGGGAGCAAGTGGACGGGAAGAAACTTCAAGAACATGGGAATACGATAAAAATATGTATGAATATTCTCAGGAATGTGAGACACAACCTTCATGGTATACCGGACAGCGCGAGTTCTCAGATACAATAGATTTGTTTTATAGGGTTTGTGCTTCTGAAAGTATGGATGATGTTAAAAAGATATTTACTGATATGGATTTAGTACCTAGGTATACGGTCGAGGGTGGATGGGTCGGATATGAAAGCGACAGCATAAGTATTATGTGCTGGGATTCTGATACAGTAATTGATCTTACCGGCTATGTATATAGAGACCTATGGGATTATGTATATGATGTAAGAATACTTGGCATATATCTTAATATGAACCGTACAGAAGTTATAAGCATACTACAAGAAAATGGAGCAATCGTAGATGAGCCGGAAATTAATGGTCGTGGTAAAGCGGTTACTGGTGAATGGTCAGATGCTTTATTGTGTGCATATTTTGAAAATGGCCTTTTGACAGAGGTGTCAATGCAAGTGAATATATTGCCATATTAAAAGTCTATCACAGTAAATTATACAATGCCATTTTAAGCGGATATATCCATAAAGATTATATATTAAAATACATGTGAGGAGCTTTGAAGTGAACAGATGGAAAACGAGTGCAATCAAAATGATGAATACAGTAATGTTATATGTTGTTACAGCCTTTTGGTATTAAGAAATATTCTTCAGGGCAAAGATGAAATAAAAGATGCAGACATATATAATAAGTATTTTTTATTCAATAATACAATACAGGAGATAACGCAAGATAAAATTATCTTTTGCGATGGCGATACAGAACTTGTAGTTCATATGCAGAACGCAATCTCCAGAACAGAGCGATTATACGAAAATCAGTCAATATGGGTAAGCATGAAGATAAATGGTATCAGGAATGGTAAAATAGATGCTGAACTAATTGATTTCTCAACTTATATTGGTGCTGTTACCTGTGATGACAGAGGAGCGATATTATCGAATAATCCTAAATGTTCCAAGCAGTCTGCAAAGGAACCGGAAAAAGAAGCTGTACAAGAGAAAACACCAAAAAAACAAAGCAAATTTGTACAGGATTTAATTGATATATTCGGTTTTCTTATAATGGCTACAGTTCTTGCAGGTTTTATACTGATAGTGCATAACAGAATGTATAATCCTCAAAGTGATTATTATTACATAAGAGCTGCAAAAAAGGTTGTTATGACATACACAATCAATGACAGTCCGGTTAATCAGGTGGCGGATGCCAAAATCATCAGGTATGACCGATACGGAAGAGCGCTCGTCGACATGTATGTTAAGACGGAGGACAATAACGATTACAGAATTTCACTGGTCATTGCCGTGAATTCGTCATACAAAAAGCTGTTTAAATACTATTATTATAAGAAAGAAGGATATGTGTACAACTGGTATGGCGTGGATTCGGAGGAGTATTGGTACTATGTAGAGGAATTATTGGAAAGATGCGATTGGGATCAAAAAATAAGCCCTGGAATGTTTATGTACAAGTAACGCAAAACAGGGACACCATGCTGCAATCATGGCATCCCTGCTTATCACCGGTCAAAATTAAAAATTTGTGACGGTTCAATATCAAGTACATTACATATTTCAAACAAAACGGGGAGGGAAAAGACCTTATCCACGTTGGGAGCTTCTATGGCACTCAAAAATGAACGGCTGATTCCGACCTTTTCAGCCAAAGCCTCCTGAGTAAGACCGTTCTTCTTTCTGTAATATGAAATATTTAAACCGATATTGGCATAGTAGTGATGATAATTTTCACTTGTTTCAGGATTTTTCTTCAAAATAATCACCCCATAGACATTTTAGACAATTATACAGTAAAAATAAATTAGCTGTTGAAAAGCGATTGCATTTTATTAGTATGCAATATATACTATAAAATATGTGCAATATAAGTTAGAAATGGAGGGGATGAAAGATAATAATGTACAGAATAAAAATCTATGAAAATAGATTGATTTAAGTTATAAGACGTACTATAATGATTTAAAGAAGTAAATTGTGAAAAAATTTTACAATGACATATATTGTCATCGTGCCATTATACAATAGGCTTATCTTAATAAAATACGGAGGCAGATATGGATAATGGAAAGGTAGAAAGAGTTCTCGGAATATACAACAAGCTTATGGGCGGAGGACTCGTAAATAAGGCTGAGGAAGCAGTAAATTACGGAGTCAATGAACGTACAATTCAGAGGGATATTGATGATATAAGGGCATATATGGATAACGACATGAATAGAGCCGGTATTGCTAACAAGGTTATATATGACAAAGCCCGAAAAGGATTCCGTATTGAGAAGAAATATCTCACAAAGCTTACCAACGGAGAAATCTTGGGTATATGCAAGATTCTGCTCGACAGCAGAGCTTTTACCAAGGAAGACATGAATAAGATTCTCGATAAGCTCATTGCATGCTGCGTCCCGAAGGACAACCAAAAGCTTGTCGATGACCTTATCGGGAACGAAGAGTTTCATTATGTGGAACCAAGGCACGGAAAGAATTTTATTGATGACCTGTGGACGATAGGGCAGGCTGTAAGAAACTGTCATTACATTGAGATTGACTACGAGAGAACATGGGACAAGAAGGTTGTAACCCGCAAGGTAAAGCCGGTTGCCATTATGTTCTCAGAGTATTATTTTTATGTGACCGCATTTATCGATAACGAGAAGGTTCGCGAGAACTTCACGGTACATAATGATTCCTCGCCAACCATATACCGCATCGACAGAATAAGGAGGCTCCGCGTTTTGGATGAGAGCTTCCGCATCCCGTACAGCAGCAGATTCGAAGAAGGAGAATTCAGAAAGCGTGTCCAGTTCATGTATGGCGGCGAACTCAGAAAGGTACGATTTGAGTATACGGGAGTTGATGCGGAGGCAGTGTTAGACCGTCTTCCGACTGCCGTTATTGAAAGCACCCGGAATGGTGAAAAAAAGAATGAGAAAATTTATGTCATAAGAGCCGAGGTATTCGGTGACGGCATTGATATGTGGCTGAGAAGTCAGGGGGAGAGGGTTAAGGTACTTTGAAAAAAATAAATAATATACAGTAATGGAGGCGATTGTTATTAATAACGCAAATTTGTCAATGTCACATTTGGTTTCAAAAAATCCAATCATATATGACAAAATGGAAACTAAGGAAAGATATATAGGATTTCTAAAAAAATACATAAAAATATTAAACATGAAAAGTAAGTATGTAAAAGCCGAAATGGAGGCATATGAGGAGATAATTACGAATAATGCAGAATGTATAAAAGCATATCCTATGGGGTTTTATAAATATTATATTCTATTCGATTTAATTCATATAATTGGATACGAACCGAAGGCAGTAGGCTTACTTTGGAAATGGGATGAACTGAAAGAAACATATTTGAGTGATTTTCGAATGGCATCAAAGGATATATATAGAGCGATAGTCGGGTGCGATTATAAAGAAATCGGAAAAAGCAATAAAAATTATAAAACACCGTTTGGAATGCTTGGCATAATAGATAGACTGGCTTTCGAGGACTTATTATGGCTTTTTGAAGAAGAATCGGAACTGGAGTATATTGAGTCGATTAAAAAGAATATTGAGTTTAAAAGGAAAAAGCCTTATAAGATTATGGTTACGGCAACTATGAGTGCAGGAAAGTCAACACTGTTGAATTCTTTAGTAGGGAAGAAAGTCAACAAAACTCAAAATGACGCATGTACTGCAAAGGCACATTTGCTATTTAACAAAGCTTTTGAGGATGGATTATCGTATAAATATGACTTTGAACTTGAATTGGATGCCGATTATGAAGTGCTTATGGAGGACAACAAGGATAATAATAAGAATGAAATATTTGTTGGAACGAGGTTTAGATCCATTGAAGAGATTGACAAACCGATATGCTTTATTGACACACCTGGGGTTAATTCCTCCAAAGACAGAGTACATAGAGAAATAAGCGAAAATGCCATTACAAGCTTGAAATGTGATGTTCTGATGTACTTGATGAATGGTGAAAACATAGGAACTGATGACGATAGAAAGCATCTTGAATTTGTGCTTGATAATTTCAAAGGAAATGTGATATTTGTTGTTAATAAGCTGGATGCATTTAGAAAAGAGGATTCTGTTGCAGACACTTTGGAAAAAGTAAAAAAAGACTTACAAGATATAGGATATGTAAATCCTGTTGTATGTCCTGTTTCAGCTTACGCTGCATATTTGGCAAAAATGAGTCTTTTTGGTGAAAGATTAAATGATGATGAACAAGATGAACTTGAGATGTTCTATTGTAAGTTAAAAAAGGAAAAATATAGACTTAACAATTTTTATCCTGACAAATACAGAGATATATCTGTGTCAGAAGATGAAAATGAACAATTGCTATTACATTCAGGATTGTTGTCATTAGAAAAAATACTTTATGAAGAGAGGAAGAAAAAATGAGAGAAGTTTTTATTAAGTATAATCCATATAAGCTTGTTACGGAGATTAAAATTGATGGGGAACCAATAAAGAAAAATAGTAAATTAAATTTCGGAGATAGACGACTTCAGGAATGGGTAGAGGATTTGCCGGGCTTATTATTCGAAGAATGCAGCACAAGGAATTTTAAGATAATATTTAATGGAACTATACCTGATTATGAGGATATGGCTGCTATGGCAGAAGATGCTGAAAAAAGCAATTTTCATATAGAATTAGAGCATATTCCTGCTAAAGAAGTTAAAGATAAGGAAGATGCAATACAGGAAGTGTTTGATGAAATTCAAAATGGACCATTTGAAGAGTTAAGACAGCCGGATGTAATTAAGGCATTTAATATGGCTAAAAGCAGTGACTTTGAAGTAAATGTTGTTGCTACAATGAGTGCAGGAAAATCTACATTAATTAATTCGTTACTGCAGCAAAGATTAATGCCTGCAAAGCAAGAGGCATGTACTGCCACCATTACCGAGATTAAGGACAATGACGCGGACCATTTTATGGCGAAAGTATATGACAAAGATGGGCATTTAATTCAAACTCATCCGGAGTTGACATATGATATCATGGAGCAGCTTAATTCCAATCCTAATGTATCGAAAATCCGTGCAGAGGGAAACATTCCGTTTGTTACGGCAGATGATGTATCATTAGTTTTAGTCGATACTCCGGGTCCAAATAATTCAAGAGATCCTGAACATAAGGCAGCTACATACAGAATGCTTTCTGAATCTTCAAAAACGGTAGTATTGTATATAATGAATGCAACACAATTGGCAGTTAATGATGACTTTAATTTGTTGAGTCATGTCGCAGATAGTATGAGGGTCGGAGGTAAACAATCAAGAGACAGATTTATATTTGTCGTAAACAAACTGGATGATTTTAAGAAGGGCGAAGACAGTGTAGAAAGTGCAATTAATAAAGTTCGTGATTATCTGAAAGATAATGGAATAGAGAATCCAAATATATATCCTGCATCTGCTTTGACGGCATTAAATATCAGAACAATATTATCTGAATGTGATTCTATTGTGGCTAGTGATGAAGATGATGAGGATGTTTATGAGGCAAAGGCAAAAGTAAAAAAGTTTACAAAGAATGAAGAAATGTTTTTTGAAAAGTATGCACCTTTGACACCATCTGCACGTGGTCAGGTAGAGAATATGTTAGCTGATGCTATTGCTGCTGATGACAAAAAACAACAGGCGTTGATTCATTCAGGTATTATATCTATTGAGGCTGCAATAAAAATGTATGTTCAGAAATATGCAAAGACTGCCAAAATAAAAAATATTGTTGATACTTTCATAAAAAAATTGGAGAGTGCTCATTCATTTGAAAGCACAAAACAGGAAATTGCGGTAAATCAAGATAAACAAAAAGAGATATTGGCGGAAATTGATATAATTAAGAGAAAACTTGCCAGTGGAGAGGACGCAAAGAAATTTAAACAGCAGATTGAAAAAATTAATTATGATAAAGAAATTAATAAGCTTGCTGACAGCGTGATTGTCGGTGCACAGGAAAAGATCACTCAACAGTTGACATCAACGGATGCAAAGTTATCAAAAAGAGATGCCAACAGTATTTGTTTGGTATTTGCTAAATTCGCGGAAGGATTACAGGCTGATGTGCAGGTAAAACTTGAGAATCTTATTTCTAATCATATTAAAAAGAATGCTGAAAATTTATTGGAAGAATACAAGAAAAAGATTGCAGAACTTGCACAGGATATTAAGGTAGGAAGCGTAGAGCTTAATCCGTTTGAAATGATGCAGGGAGATATTGTTACAGACACCACTGTAATGATCAATGAATTGACTAAAAAAGAAAGTGTGAAGGTTGGGGAAGAATGGGTCGAGAACACAAGTAAGAAATGGTACAAGCCATGGACATGGTTCCAGTCAAAAGGACATTATGAAGATGTCTATGAGGAGAAAGAATATGTTGATGGAACGAAATTGGCTCAGAGATTTTTTGCTCCGATTCAGGAAGTATTATATGAAAACAGTGCTAGTGCTGTCAAGTATGCAAAAGATCAGACAAGAGCGATCAAGGAAGCGTTTTCAAAGAAATTTGATGAATTGGATGTCGTTTTGTCTAATAAGCTGAAGGAATTGGAAGAATGTGCTAATGACAATGCTGATATTGAGACTCGAATCAAAGAAACACAAGATAGACTTGATTGGCTTGAAAAAATTCAGGAGAAGGTAAACGCTATTCTTGAAATATAGGAGGTTGACAGAGCATGGCATTGACAAGAGACTTTACTGATGCGGTCGCACAGGGGAATTTATTGAGGGTTCGAATAATGTTAAAAGACAGCTTGTTGGTAGATACCTCATTTAAACAGTTCAAAGAAATGTTGGATTATGCCGAACCTGAATTAAGAGATTTATGGGTAAGTGACGAAGATGATGATGAGATATTTTCGCAGTCGCCAGATGCATTAAATGGTATTCTGGTTGGGTTGGTGAATAGTTTCAGCAGACGAAGAGTTAAATATTTGACTGAAATGATAAGAAAAATATATCCTCCAAAATCAACCCCGACAAATGGAGGTGAAAAGAAAGCCATAAAAATGACAGGAGAAGTAGTTAAAGAATTTAATGGCATTAAAGAAAATAGAAGGAAAATGTCTGATACATGTTCCAAAATTAAATTAAAAAACCAAATGGATACAAGTGATATTGAAACTATTAAAAAGGCTGCAATGAATATTATCCGACATTGTGATAAAATAAGTGGAAAGCGGGTGTAGTGAATGGCAATTACAAATGAGTTTAAAGAAGCTGTTGAGGCGGGTAAAAAAATACGTGTGCGCATAATGTTGAAGGACATAATGCTCGTTGATCCAACTATGAAGCAGTTTGATGAGATGATAAGTTATGCATCAGGAAAAATGACTGATTTATATGATGAGCATAATGATGAGATATTGAATTATAGTTCTTCGGATTGGAATGAAGCATATTTGAATAGCCAGATGGTCACAGTTGTAAATAACTTCTCAAAAGAACGAGTAGAGTTATTAAGAAATATGGTTAAGTATATTTACAGAGAAAAAGCAGATTGTATCAGAAAAGCAGATGAATTTAAAACCAATACCACAATAACAAGAAAACAAGTGGGTGTTGGTGCGGCCGCTGTCGGAACGGTAGCTGCAGTTGCAGGTATATGTGCTCATGAGGGATTACTTATTGCAGGCGGAGCTGCAGTTATGGCAGTCGGAATCGGACTTATTCTCACGGATGGGGAGGGCTGATGCATGGGCGATATGGAGAAGCGCAACGATGAGGTGGCTACAATACAAAATGATATAAAAATTATAAAATATGGAAATATTACAGCCGGATATCAAGCTGCCTTACAGGTTGTGGATGATATTGTATTAAAGAATTATATTGGAAATTTAACTTCATTGCCTGTTGTACCACTATCAAAAGATATTTTGGAAAAAAATATACGTGATAATGTAAGACTCTTCAAAATAACAGAAATGGTTTATGAAAAGGAAGAATTTGCTACATATAAATTTGCAAGTGTGTTCAATTCCTTAGCAACCACAGAAAGCGCTGTATTTGTTATTATTGACAGCGATGGTACAAAGACGGATTTTTACATGGGAGTACGTTCTCTTGATTCTGACAGGACGACCAGTTCATTGAAGGACACTGTTGAAAATGCTATGAAGGGACAATTCCCGGGTATAAAGATTAAAGATGATTATACTATAGAATCAATTCAGGAAATACTTGCAGGAATTAAGCATAATAGTATTTCATCAGTTTCCTGCGTGGCGAATAGCAGGGCAGCCAATATTGATAAGAATCAAAATTTTGTCCAAGGGCTTGAAAAACTTGTACTTTCTATGCAGGGTGAGAAATACACCGGAATTATTATTGCAAACGGAACTACACCGACACAGCTAAAAGATTTACGAAGAGAATACGAAAATGTGTATACTCAGATGTCTGCTTTTGCAAGTACACAGGTAAATTACACAAGTAACAAATCAGTTAATTTATCTGTTGCAAAGACTGAAACTACCAACAAATCAATTAATAAAACCACAACAAATACAAAAACAGAGGGGAGCACTGCTACAAGGGGGACAAGTTTTGCGCATGGAACTTCTAAAGAGAATGCTGCAGGAAAAGCAATTAAGGGAGTTGCAGGTGTGTCCAGTCTTTTGGGTGCTGCACTTGCTCCTGTAACAGGAGGAGTGAGCCTCGTTGTTGGAGGAGTGATTTCAGGTGCAATGGGAATGCTTGGGGATGCGGTTTCGGAATCAGAAAGTGATACTAAAACAATTAGTAAATCAATTTCGAAGAATATATCGGAATCTACGGGTACAAGTGAAGGAATTACAGAAGGTGAAAGTCACGGAAACACAACAACTGAAGGTCACTCTAATGGAACGACAGAGGGTATGACGTTGACGCTGCATGATAAGGCAGTAGAGGGAGTTTTGCAAAGAATTGATAAACAACTCAAGAGAATAGATGAGTTTGAAAGCTTGGGAATGTATGAGTGTGCAGCGTATTTTCTTTCGGAGGATCAATATGCGGCGGAAGTGGCAGCTTCGACATACAAAGCACTGATGCGGGGTGAAAATTCAGGTGTAGAAATTGCAGCAGTTAATTCTTGGGGAAATTCAGAAAAAGAAACAACGGAAATAATTGGACAGTATGTAACTAATCTCATGCATCCGGTATTTAAATATGTTGGTCAGGTTGGAAATATTGAAGTTACGCCATGTTCATTAGTAAGTGGAAGTGAATTGGCTATTCATATGGGGCTGCCAAGAAAATCAGTGTGTGGACTTCCTGTGATTGAACATGCAGACTTTGGAAAGGAAGTAGTTACTTATGATACTGAAAACAGAGGAACTTCAATAAAGCTTGGAAAAGTATTTAATATGGGAAGTGAATGTATAAATGATGTAAGGCTTGATATCAAAAGTTTGTCAATGCATACATTTGTAACCGGGTCTACCGGTTCAGGAAAGAGCAATACCGTATATGAGCTTATTAGACAATTAGAGAATGCGGGAATTAATTATATGATTATCGAACCTGCAAAGGGTGAGTATAAAAATGTTTTCGGATTGATTCCTAATGTAAAAGTCTATGGTACCAATCCGTCATATGCTGAGTTGTTGAGGATTAACCCTTTTAAATTTCCAAAGGGTGTTCATGTATTAGAGCATGCGGATAGAATTGTGGAGATTTTTAATGTATGCTGGCCTATGTATGCAGCTATGCCTGCTGTGCTAAAGGATGCCGTTTTACAAGCATATAAAAAGAGTGGTTGGGATTTGGTTGAATCAACAAATTTATATTCCGAATCACTGTTTCCTACTTTTCAGGATTTATTAGATGAGTTGGTGGATGTCATCAATAAATCTGCATACTCAGAGGAAGTTAAGAGTAATTATATAGGGTCGCTTGTAACAAGAGTTAAATCTCTTACCAATGGTTTGAATGGTTTGATTTTTTCTTCGAATGAGATTGACAATGAAATTCTTTTCAATAAAAAGATTATTATTGATTTGAGCAGAGTTGGTTCATTGGAGACTAAATCATTGATTATGGGAATCCTTGTTATGAGATTAAGTGAGTATAGAATGTCGAGCAGTACAGGAATGAATGTTCCTTTAAAACATATTACCGTACTTGAAGAAGCCCATAATATTCTTAAACGAACTTCAACTGAACAAGATCCGGAAGGCAGTAATATGGCAGGTAAATCAGTTGAAATGATTTCAAATGCTATTGCAGAGATGCGTACATATGGAGAAGGATTTTTTATTGTAGATCAGTCACCAAGTGCAGTTGATATTTCTGCGATTAAAAATACCAATACAAAGATAATTATGAGACTTCCGGATGAACGTGATAGAAGAATGGCGGGTAAGTCAGCCGGGCTAAAGGATGAACAGTTGGATGAAATTGCAAGACTTCCCAAGGGGGTTGCAGTTGTTTATCAAAATAATTGGGTAGAACCGATTTTGTGCAAGATTCAAAAATATAAGGGTGAAGAAGGACAGTATGTATATGATAGCAGTTTAACAGCATACAGTTCTGGCTGTGATTTAAAAGATACATCAAATGCGGATATTTTGAAGGCGCTGCTTGATAAAGCTACCGGTGAAAAACTTGATATGAATATATCAGAGTTGTCAAAAATTATTCTTGGATCAAATTTAAAGACTAAGGCCAAAAAAGAAGCCCTGTCGATTATTAACGGAAGAATTGTCCGTTCATTGGATAGTGTAAGTGAGGTAGTATTTAATATTATATGTGATGATGAGATGGTGGAAGATTTGCATAGCATTTCATCAATTGAGGAATGGGAAGAAAAGGTTGTTTCACATGCAGATAAGTATTTAGATTTATTACCTGAAGCTTACCAAAATAAAATTGTAGAATGCGTACTACGTGAACAGGCAAAATTAACGGATGATCCGGAGAGATATGTCAATATTTGGAAAGAATATAAGAAAGGGGATGTTTGCTGATGAATTTTGCATCTGCATTTTGTAAAATAGAGAATATTTCAGAAAATATGAGGGCAAATAATGCAGCACGCTTCGAGAAGGCCTTTCAAAAGAATAGGGAAGGTATATGTGCGAGACATATTTCTACTATTAATGAAGGAATGTCAGGAAAATCGATAAACGGAGTTAAATTCGCCAGACAAATATTTACAGTAAATGGAGAAAAAGTAGAGGGCGTATTTCCTGTGTTTAAATCACAGTTTACATGTAAATTACCGGAACATTTATATAACGCTTCTGATATTGAACAGATGAAGTATTGCACAAAAACACTTGCCGCACATATTGAACGTGATCCGCAATTTGCACAAAGTTTTAGTCAAAGACAACTTGAACAAATAAAAAATGGAGAGCCAAGAATAAGTGGATTGACGTGGCATCACAATGAAAGACCTGGTAGAATGCAATTAGTGAATGCCGCAGATCATACTGCTGCTCGGCATACGGGCGGAAGAAATATATGGGGTGGCGGAAGTGAAAACAGATAGGAGGATTCAAGATGGGTATTCAATGGAAATATAAAATAGACTTAACTGATGATGCAATATCAAAGATTTCAAAGAAGTATAATGTAACTATTCCGGATGATTTGATTAATTTGTTGAAAGAAGCAAATGCAGCAACACCTTCAAAGGTTAAATTCATGTTGGGAGTAGATGAAAGAATTTTAGGAGCGATTTTATCGTTTAATCCTGGAGAAACAGAAGCTGATAGCTTTGAAACAGCTATGACTGCTGAGCTAGAAAAAAATATATTGCCTTTTGGTATAGATCCTTTTGGAAATTATATATGTTATAATGTAAAGAATGGTAATATAGTGTTTTATGACCATGAAGATGATTCAATTAAAGTTATTGCAGATAATCTGAAAGAATTTTTGAATATGCTTTATGAGTAAATGATAACGTAAATTTGTGGCGGAATCTATGATTAACAGTAGCCTTATAACATAATTAGGGCTACTGTTTTTTGTTTTATAGAAATTGTTCCATTTTCTCAATATTTACGAGCTGAATCAGCTTGAAGCTTTGAAATATATAATGTTTGTATTTAGCTGGGGATAGACGATACATTATAGCATGTGTTATAGTAATCAAAGCAGAAAGCTTCTTTTGTTGTGCTGACTTAAATATAACACAACGGTATGTTACATTACCGCTCAGATTGGAGAAAAAATGAAACTAATAATAAGCTTTTCAGGCAGAGCAAATGGTAATTGTGATAAGATTGCCTCTTTTATAGCTTCTTCCGACGATGCAATCGTTAATTTTAGAGAATTAAATGTTCACCCTTGCTCAGGCTGTGAGTACGAATGTTATAACAGTGAATGTAAATATAGAGCGGACGATATATATGCATTGTATGAGAAAATGCTGTGTTATGACAAGGTAATATGGATTGTTCCGATGTATTGTGGCAATCCAGCTTCATTATATTTTATTTTTAATGAACGCTGTCAAGACTATTTTATGCACAACGATACATATGATAAATTACTGGAAAGGTTATACATTATCGGCGTTTACGGCAGGAAAGAAACGACTCCTGATTTCATTCCGATATTTGAAAAATGGTTTTGTAATTCTCCATATAATGGGCGAGTGCTTGGAATAGAGCGTCATTTGTATGGACAAAAGATGAAAGACAGTGTGTTGGATGTAGAAAAAATCAGAGAAGACATTCATGCTTTCCTGCAAGGCTGAAAGCGGAGCAGTGTGATTAATACATACGCCAAAAGAGCTTGAATAAAAACAACAGCCGTAATGCTTGTTATAACAGACATTACGGCTGCTTTGCTATTATCGATTCTGCTTCATTTTCTCAACAAATTCTTCTTCGGATATATTAATCTGCTTCGCGGCATCAGCGGTGGAAATTACATTATTGTTTACAAGCTGGATAAGCATTTTAATACTTCCACGAGTTTCTCCATGCGCCAACCCGTCAGCATACCCGGCTTCGCGTTCAGCACTGCGCAGCTTGCGTTCCTCCTCTTCCTTGTTATACTCAAATATGCTGGTCATAATTACCTCCGCGCGGTTCTTCCTGAGAAAGTCAGAGAGGATTCCTTCTGATATACACTCATCAATACTTTGATTAACCGCTTTGTCAAGATTGTTGTACAGTTTCATATTAGCACGAATTTTTGAAACATACAATGAGTATTCTCGAAGAATTTCGCATTCGGACATAAGCTCGGCGTTGTGTCCAGCGTTTATGTTGAGCACGGTAACCTTGAGCTCTAGGTCGGGATCGGAAATCTTGCTTATATATGCGTCGGAGAGGCGGTATATCAGTCTGTCAGCCTGAAAATCGGTTCCGTTATAGAATACAAAGAAGCGTGGTGCAGGAATTTTCTTGAGGGCTGATGAGTAGAGCGATTCGTCTTTGACGAGATTGCTGTATTCCGCAGATATGTAAAATAAATCGCGCAGGGGAATGTTGGGGTTTACGGTTGACTGGTGCTCGTAGAGATAGATTGACATGTCGAGAACAAATGCGAGGTCGTTTTTCATTCCGAGATAGATGGCGTTTTCAAGCGTCACGATGGTGAGCTTTTCGGCATCGGTGTAATTGCAGCCTGACACAGCATTGTAAAGGGCGAGAAGATTATTCCTATCAGAGAATAACATCCTGAACACGGTGTCCTTGTACTGTCGGTTGACGGATACGCTGTTAGGTGATGCGGATGGAATAGATTTGTCTGTTGCTGATTGCTTTTTCATATAGTACCTCCTTGAATTGTGGAGCGGAAGATACATATATGAACTTTAAAATTAGTGCCATAAGTCAACATATTCAGGTATCTTCTGCTGGTTCAATGGGAATAAAGCATAGACTCCTGAAAATGTCCTGTTAAGACTAGTGAAAATAGAAATAAATGAAATCAAGAAATATGCTTTGAAAGTATCATATCATAGTACATAAAATATGGCAAGAAAATTTTTTCAATGACATATACTGTCGCACTCGTCTGATAACATATATTTATAAGGTTACAAAATAACCTGAGAATAGGTCAGATAAAGGAGGACAATATATGTCAAATTTTTTAAACTACACTAGCGATAAGAATAATATGAGAGAAATCAAGAGGAGCATCTACGAGCTTTTGGAGAGAAGCATAGCTGATTCGGATATGACGACCGATGAGAAAAATGATAGGCTGTCGTGTCTAGGCAGAATGCGTGAGAAAAAAGCCGACATAATGTTTGTGGGAGCTACCGGAAGCGGCAAAAGTTCAACCATCAATGCGCTGTTTGATATGGATGTTGCCAAAGTGGGTGTGGGAGTGAATCCAGAAACGGACAGCATTGAAAGCTACACACTTGATAATTTAACCATATGGGACACGCCGGGTCTTGGAGATGGTGTTGAGAATGATGAGGAGTATAATCAGATGCTTGTGGAAAAACTTAACGAAACAGATGAAGAAGGCAAGCCGTTGATTGACCTTGTGATGGTTATTCTTGATGCCTCTTCTAAGGACTTGGGAACTTCGTATAAGTTAATAAACAATGTGATTATACCATGTTTAGGTGAAGACACAGATGGTAGAATACTTGTTGGGCTTAATCAGGCTGATGTTGCGATGAAGGGAAAACATTGGAATTCACAGGAGAATGCTCCTGACGAAGTGCTTCTTGATTTTCTTAAGGAAAAGGCTGAGTCGGTACAGCAGAGGATATACGATGGAACCGGAGTTACCGTTGACCCCGTGGTTTACAGTGCAGGATATAAGGAAGATGGCGGGGAGCAGTGCCGTCCGTATAATCTCACCAAGCTTTTGTATTATATAATTAAGTCCATTCCTAAGGATAAGAGATTTGTTATAGCTGACAATATCAACCCTGATAATGACATGTGGCTGCATGATGACGAGGATGAAGATTATGCAGAGGAGATAAAGAGCGGTTTCCTTGATTCATTGGCTTGGGCAATATCGGATGGTGCCAGAGATGGAAAATACATTGGGGAGAATATTTTAGGCATTCCGGGAAGAGCAGTGGGATACCTGCTTGGAGGAGCCGTTGGAGCTGTTAAGGGATTCTTTCAGGGTATATTTGGTTAATTTATAAAGACTATATTTAGGAAAAGACAGCCTTAATGTCCGAACTGCGGGGCATTAAGGCTGTCTTTTTAATTATTTAAACTCATTCATTTTCTCAATAAATTCTTCTTCGGATATATTAATCTGCTTTGCAGCATCGGTGGTGGAAATTATATTATTGTTTACAAGCTGAATAAGCATCGCAAGTTTTCCCTTTGCATATCCGGCTTCGCGTTCAGCACTGCGCAGCTTACGTTCTTCCTCTTCTTTGTTGTATTCAAATATGCTGGTCATAATTACCTCCGCGCGGTTCTTCTTAAGGAAATCAGCTAGAATTCCCTCAGATATACATTCATCAATACTGTGTTTGACCGCTTTATCAAGATTATTATATATTTTTATATTAGCACGAATCTTTGAAACATACAATGAGTATTCTCGAAGAATTTCGCATTCGGACATAAGCTCGGCATTGTGACCTGCATTTATGTTAAGCACCGTGACTTTAAGCTCAAGGTCTGGCTCAGAGGCTTTATTGATGTATGCGTCGGAGAGACGGTAGATAAGTCTGTCGTTCTGCACATCAGTGCCGTTATAGAACACGAAAAAGCGTGGCGTAGGAATCTTTTTGACTGTTGAAGAGTAGAGCGATTCGTCTTTTACGAGATTGCTGTATTCCGCAGATATGTAAAATAAGTCACGCAGGGGAATGTTGGGATTAACGGTTGACTGGTGCTCATACAGATAAATTGACATGTCAAGAACAAATGCGAGGTCGTTTTTCATTCCGAGATAGATGGCATTTTCCATAGTGACGATGGTAAGCTTTTCCGCATCGGTGTAGTGACAGCCTGATACAGCATTGTACAATGCAAGAAGATTGTTTTTGTCCGAGAAGAGCATCCTGAATACCGTATCTTTGTATTGTCGGTTAGCGGATGCAATGCCGGATGATTCGGATAAGAGTGGTTTGTCTGTGGCTGAATGGTGTTTCATATAGTACCTCCTTAGATTGTGGTGCAGAAGATACTTATATGGACTTGAATTAGGTTTAAAAGTCAACAAATTCAGGTATCTTCTGCTGGTTTGATGGGAATAAAGCATAGACTCCTGAATACGTCTTATAAAGACAATGAAAAAGAATTGAATGAAAATCAAGAAACATGCTTTAAATGTATCGTAACATAGTACATGGGATAAGGCAAGAAAAATATTAATAAATTAGATAGCTTACAAACAGAGTTAATGTAATCTTCACAAATCTATTGACACATCCTCCGCAAAGCACGATAATTATACTATATATGAATCTTACAATATTAAGGAGACTAGAAATCAATGGGCGGATTTTTTGGTGTTGCATCACAGCATGATTGTGTGTTTGATTTGTTTTTCGGTATTGATTATCATTCACATCTGGGAACAAGACGCGGCGGTATGGCGGTGTATGGCAAGGATGGCTTTAACAGGGCGATTCACAATATAGAGAATGCACCGTTTAGAACGAAGTTTGATAAGGATGTCAATGATATGAAGGGTGTGTACGGAATCGGATGTATATCGGATTACGAGCCGCAGCCGCTCATTATACGTTCTCATCATGGCACCTATGCCATAACGACGGTAGGGAAGATTAATAATAATGATGAACTGGTTGAAAAGCTTTTTAATGAAGGACATGCTCATTTTTTGGAGATGAGCGGAGGAGAGATTAATGCGACAGAGCTGGTGGCAGCACTTATTAATCAGAAGGATAATCTGATTGAGGGTATCAGATATGCGCAGGAGTCGATAGATGGCTCCATGTCTATTCTGCTTATGAATCAGGCGGGAATATATGCTGCGCGTGACAGATTCGGCAGAACTCCGGTGGTTATAGGCCGCAAGGAGGATGGCTTCTGTGCTTCATTTGAGAGCTTTGCTTATAAGAATCTTGGATACAATGATTACAGAGAGCTGGGCGCCGGTGAGATTGTAGTTATAACGGAGAAGAATTGTGTGACGCTTGCACATCCGAATAAGGATATGAAGATATGTACATTTTTGTGGGTTTATTATGGATATCCGGCAAGCTCATACGAGGGTATAAGCGTGGAGCAGATGCGATATAACTGTGGTGCCAAGATGGCAATGCGCGACAATGTGAAGCCTGATATTGTGGCAGGTGTACCGGATTCAGGTACGGCACATGCGGTAGGCTATGCCAATGCATCGGGAATTCCGTTTTCGAGACCTTTTATCAAGTATACCCCGACATGGCCGAGATCGTTCATGCCGACTATACAGAGCAAGAGAAATCTCATTGCCAAGATGAAGCTCCTTGCGGTTGATGACCTTATAAAGGATAAGAGCCTTCTGCTCATAGATGATTCGATTGTTCGAGGAACACAGCTTCGTGAGACAACTGAGTTCCTGTATCAGAGCGGAGCAAGGGAAGTTCATATAAGACCTGCATGTCCGCCGCTTCTGTACGGCTGTAAGTATCTCAATTTTTCACGTTCATCCTCGGAGATGGATCTGATAACAAGACGTGTAATAGAGCGGCTTGAGAATGGCAATGTGACTGATGAGGTTTTAAGGGAGTATGCTGACCCTGAATCTGAGAAATATGAATGCATGGTTGAGGAGATTAGAAAAGAGCTTAATTTTACATCACTCAGATTCAACAGACTGGATGATATGCTTGATGCGACAGGGCTTCCTCATGAGTGTTTGTGTACATACTGCTGGGATGGCAGGGAATAAGCGCAAAAAAATTTTTTTAATAAAATAAAAAGGTGGTCGTTATTATGGAAAGCATGGAAGATTACAAGGATTTATATGAAGCTTCATTTAAGAAGTTCAGAGTTGGCGATATAGTGAAGGGAACCGTAATATCCGTTGACGAGAATGGAGCCGTTGTTGACCTTAATTATTATGCACCGGGTTTTATTGCGGTTGATGAATTCTCTGATAATCCGGGATTTTCAATCTTGGAGGAGGTACATGTAGGTGACGAGGTGACGGCAGCAGTTGTTGCCACTGATGACGGAGCGGGCAATATAGTACTTTCCAGGAAAGAGGCAAGCCATGAGACCTCGTGGGAGAAGTTCAAGGAGTGGAAGGCTGAAGGAAAGAGAGTGAGCGTGAAGATAACAGAGGCGGTGAATGCGGGCGCTGTATGTTACCTTGACGGTATCAGAGCATTCATACCTGCATCTAAGCTTGCACTTCACTATGTGGAAAATCCGGCAGAGTATGTAGGACAGACCGTGGATACAGTCATAATAACTGTTGATGAGGAGACTGAGAAGCTTGTTCTGTCATGCCGTGAGATTCTTCAGGAGAAGCTTGAGGAGCAGAGAAGCGAGCAGGTGAGCCGTCTTGCGGTCGGTTCAATAGTGAATGGCAAGGTTGAGAGCCTTAAGGATTATGGCGCATTTGTTGATATAGGCGATGGCGTGAGCGGTCTTGTTCATATATCACAGATTCCTTATCCTAAGAAGCTTGTTCATCCTAAGTATGCACTCAAGGAAGGACAGGAGGTTACCGTTAAGATAACGAAGATAGAGAACGGTAAGGTAAGTCTGTCCATGAAGGACGTCAACGAAGCGATCGACAAGGAAGTTGATGAGGAGCCCGTAGAGTATGTGAGCAATGAGAGCACTGGAACAAGCATGGGAGATTTATTTAAGAAGCTGGGCTTTTAACAAATGAAGGAGATTATGTATGGATTACTCCGGAGCGATAATAAAAGAATACGATGAGATGGCAGACAGACGTGTGGCGGCAGCTTGCAGGATAAACGTGGCATTTATGATTATTGTAGGTGTGCTGAATGTGCTTGGAATATTTATTATTGAGATGAAGATGCTCATGTTCGTCGTGGCAGCTTCAATAATAATATATATGCTTCCCACACTTTTATATAATGTCCTGGGAATTCATAAGGGATGGGTGAGATACATAATTCTTTTCCTGCTGGTAGTGCTGGCCGGTCTGGAATACGCTGTGTTGTCGTACCATGTTATACTCATGTTGTCATTTCCGCTTGTTATTGCATGCCTTTACAGCAGGAACAGATATGTCATTTATGTGTCGGTGCTCACTATACCTATGCTTATCGTGTCACATCTGGCTGCCTTTGCACTGAAGGTTGTGCCGGACGAGCCGCTTGTGACTTTGAAGGGAGTTGTTTTGTATGGAATTCTGCCAAGACTTCTTGAAATGTTCGCCTTTATTGTGGCAGCGTACTTCATAGCTGACAGAATGCAGGCTCTTGTCGGAAGGGTTCTGTTAAAAAACAAGGAGTTGTATGCTGACCAGGAAAATACCCTTACGTCATTGTCGGAGATTATTGAGTCACAGTCGGAGCATACGGGAACGCATGTAAAGAGGGTTGCGTTGTACACGGATATAATATGCCGCGGACTTGGCATTTCGGAGGAGGAGAGCTGGAAGATTTCACAAGCATCTAAGATGCACGATGTCGGAAAGATTATTGTTCCGCTTGAAATTCTTGAGAAGGCGGGAAAACTCGCGCCCGAGGAGTTCGAGATAGTCAAAAAGCATACTGACTATGGAAAGAAAATGCTCGAAAATTCTCCGGGCGAGCTTATGCAGCTCGGTGCAGTCATAGCTTACGAGCACCATGAGAGGTGGGACGGAACCGGCTATCATGGTCTGAAAGGGGAGGAAATTCATCCGGCGGCAAGATGTGTTGCCCTCGCTGACGTGTTCGATGCCTTGGTATCAAAAAGACCATATAAAGAAGCATGGTCTCTTGAGGCAGTAAAGGAGGAAATTAAATCGCAGCGAGGGAAGCAGTTTGCACCCGAGGTCGTCGATGTGTTCCTGCGGGAGTTTGATAAATTCAGGGAAGTCTGCGAGTCTGCGGAGAATATGCGATGATACCGAATTGCTCCGCACTGCGTGCTCCCACAATTCTAAAAAATATTCGACGAACTAAGAACATAAAAACACCATTCTGATGAACGATTACATATGCTTAAACATAATATTCATCGGAATGGTGTTTTTGTTTGAGGATGTAAGTCTGCTTCAGACAGTTGTTGAATTACTTCTCAACTGTGTCAAGCTTGAAGCCGAAGTATCTTACAGCGTTATTGTAGGAGATATCTCTTACCATACCGCCAAGAGTCTTCATGTCGGCAGGGTACTCGCCGTTCTCAACCCACTTGCCGAGAAGCTCACACATAATTCTTCTGAAATACTCATGTCTTGTGTAAGATAAGAAGCTTCTTGAATCTGTGAGCATACCGATGAAGTTGCCTAAAAGTCCTAAGTTGGCAAGTGATGTCATCTGGTCAGTCATACCTACCTTATGGTCATTGAACCACCAGGCTGAACCCTGCTGAATCTTACCAACTGCAGTTGAATCCTGGAAGCAGCCGAGAACTGTTCCGATTGCAGCGTTATCGATAGGATTGAGAGAGTAGATGATTGTCTTAGGGAGCTCATCGGTAGCATTCATGTTGTTAAGGAAGTCTGCCATCTCAGCGGAAGAGCTGTATGTGTTGATACAGTCATATCCGGTATCAGGACCGAGCTGATTGTAACGGAATACGTTGTTATCTCTCTTAGCACCATAGTGAAGCTGCATAGCCCATCCGAGCTTATTGTACTCCTTGCCTACGAAGGTCATGAAAGCAGTCTTGAACTTAAGCTCCTCCTCCTTGGAGAGTGAAGCACCGCCAAGTCTCTTAGCGAAAATCTTTTCGATTTCTTCCTCTGTTGCAGGCTTGAACATAACATACTCGAGTGCGTGGTCGGAAGCACGGCAGCCCATGGAATCGAAGAATGCCATTCTCTTTACAAGAGCTTCCTTAAGTCCTGCAAAGCTGTCAATCTTAACACCGCTTACTTCTGAGAGCTTGTCAAGATACTCTGTATAATCAGGCTTCTCAATATTCATTGCCTTATCAGGTCTCCATGCAGGAAGTACCTGAACATCGAATGTAGGATCTGCTGCAATCTGCTTGTGGTACTCAAGTGAATCAACAGGATCATCTGTTGTACAGATAAGAGTAACACCTGACTTCTTGATGATGTTGCGGACTGTCATGGAATCCTCAGCGAGCTTAGCATTGCAGATGTTCCATACCTCCTCTGCGGTATCACCGTTTAAAACACCATGATAGTCAAAATATCTCTGAAGCTCAAGATGGCTCCAGTGATAGAGTGGGTTGCCGATAGCCTTGGTAAGTGTCTCAGCCCACTTCTGGAATTTCTCTCTGTCGGATGCGCCGCCTGTTATATAGTACTCATCAACACCGTTGGAACGCATCTGTCTCCACTTGTAGTGGTCTCCGCCAAGCCATACCTGAGTAATGTTCTCGAACTTACGATCCTCAGCAATTTCCTTAGGGTTGATGTGGCAGTGATAGTCTAATATAGGCATATTCTCTGCATAATCATGGAATAAATTCTTTGCTGTGTCTGTGGAAAGCATAAAATCCTTGTCCATAAACTGTTTCATAGTTAAAACCTCCTGATTGTGATTATACCTGCATGAGCAGATGTGTACATTGTAAATTGTACTCTTAAAATTGTGTTGTGCCGCGCTTAACAATGTCGGCTGTTATGTTGGTCTTGCATGGAACGTTGCTTCCGTTAAATACACCCATAAGAGTGTTGACGGTAGTGATGCACAGTGCTTCAACCTTGCTGTCGATGGATGTCAGTTCAGGATCGGTACAGCTCGCAACAATGGTATTGTTGTATCCGACAATGCTCAGATCATCCGGCACCTTCATATCATGCGAGTGGGCGAACTTTAACGCACCTACTGCGAGGGAATCATCTGAAGTGACAACTGCGTCGAATCTGAGTCCTCTTTCATAAAGAGTGGTCAGGTAATCGCGTGCATTGGAGATATTCTTGTTGCAAAGATGCAGAAGCTCATTATTAATAGGTATATTATGTACAAAATGAGCCTTTTTAAAGCCGGCAAGCTTGCACTGACCTGATAGGGAAGTGCTGGTGTAAAGATACACGATATTGCGGCAGCCGCTTCTTATAAGTGCATCGGTAACTTCATATACTGCGTTCTCATCATCACAGAGAGTCCCGTAGATGTTGGGAGCATCAAGATATCCGTTGACAAGCATGATAGGAAGCTTCTCAGCTGCTTCGATAATATACTTATTATCGGAAGCTTTAGTCTCAAGAAACTTAGAACCAACAAGTATAACAGCGTCAACGCGCTTAGAAAGCAGCAGTTCAAGGTAATCCTTTTTGGTTGCCAGCTCATTGCCGGTACAGCAGAGTATTGCATCGTAGCCGTTAGAGCGGAGCTCTCTTTCTAAGTAATATACAGCGTTGGCAAGATATACATCGGAGGAATCCGTACACATGATGCCGATGGTCTTCATTGTGTTGAGACCGAGACCGCGGGCGAATACATTCGGTGTATAGCCGATTTCCTTCATAACCGAGAGCACCTTCTGCTTCGTCTTCTCGCTGACATTATTGTTGCCGTTAATGACGCGTGATACGGTTGCAATGGAGACACCGGCTTTTTTGGAAACATCATAAATATTCATGCGCCTAAATTCCTTTCTAAAAAATGTAAGTACTTACATACTTATGAAGCTATTATACAATGGCGTTTTTTTAAAAACAAGTATATTATGGAAAAAAGTAATATTTTTTTGAAAAATTTCATTGACTTATTGGTCATTTCACCATATAATCAAATCATGAAAGCGCTTACATTTTTTAAAACGGAATGTAAGAGAATGTAAGAAGACCGATTTTTAACCGTTTTGATAATGATTTTTATGAATGAAGCGCTGCGTAACTGATAACAATTATACATATCTAAGGAGAATTATGATGGAAAGATTGAACAAGAAGATTTCAAAGGCAGTTGACAGACCGGTTAAGGTTCTGCAGTTCGGCGAGGGTAACTTCCTCCGTGCATTCGTTGATTATATGTTCGACGTTGTGAACGAAAAGACAGATTTCAACGGCGGTGTTGTAATCGTTAAGCCTATTGAGTTCGGCAACCTTGACAGATTCCACGATCAGGAGTGCCAGTACACACTTCAGTTAAGAGGTATTGTTGATGGCGAGCCTAAGAAGGAGACAAGAATTATCACAACAGTTACTGATGCTGTTGCAGCGATAGAGGACTATGATAAGTATGATGCATACGCTAAGCTTGACACTTTAAGATTCGTAGTATCCAACACAACAGAAGCAGGTATCGTATTCGATGAGACAGATGAGTTCGCAGCTAAGCCTCCTAAGACCTTCCCTGGCAAGCTTACCAAGCTCTTATATGAGAGATATGAGTATTTCAACGGAGCAGCAGACAAGGGACTTATCATGATTCCTTGTGAGCTTATTGCAGATAACGGTATTGAGCTTAAGAAGTGTATCGTTAAGTTCATCGAGCTTTGGAACTTAGGCGATGATTTCAAGAACTGGGTTGATACAGCATGTTCATTCTGTCCTACACTTGTAGACAGAATCGTTCCGGGTTATCCTAGAGATGAGGCGGAGGCACTCTGCAAGGAATTCGGTTATGAGGATCAGCTTATCGATACAGCAGAGATTTTCGGTCTTTGGGTAATCGAGGGCGACAAGAACCTTCCGCTTGAGCAGCTTAAGAAGGAGCTTCCTTTTGATAAGGCAGGTCTTCCGGTTGTATTTACAGAGGATCATCACCCATACAAGGAGAGAAAGGTTCGTATCCTTAACGGTGCTCATACATCATTCGTACTTGCTTCATACCTTGCAGGTAATGACCTTGTTAAGCAGTCAATGGATGACGCTGTAATCCGTGAGTACATGGAGGAGACTCTCGCAGAC
This sequence comes from uncultured Lachnospiraceae bacterium, assembly GCA_934343915.1. Taxonomy (GTDB): domain Bacteria; phylum Bacillota; class Clostridia; order Lachnospirales; family Lachnospiraceae; genus CAG-882. The sequence goes on along the minus strand of CAKRIL010000024.1, from coordinate 4,335 downwards.
GAGATTATACCTACACTTTCACTTCCTGCTGAGGAGTGCAAGGAGTTCGCTGACGCTGTTACTGCAAGATTCCAGAACCCATATATTAAGCATAAGCTTTTAGATATTTCGCTTAACTCTGTATCTAAGTGGGAGGCAAGATGTATGCCTTCATTCTTAGGCTATGTTAAGAAGTTCAATAAGCTTCCTAAGTACCTTACATTCTCTATCGCAGCCTTAATGTGCTTCTATTCAACACAGAAGGAGGGCGAGGTCAACGGAGGAAGATGCCTTATCGGTACAAGAGGCAATGATGAGTACGCTATCCGTGATGATCAGGCTGTACTTGATTTCTTCCTTGCTAATTCAGCTAAGCCTGCTAAGGAGTTCGCTCAGGCTTACCTTAGCAACACCAAGTTCTTCGGCGGTGAGGATTTATCTAAGATTGATGGTCTTGTAGATACAGTTGCAGGATACATTGATGATGTACGCAACAGAGGAATGAGAGCTGTTGTAGATGACCTTGTAAAATAATTCGGAGGTAATCCATGCAGGATTTTATTAAGATTAACAAAAATGATAACGTAGCCGTTGCCCTTAAGCCTATCGCTAAGGGTACAACGGTTGATGTTGCAGGAACAAGCGTAACTATGCTCGAGGATATTCCACAGGGACATAAGTTCGCGGTTAAGCCGATTAAGAAGGGTGATGCCGTTATCAAGTACGGCTTCAGAATAGGATATGCTCAGGCTGATGTTGAGGTTGGCGGATGGATTCACACACATAACCTCAAGACAGCTCTCGGAGAGCTTCTTGATTATACCTACAATCCTGAAGGACATAAGGATGTAGAGCCTACGGATGAGGCTTATTTTGAAGGCTATATGCGTGAGAACGGCAAGGTAGGTGTTCGCAATGAGGTATGGATTATACCTACCGTCGGCTGCGTGAACTCAATCGCAAGAGCTATCGAGGCAACAGCCAGACTCAACAAGCCTGAGGGCGTTGACGAGGTTGTAGCTTTCACACATCCTTACGGATGTTCACAGACGACTGAGGATCAGGAGAACACAAGAACAGTTCTTGCTGACCTTATCAATCATCCTAATGCCGGAGCAGTGCTTGTTCTCGGACTTGGATGTGAGAACAGCCGTATTGAAATCCTTAAGAAGTACATCGGTGAGGTTAATCCTGACCGCGTGAAGTTCTTACAGGTTCAGGATGTCGAGGACGAGCAGGAAGCCGCTGCTGAGATTATGGAAGAGCTTATGAACTATGCAGCTGCATTCAAGCGTGAGAAGGTAAGCGCTAAGGAGCTTATAATAGGTATGAAGTGCGGCGGTTCTGACGGACTTTCCGGAATCACCGCTAATCCTACGGTTGGTCTTTTCTCAGATATGCTTGTATCTAAGGGCGGAACAACAATTCTTACTGAGGTTCCTGAGATGTTCGGTGCAGAGACAATTCTTATGGACAGATGTGCCAGCAGAGAGCTATTTGACAAGACGGTATGTCTTATCAATGACTTTAAGGAGTACTTTATTAAGAACGGTCAGGAGATATATGAGAATCCGTCACCCGGCAACAAGGACGGCGGTATCACAACTCTTGAGGATAAGTCACTCGGATGTACACAGAAGTCGGGCTCATCACTTGTCAAGGGTGTGCTTGCCTATGGCGAGAGAGTTCAGAATAAGGGACTTAATCTTTTAAGTGCACCAGGCAATGACCTTGTAGCTTCGACAGCATGTGCTGCTACGGGAGCACAGATTGTTCTCTTTACAACAGGAAGGGGAACACCGTTCGCATCACCTGTTCCGACAGTTAAGATTGCTACCAATTCAAGACTTGCCGGTAAGAAGGGCAACTGGATTGATTTCAATGCAGGTCGTCTTGTCACAGATGATATTCCTATGGAGCAGCTTGCAAATGAGCTTTTCCAGCTCGTACTTGATGTAGCATCAGGCAAGAAGGTCAAGGCTGAGATAGCAGGCTTCCATGATCTTGCAATATTCAAGCAGGGTGTAACACTCTAAAGAATATTTGTGTAAGGTTATACGGCTTTTGTATTAATAAGAAAACTTGACAAAAAAATGTTGTTTTCTTATAATCTAAGCGATTGAAGAATACGATATGTATTTTATAAATTAAGAAATTAACCGTGAGCGTGTCAGTGCTGCACACATGCTCACGGCAATACATAAGGCAGCACAGAAATGAGGAAAAAATGAACGCAGTATTAGAAGAGATTAGTAAGATTGGTATTGTTCCTGTTATTGCACTTGATGATGCTAAGGACGCAGAGCCTCTTGCAAAGGCACTTGTTGAGGGTGGTATTCCATGTGCAGAGGTTACATTCCGTACAGCATGTGCAGCAGATGTTATTAAGATTATGACAACCAAGTACCCTGAGCTTTTAGTAGGTGCCGGTACTGTTCTTACAACAGAGCAGGTTGACAGAGCAGTTGAGGCAGGAGCTAAGTTCATCGTAAGCCCTGGTCTTAATCCTAAGGTTGTTAAGTACTGTGTTGACAAGGGAATCCCTGTAACACCTGGTACATCTAATCCAAGTGATGTTGAGCAGGCTATCGAGCTTGGTCTTGAGGTTGTTAAGTTCTTCCCTGCCGAGCAGGCAGGCGGCCTTGCAATGATTAAGGCTATGTCAGCTCCTTATGTTAATATGAAGTTCATGCCAACAGGCGGTATCAATGCTGACAACCTTACATCATACCTTGACTTCAAGAAGATTATCGCCTGCGGCGGTTCATGGATGGTTAAAAAAGATCTTGTTGCAGCAGGTAAGTTCGATGAGATTACTAAGCTTACAAGACAGGCTGTTGAGAAGATGCTTGGCTTTGAGGTTAGACATGTAGGCGTTAATCTTGCAAGCGAGGCAGAGGCAGAGGAGCTTGCTGACAAGTTCAACGATATGTTCGGATTCGAGAAGAAGGTTGGAAACAGCTCTATTTTCTCAGGAACAGGCTTCGAGCTTATGAAGAACGGCGGACGTGGAACACACGGTCATATCGCTATTGCTACTAACTACATCGAGAGAGCTATCTATCATCTTGAGAGAAGAGGCTTCAAGTTCGATAAGGATTCAGCTGTTGTTAAGGATGGCAAGCTTAAGGCTATCTACTTCGAGGGCGAGTTCGGCGGATTCGGCGTACATCTTGTACAGAAGTAATTATAATGATTTTTGGGCGGCACAAAATGTGCCGCCTTTTTTTCTTACTTTAATATGGACGAGTACGGATTAATGTGCTATAATATGGCAGAATATAAGAATAATAAGGCGTATACTGTGCTTATGGCAGCAACGTTGTAAAATACAATATGACATGGGAGAGTGAATCCGCAATGGATAAGTTTAAGAACATATTGAAGAAGAATGTCAGATGGGTGGTCACGGGAGCTGTGATTGCACTTATTATGGGAGGAGCTTTTTTCGGATACAGGGCTTATGTACAAGCTGTATCAGGATTTATTTTTACAGTATCCGAAATGTCATCGTTCTCAGATACGGCGAAGGTATCGGCAAAGGTGAAGGTTGACCCGGTTCTTTCAAGTATACCGGATGAATTTCAGGATTCATACAGCAGAGATAATTTTAAATGGTCAGTGACGGACAGTGACGGTTATCCTGTTTTCAGAATCACGGATACGACTGCTACACCGGGAGTTGCAGTGCTTGAGGAGATTGGTGCAGGTGCTTCATATGTAACCGCTTCATATTATGATTCCTTCTATACGGATGCTGACGGCAATAAGGTTACTGTCGGAACGGGTGATGACACAACAGACCTTACATTCCATGAATTGTCATCAGATGCACAGAACTCACTCACGGTGAGAGTACCGCTAAGGATGATGCCTTATGTGGACTCCAACATTATGACGGCAGCCAACAGCACATTTACGGTTAAGGACAGCGCATTCTATATTACATATAACGCATATACACATCAGGACAGTGTGACAAGTGAGTGGCTCAATGATTTCCATCAGGTCAGCCTGTCATACAATCCTAATGTTCTTGCGATTGGAACAACAAGCTTCGGGCAGAATCTTTCGACAACCACCTTCAACACAATCGGTGGAGGTTCAGCAGGTGTATGGGCTACAGTTGACGGAGTTATGTACAGCTTAGGTCAGAAGGTATATGTAGGAGTTAAGACTACAACCAAGGGTGATATGGGTATTGAAGTGGAGCAGGGTTCATATGTTTCACTCAGCGAGGGCTATACCAATATCCTTGCAGGAAGCTTCGGCTATACAGATCCTGACGGAAATAAGAGCATATATTTTTGGACAAATGAGCAGAGAGAGAGGTCTCTTGATTCATCACTTACGCTC
>CAKRIL010000023.1 GCA_934343915.1 uncultured Lachnospiraceae bacterium | reverse complement strand
TTCCAAAGGCCAGACAGGCAATAAAGCATCTTGTACATGACGGCAGGTACAGCTATCTGGAAACAGGCTCTTTGATTTCGATAAAGAAAAATGTAAAGGACATTCTGATTCCATCAGAGGAAATGAAGCTGGAAGTATACCCCATGGATTATGAAGAATTCTGTGATGCCACGGGTAATAATTATGGGTTATTACAGCAGATTTATGATAGCGGAGCGGCTATTGGACAGGCGACTAACCGTAAATTAATGAGAGATTTGAGAATTTACATGGCAGTAGGAGGGATGCCACAGGCAGTAGAAGCCTATGTTAATGGGAAAAACTTTTCAGAAATAGATATGGTAAAAAGGCAGATCATATCCCTGTATGAGGAAGACTTTAAGAAAATTGATGCTTCCGGAAGAATATCGGCATTATATCACGCGATTCCGGCGCATTTGGCAAAAGATGCAAGAAAATATCGTATTACCACAGCAATTGGGAAAAGAAATAACACCAAGGCAGAAGAATTATTATACGAATTGATAGATTCGAAAACGGTTCTGCCATGCTATAATTCTACCAATCCAATGGTCAGTCTGGCGGATACGAAAGATTTTAACAGTTACAAATTATATCTTTCGGATACAGGATTATTTGTTACACTGATGTTTACTGACCGTCCGGTGACGGAAAATAATATTTATTCGAAGTTACTTTCCGATAAATTACCGGCAAATCTGGGATATCTTTATGAGAATCTGGCCGCTCAAATGATTACAGCGTCCGGAAGAGAACTGTACTATCATACCTGGGAAAAAAAGGGAAGTACACATTATTATGAAGTAGATTTTCTGATTTCGGAAGGAAGCAAAATAAATGCATTTGAAATTAAGTCTTCCGGATCCGGAAAACATGAATCCATAGGGGAATTTTGCAGAAAATTTTCTCAGCATATTAGCAAGGCGTATTTAATATCACAGAAAGATACAGGAAAAGAAGAAAATTTATTGTTGAAACCGTTTTATCTCTTACCTTTTTTGATAAAGTGAGTTAGATAAACCGGGAGTTATGTATTTTCTGCTCTTAGAACCGATGGAATAACCAAGAGCAAAGCAGGTAATACATGTAAAACAGCAGAAAGGCGGCATTTAATGTTATACGAACTTAAAGACACATCGAAAATAAAGGGCTTGTTTGACGGATGGAATGAGACATTGATTTTTTCATGTCTCCAAAATGTGATGGGAAAGATTTATGTCACGAATCCCGAACAGCCGAAATCCGCATTGGCATTCGTGGGCTGCTTCGGATTCTATGCGGGGGTACCTGACCGTGAGCTGGTGATGAATAAGCCCGAAGGCTTTGTGATTATGACACCACAAAATAATGAGTGGGCGGCGTTAATAGAAGAATGTTATCCTTTGGCTAAAAAAGTCACACGATATGCAATAAAAAAAGGAACCGCATTTGACAGAGCCATGTTAAAAAATGAAATCATGAAGCTGCCTGCCGGCTATGAATTGAGAAAAATAGATGCGGATATTTACGAGCAATGTCTGGAAAATCCTGCGACAGAGGATTTTGTTTCGGCTTTCGAGAGCAAGGAAAAATACCTGCGTTTAGGCAGAGGAATGGTTATCTTAAAGGACGGAAAAATCGTGTCCGGTGCGTCATCGTATACGCGCTACAACGAGGGTATAGAAATTGAGGTCGATACCATCGAAGCCGAAAGAAGAAAGCATCTGGCAACCATAGCCAGCTCGGCACTGATATTAAATTGTCTGGACGAGGGACTTTACCCCAGCTGGGATGCACAAAACATAAATTCCGTCCATCTGGCTGAAAAGCTGGGTTATGAATTTGACCATGAATATATCGCATATGAGGTTATGTGAGCAGGCCGCGAAGCGGATTGCAAATATTATTGACAAAGGAGCATTGTCATGGAAATAAGATATGCAGCAATAAAAGACCTTGATGCCGTCTCGGCGGTGGAAGCCGATTGCTTTCCTGCTGCCGAAGCCGCAACAAGAGAGTCATTCGAGGAAAGAATAAAATATTATGGCAATCATTTTTGGCTCATGTATGATGAGGATAAGCTGATTGCATTCGTTGACGGATTTGTCACGGATGAGCCCGATTTGACGGATGAGATGTATGAAAAGGCATCCATGCACAATGAAAACGGGGCATGGCAAATGATATTCGGCGTAAATACGCTCCCTGAGTACCGCAGGCACGGGTACGCGGGTGAATTAATCCGATATGCCATCAATGATGCGAAAAAGCAAGGCAGAGCCGGGCTTGTATTGACCTGCAAGCAGAAGCTCATTCCGTACTATGCCAGGTTCGGTTTTGTGGATGAGGGCGTGTCCAACAAGTCCACCCACGGAAATGCCGTGTGGCACCAAATGAGGCTTACTTTTTGATAAATCCCTTATAGTTGTCTCAAAATTTGCGACAAGGGCTTCAGCATTTTTTATATGGAGTATTTTGAGCAGACAGAACGGGAAGTTATTGACTGGATTAGTTGAATTTGTTCTCAAAATATTGTACAATTAACGGCAACATGTAAAAATAGAAATCAGAAATGAGGATAATATGAGAATTTTAGTTGTAAATGATGACGGAATCACATCCGAAGGAATAAAGAGACTCGCACAGCTCGCCGCTAAGTTCGGTGAGGTGTGGGTTGTCGCACCAGATGACCAGTGCAGTGCAATGTCACAGAAAATCACGGTTCGAGGCGATATGAAGGTTAATCGCGTCGATTTTCCCGTACCTGCAGTGCAAGCTTACAGCGTAAGCGGAACCCCTGCGGACTGTGTAAAGGTTGCGCTTTATCACCTTATGCCTGAACGACCTGATATCGTATTTTCGGGAATCAACTACGGTTACAACTGTGGCTATGACATACTTTACTCTGGAACAGTCGGAGCAGCAATGGAGGCTCTCTCTGCCGGAATCCCTGCCATCGCATTCTCAATGGAAATGAATGACATATATGATGTCGTTGACGAGTACATACTTCCGATAACCAAGGAGCTTCTCGACAACATGCCTGCGACAAGCGAAATATGGAACGTCAATTTCCCGGGCTGTACGCTCGATGAGGTTCAGGGAATTATATGGGATGCGAAGCCTGCTCAGATGGAGTTCTATTCCGACCACTATGTGAGGGAGGATTATGAGGATGGCTCATTTTCCCTTACTGCTGCCGGACTTCCCGTGACGGATGCACCTGAGAATACCGACATCCGCTATGTGCTCGACAGATATATCTCGATTGGAAAGATAAAGAGCCATATCATAAAGTAATATAGGAAATGGAGATTTATAATGGATAACAAAAAGCTTAAAATATACTTTACATCAGACACACATGGTTATTTTTATCCGACAACCTACGGTGACATGATTCAGAAGAATGTAGGTCTGTTCTCATGTGTTCCCAACTGGAAAAAGGATGAGAATACCCTTATCATTGACGGAGGGGATGTCCTTCAGGGAAATGCATTTTCATACTTTACGAATCATGTGCCGAAAAGCTCTAAGATTCTCGCAGACATAATGAACGACTGCGGATACGACTATTACACACTGGGGAATCATGACTTCAACTACGGTCTTGAGTATCAGAAGGAGTACCGCGACAATCACAAGGGGCACTGTGTATGCCAAAACGTGCTCGATGACGCAGGAAATCATCTGTATCCTTACGAGATTAAGGTTATGCCGAACGGGCTCCGCGTAGGTATTGTCGGCATTGTGACCGATTATGTGAACGTATGGGAAAAGAAGGAGAATCTTGTGGGTGTACAGGTTGTTGACCCGTTCATCGAAGCACAAAAGGCACTCTCAGAGCTTAAGGGAAAGACCGACATTAATATATGCATATATCACGGCGGCTTTGAGGCTGACCTTGACACAGGCAAAAGACTTACCGATTCCACTGAAAATGTAGGATACAAAATCTGTGAGGAACTCGAATTCGACATATTACTCACAGGTCATCAGCACATGTCGGTCGACGGACGTTTCATAACCTCCAAGACAGGACACAGAACATACGTTGTCCAGCCGCTTGATGCTGCCAAGGAATATCACTGCATAGAAGCAGAGGTAGTTGACGATAACAATATTATGGTAACTTCCCAGAAAATTAAAGCCGACTATAACCTTGCAAAGACAGCAAGAACAGTCTCCATATCAGACAATACAACCGACAGCAGCGAGCTTCTCTACGACAAGTATATGTTCTACGAGAATAAGGTTCAGGACTGGTTAAACCAGCCTATCGGAACCCTCAGCCGTCCACTTCTTCCTTCGGATAAGCTTGATATGGCATATAACGGAACTCCGATTGCTGATTTCATCAACAGAGTCCAGCTTTATTTTTCAGGAGCGCAGGTATCAGCCGTCGGACTTGCCAACGACATTGCGGGCTTTAAGGAGAAGGTCAGCACAAGAGACATTATCGCAACATATCCTTTTCCTAACACGCTGGTTGTATTTAATATATCAGGTAAGAATCTTAAGCTTGCAATGGAGCGGAGCGCCGAATACTTTGCCTATGATGCAGACGGAAAGCTTACAATATCCGATAAGTTCTTAAGTCCGAAGGTTGAGCACTACAACTATGACTATTTTGCGGGAGTTGATTATAAAATCGACCCTTCAAAACCAATCGGCAGCAGAATAGTGAAGCTTGAGTATCAGGGCAAGCCTGTAACTGATGAACAGATGCTCACGCTATGTCTCAACAATTACCGTGCAAGCGGAGCTGGAGAGTACCCGATGTACAAGGAATGCAGCATTGCAAAAGAAATAAATATCGAGATGGTCGAGCTTCTTATGGAATATTTCAGAATGAATCCGACAATCGAGGTTTAGTCAATAAACATAATAAAGAAGCACAATAAAAATTTATAAAATTATCCAAAAATCTATTGACAAACGGATGATGGGATATTATTATATTCAAGTGTGCCGCACAGTGAGGTTATAAGTCTGTCCGGATTTTATCCGAACGCACCACAACTGGCGAGTAATGATATAGGAGGAACACTAATGTACGCAATTATTGCAACAGGTGGAAAGCAGTACAAGGTATCTGAAGGCGATGTAATTAAGGTTGAGAAGCTCGGCAATGCAGTTGGCGAGACAGTTACATTCGATCAGGTACTCTTAGTAAATGATGCTGATGTTAAGGTTGGTAATCCAACAGTTGCCGGTGCTACTGTTACAGCAAGCGTTGTAGCTGAGGGCAAGGACAGAAAGGTTATCGTTTACAAGTACAAGAGAAAGACCGGATATCACAAGAAGAACGGTCACAGACAGTTATTCACTAAGGTTAAGATTGAGAAGATCAACGCTTAATTAGGACTATCCAATGACTAAGGTAACAGTCTATAAGAATAAGACAGGCGATATTACAGGCTTCCGATGTGAAGACCATGCGGGCTTCGCAAGAGCCGGACGAGATATAGTCTGTGCAGCAGTTTCGGCACTGGTATTGAATACCATCAATTCCATCGAGAAGTTCACCGAGGATGATTTTTCGGGGACGCAGGATGAGAAGAATGCCGTGATTACATTTTCGTTGGAGCCGGGATACGGCAGGGATTCACAGCTATTGCTTAATTCCTTTGTGCTCGGTATATCCAATATCCAAAAAGAAAATAAGAAGTATTTATCGATTACATTCGAGGAGGTGTAAGCATGTTAAGAATGAACCTTCAGTTTTTCGCTCATAAAAAGGGTGTTGGTTCTACAAAGAACGGAAGAGATTCCGAGTCTAAGAGATTAGGTGCTAAGAGAGCTGACGGACAGTTCGTATTAGCAGGTAACATTCTCTACAGACAGCGTGGTACCAAGATTCATCCGGGCAACAACGTAGGCATCGGCGGTGATGATACATTATTCGCACTCGTTGATGGTGTTGTTAAGTTTGAGAGAAAGGGCAGAGACAAAAAGCAGGTTTCTGTATACCCAGTTGAGTCAAACAACTAGTAACTATGGGCTTCAAATCATTGTGGTTTGAAGCCTTTTTTCTTCAAAGACAGATGTTTTATTTTGCCAGGAGCAGCTTGATATTACCATGTGCTTTTGTGCAGGACAGATAGCAGAGGAAGAGGTGTTTTTTATGTTCGCAGACAGAGCGACTATATTTATTAAATCAGGTAAGGGCGGCGATGGTCATGTCAGTTTCCGACGTGAGCTTTTCGTTGCAGCAGGCGGTCCTGACGGCGGTGACGGCGGCAGAGGCGGCGATATTATATTCGAAGTTGACAGAGGACTTAATACTCTGAATGAGTTTAGACATATAAGAAAGTATGTGGCTGAGAGCGGTGCAGAGGGCGGTAAGGCTCTGTGTCACGGCAAGGACGGCGAAGACCTCATCATCAAGGTTCCCGAGGGCACAGTCATATATGATGACGTATCAGGCAAGGTTATCGCTGATATGAGCAACGGCAATGACCGTGAAGTTATCTTAAAGGGCGGCAGAGGCGGCAGGGGCAACAAGTGGTATGCGACACCTACCATGCAGGTTCCTAAGTACGCACAGCCGGGTCAGGAAGCCAAGGAGCTTACCGTGCGTCTTGAGCTTAAGGTAATTGCAGATGTAGGACTTGTAGGCTTCCCTAATGTAGGAAAGTCAACCTTCCTTTCAAGAGTTTCCAATGCAAAGCCTAAGATAGCCAATTATCATTTCACAACTCTCAATCCTAATCTCGGTGTTGTAGACCTTGAAGGCACGGACGGCTTCGTGATAGCTGATATTCCGGGACTTATCGAAGGCGCATCCGAGGGCATCGGCTTAGGCCATGAATTTCTGCGCCATATAGAGAGAACCAAGGTTATCATTCACATCGTTGATGCAGCAGGAACCGAGGGCCGTGACCCGGTTGAGGACATCAGAACAATCAATGCAGAGCTTGAGGCTTATAATCCTGACCTTCTTAAGCGTCCGCAGATTATAGCAGCCAACAAGATTGATGCGATATACACAGGTGACGGCTCAGAAGACCCGATAAAGCGTCTTAAGGACGAATTCGAGCCTCAGGGCATCGAGGTATATCCTATATCCGCTGTAACAGGAAAGGGCGTAAAAGAGCTCTTATACAAGGTTAAAAAGATGCTTGACAGCCTCGACAAGGAGCCTGTTGTGTTCGAGCGCGAGTATTTCCCTGAGGAGATGTACGATAAGGAAGCTACTCTTAACGTATACAAGGAGACTAACCATGTATATGTAGTTGAGGGCGAGAAGATTGACCGTATGCTCGGCTACACCAACCTCGATGACGAGAAGGGCTTCGCATTCTTCCAGCGCTTCTTAAAGGAGAACGGAATCATCGACCAGCTCACAGCCATGGGCATTGAGGAGGGCGATACAGTGCGCCTTGGAGAATATATGGAGTTTGATTTCTATTTCTAAATATTACATTGACGTTGAGAAATTTATATACCATTTTTAGAGAAAGGATATACCGGATATGATGACAACTAAGCAGCGAGCTTATTTAAAGGGCATTGCGATGACCACAGAGCCTATCTTCCAGATTGGCAAGTCATCCCTTACGCCTGAACTTACCGAAGCATTAAACGAAGCCCTCAACAAGAGAGAGCTCATCAAGATAAGCGTCTTAAAGAACTGCCTTGATGACCCTAACGAGATTGCACAGATTATTTCTGAGCGTACACACTCTGAGGTTGTACAGGTTATAGGAAAGAAGATCGTGCTCTACAAGCAGGCACCGGACAAGAAGAACCGCAAGATTGAATTGCCGAGATAAGAGCGAATATTTTATTATGTATTTCAGAATAAGAATGTGTTACGACACATTCTTATTTTTTTGCAAAATAATATTGAAATTTTAACTTTTAACTTTACATATGAAGTTAAAAAAGTTAAAATGTTATACATGAGGGAATAATGTTTTTGAGGAGGTATTACCATGACTTATGAAGAATATAACAGACTGGCGGAAAAAATCAGCGAGCTTCCGGCAGGTGGCATCACCTACAAAACGATAAACGGTAAAAAATACGCCTACTATCAATGGCGTGAGAATGGCAGACAGCGTTCAAGACGTGTGAAAGACGACGAACTCGAGACACTCACCGAGCAGATAGCAATCCGTAAAGGTTATCAAAGCCTGCTAAAGGAATCACAAACGGAATATAAAGCCTCAAGCGGTGCGATAAATCCATTCCGATGTGCAGTCAGAGTAGGGCGCGCGCTCGATGAATTTATCAAGCCCGTTGCTTCCTATAAGAAGCGTGAGTGCTATGAGCAGCTATACAATTACATTTACAGCGATATATCCGATAAGGTATACATCCTGTACGGCTTGAGACGAACAGGCAAGACGACGCTTATAAGGCAGGTTATCTCCTCGATGGGCACAGCCATGCGCAGCAAGGCTGTGTTTATCCAGATGCAGGACAACAGGCATCTCGATGATCTGAACCACGACTTAAAGTACCTCGAGACAAATGGATACCGCTATGTGTTCATCGATGAGGTAACCCTGCTTGAGGATTTCATAGAAGGTGCTGCATTGTTCTCGGATATATTTGCAGCAAGCGGAATGAAAATAGTTCTGTCCGGCACTGACTCACTCGGGTTTATTTTTACCGAGGACGAGGAGCTGTACGACAGATGTATCATGTCGCATACGACATTTATTCCATACCGCGAATTTGAAAATGTACTCGGAATTTCAGGTATAGACAATTACATCCGTTACGGCGGGACAATGAGCAGGGGTGGAAACCATTACAACGATGACTCCATGATTTTTGCCACAAAAAAGGGCACCGACGAGTACATTGACAGTGCCATCGCACGCAACATTCAGCATTCACTCAAAAACTATCAGAATGAGGGACATTTCCGCTCACTGCGTGAGCTGTACGAAAAAAATGAGCTCACAAACGCAATCAACAGAATTGTCGAGAACATAAATCACCGCTTCACACTGGAGGTTCTCACCAAGGACTTTAAATCGAACGATTTAAGCATATCGGCAAAGAATCTGCGGAAGGACCGCGAGAATCCCAGCGATATTCTTGACAATATTGATATAGCAGCCGTGAATGCCACACTCAAAAGCCTGTTGGAAATTAAGGATAAGCATGAGCAGCTCATAGATGTTCACGACGAGCACCGCATCGAAATAAAAGAATATCTCGATTTGCTTGACCTGACAATCGATATTGAAACAAGATGGATGACCGATTACAACAAAAGAGAGTTCCGAACCGTGTTCTCACAGCCGGGCATAAGATATTCGCAGGCAGAAGCCCTGATTAAATCTCTCATGCAGGACGAAAAGTTCAGAAATCTGTCCTTGCCGGAGCGCAGCCGCGTGACCGAGCGCATCCTTGACGAGGTAAAAGGGCGGATGATGGAGGACATTGTCCTCCTTGAAACTAAGCTGAGCAGAACAGACTGTGAGGTTTTCAAGCTGCAATTCGCCGTCGGTGAATTTGACATGGCCGTCTTTAATCCGTCACTCGGAAGCTGTGAAATATACGAGATAAAGCACAGCATGACACAGACGAAAGAGCAGTACAGGCATCTTATTGACCGCAAAAAGTGTTCCGAGACGGCATTCCGCTATGGAGATATTACCGTAAAGTACGTTATATACCGCGGAGAAACCGCCGTATGTGCTGACACAACGGCGGAAAGCGACGAGATAATGTATATAAATGTGGAGGAGTATCTGAAAAAGCTATAGCATTTTGAAAAGTATCGCTTTGTGTTGTAGACAAAGTCCGAGGCTCCTGCCTCGGATTTTTTTCATTTCTGAAACAATTAAACTGCTGAAAATGCGGATAAAAAAAGAGAACAGATTCAGATGTTTTGTATGGATGATTTGGTGCCTAAAGACCATCTTTTAAGGCTGATTGATAAGGCGATTGACTGGAACTTCATATATGACCTTGTGGAAGTTGAATGATAAGAGCCGTATGAAAGGAGACTTTCACATACGGTTCTGTGAGAAGTTTGGGGTGAAACTCCTCTTACTTACTCGACTGAGAGGTCGGGAAAATTTATTTAATTATCCCTCCTACTCGGTTTCCTGTTTGCATAAACTGTATTAACAATAACCGCAAGATTGTATGATTGATGGGCAAGATATCATGCTGTAAATATCCGTAAAAACTTTATAATGATAATAAAAGATAAACTGATATCACAGACGGAGGGTTAATATCATGAGCAAAAAAGTGAGAAATATGGCGAGCAATGCAACCATAGGGGTCGGAGAAAAGGTGGCATATGGATTCTTTGGTTCTTTCGGTGCAAGTGCAGTAAATATGTTTACAGCGGGTTTCATACTTATATTTTATACGGAAATATTGAAAGTGGATCCGCTTTTGGCATCATCTGTAATCGGAATTTCCAAGCTGTTGGATGGATTATCTGATCTTTTGGCAGGAAGAATTTTGGATAGAACACATCACAGGATGGGAAAAGCCAGAGTGTGGATACTCAGGATGATTCCATTTACTGTTATTGCTGTGTTTTCTATCTATCTTATGCCAATAAATATGCCTAAGCTTATGCAGGCGGTCTACATGTTTATTACCTATAATCTTGCTTCAACCATATGCTATACTATGGTATATGTTGCTTATATGACATTAAATGGACTGATTACAACAGACCAGAAGACACGTGGTATTAATGCCGGACTTCAGATGATGGGAGCCGTTTTAATCTCAGTAATCGCAAATGCGACGGTTATCACCCTGCTTCACAGCTTCAGTGGTGATGTAAGTTATTCTGCATATGGTGATAGGCGTGGCTGGGTTATGGTAGTTCTTGTTTATATGGTTTTTTATGTAATCTGTGAACTGATTTTGGTATTTGGAACAAGAGAACGTGTAGCCGAGAACAGAGCCTGTGCTACAGGAACAGCAGATGGTGAACTGTCAGAGGAGCAAAGGAAAGAGCAGAAGCTTGCACAGGAGAAGAAACAGAATGTACCATTTTGGGTAACCATGAAAGCACTTTTTACCAACAAATACTGGGTCATAGATATCATCGCAGGCTTTGTCATCAGCTTTCTAATGGGACTGGAATCTACGGTTGCTTCACTTATCTGCACATATGTACTGAAGGATGTAAAGTTTTATCAGGTATCCTCATCCGTAAATGCAATTTCCATGCTCCTTGCCATGCTTCTTGGCTTTGTATTATTGGTAAAAATGGGTAAGCGAAATGCCGTGGTTTTGGGATTGTCCATACGAATTCTTGGTGGTGTAGTTATGGCAATCAATATTTCAAAACAGACAATCCTGATTGGTGGAGTGATGGCTGGTATCGGCTATGGAATTGCAGGCTGTGCATTTGCGTCAGTTATTCAGGATGTACTCACCTATGGAGAGTGGAAGAATGGATTTTCCATGATCGGTATGGGAAATGCAGCAAACTCTTTCTGTAGTAAGGTTGGTAACAGCCTTGGAACCGTAGTAATGGGGGCTATTATGAGTGCAACAGGATATGTAGCCGGACTTGCAGTGCAACCGGACAGCGCAATTATGGGATTTAAAGCAATTTATGTATATATTCCTATTGTTCTTGAATTTGTAGCACTTGCAGCAGTATCCAGGTATGACCTGGACAAATTCTATAAGAACGTACAGTCTGATCTGGAAGCGGGAAAATACGCCCCGGGTGTGAAGGGGCATTTTGACAGGGAGAAATAAAATGCTTGAGAGAGAAAAAATTTATTTTTTTGATACATCACAGCTTGTGAAAACAGACGGCATAGAAAGTCGTGCAACAGGCGAATACATACGAAAGGAACTTGAAGCGAGATTTCCAGATGAAAAATTTCTGCAAATCAATGTAATTCGCAACCGTACCGGAAAATATCAGGCAAAGGCAAGCTTGCTTGAACGGATTTTTGGCGCTGGCAAACCGATACATGGACTTCCTGATTATGTAGAGGTAGAGGTGTTTCATAAGACAGGAGAATTCGAGGAACAGTTGATTGTCTGGTCTCCTGTTGCATGGAACGACAGGTTTGCAGGAACAGCCGGGGGAGGTACCGGTATTGGAGGAAGAAATTACCTTACAGTACCGAACAATACGCAGCGGGGCTGGACGGTTCCGATGGCTGTCATGAATGGCTTTACGGCTGCAACCATGTATGCAGGAAATATCCAGGGGTGGAATGATTATACGATAGACCAGAAGACGGGGCGGCTAAATCAAGATTTGTATGAAAACTGGCGGCTGCGAAGCACGCATAATATGACGGTATTTGGTAAGGCAGTTGCAGAGATTCTTCATGACAGACCGGTGAAGTACTCCTATATGAACGGCGGTTCCGGCGGCGGAAGACAGTCTCTTATGGAGGTGCAGAACTACCCACATGATTATGATGGGGTGTGGGCTTCCTGTCCTGCAATCAACTGGCATAAGTTTATTATGGGAGGATACTGGGCAGAGGTTGTGATGAATGAGCATGGACATTTCCTTTCTGCGGAGAAAAACCAGTATTTTATAGATGCCGTTCACAAGGCAAACGGCGGGGCAAAGAAGTATTACCATCTGGAAGAGATACCGGAATTTGATGTAAGAGCCTGTATAGGAGAGAAAACCAAAAAGGGAGTTATTACTGAGCAGGATGCAGCTGTGATGAATGAGATTATGGCAGGACCAAAAAAGGCTGACGGCAGTTTTCTTTGGTATGGCTTCAAGCCGGGAGTCAAGAACTGGCAGAAGGTGATACCGATTGGAACCTATTATTATCCATTGTTTGGAAGGCGCGTCAAACCCTTTCCATTAGGTCCAATATATATGAAATGGATTACCGGCAACCCTAAGGGCAGGTTCGACCAGTTAGGTAGAAAGGAATTCTCTGATTTATACGAGAAGGGACTTCGGATGTTTGCCGATAATCTTGGAGACAACCCTGAAATTGATGAATTTGTGAATGCAGGCGGAAAATTAATGATTGACCATGGAATGGATGATCCTTTGATTCCGGTGGATGGAACGCTGGATTATTGGAGAAAGCTATATAGGCACTTTGGCTCTCAGGAAAAGCTGGATACTTTTTTGCGAATGTATATTACCCCTGGAGATAATCACGGAAATTGTTTTGGTAACGGACCGGGGATTCCGGAAGTGGAGGGGATCCGGGCACTTATGGACTGGGTGGAAAACGGTAAGGCGCCGGAGGAATTAAGAAAAGTACTGGTGGACCGTAAAACTGGAAAACTGATAGAAGAAGGCATACAATTCCCTTATCGAAATCAGAAAAATGTAGGAAAGGATTGATAGAATGAACGTATATGACCTTAAAATATCTCATATGTCAACACCGGTAATTGACTGGAATCCGGAGTTTTCATGGAAAATAGAGAGTGAGGATAAAAATGTATTACAGGATAGCTACAGAATTATTGTCCGTGAATTACCGGTTGGAAAGAAGGAGGAGCAGCAAAGAATCGTGTGGGACAGCGGCATTGTTCATTCAAGAGAACAGGCTTTTGTGGAATACGTGGGAGAAGCTTTTCAATCCCGGACTACATACAGTGTTCAAGTAACGGTTTGGGATAATTTTGGCAACTCAGCCAGTTGTGAGAATAAATTTGAGACGGGAATGCTCCAGATATCCGACTGGACAGCAAGGTGGATTGAATGCCCATTTGAAAGAAAGGCGCAGAATGAGTACAAGTTTGGGAATGCTTACCCTGCAGTAATTTTTGAGAAGAAGGTGAACATCAATAAGCCGATAAAAAAGGCAAGGATTTATGCTACAAGCCATGGAGTGTATCGTCTTGAAGTGAATAAAACCAGAGCAGATGAGAGAGAGCTTGCACCGGAATTCACACCATATGACAGAATTCTGTATTATCAGACCTACGATGTAACAAAACTGCTCAGTAGTGGGGAAAATTTTCTTGCCATGACTGTTGCCGATGGCTGGTATTTCAGTGCACAGGCAAGTCCTGTTATGAAGAACAGACATAAGGAACCCTCCTGCTTAATTCAGCTGGAGGTAATCTATGAAGATGGTGAAAAAGAACACTTTGCCAGTGATGGAAACGATACATGCAGATTAAGTCAGATTGTCTATTCTGACCTTTATCAGGGAGAAAAACAGGATTTTACTATGGGAGAGCAGAAAACTTTTCCGGTTCTTGTGAAGGATTATGGATATGATATGTTGCGTGCACAGCCGATGGAGCCAATCATTGCTGCAAAGCTGACTCCGGCAACAGGAGTATTGCAAAGTCCAGCAGGGGAACAGATCGTTGATTTTGGTCAAGTGATGTGTGGCCGTGCGAGAGTACATATTGATGTGCCGGCAGGGCGAGAGGTTGTCATGGAATATTTTGAAGTCCTTAGTGAGGATGGAAATTACATTAATACCATGTTTGCTCCGCAGAAGGATACGGTTGTATCCAATGGAAAACCTATAGAGCATGAAGCAATATTTACTTTCCATGGTTTCCGTTATATTCGCGTGACAGGATTAAAGGAGGTAAGGAAGGAAGACTTCACAGCAGTACTGCTTACAACAAAAAAGGATAATGCAGGCAGTTTTGAAACCTCGGATGAAAGAGTAAACCGACTGTATGAAAATATACGCTGGTCACAGTACAGCAATATGATGTCTGTGCCAACAGACTGCCCCTCCAGAGAGAAGGCGGGCTGGACGGGAGATATTTTGATTTATGCAAAAACAGCACTTCTAAATGAAAATATGACACCATTCCTCAGAAGCTGGCTGAATTCCGTGAGAGCAGATCAGACAGACAACGGAACAGTTATGATTGTTTCTCCTTATATGCAACTGTATGATGGCATGTTAAAGGCAGTGTGTAAGACTTTTGGAGATGACGAGATTACAGGTGTAGCCGGTTGGAGTGATGCAATTGTGTGGGTACCTTATGATATGTACCTTTCAACGGGAAACAAATCAGTTCTGTCAGAAAATTATGAAGCAATGAAGAAATGGGCAGATTATATTGTGAAAACTGCAGCGACAAAACGTGGCACGGCAGATATTCCTGTGAAATATGATAAATATCTGTGGAACACAGGTTTCCATTTTGGAGAATGGCTTGTACCGAGCCGGCCTAATCAGGATATTCATAATCCATATGCAGTTTGTGAGGAGTCTGCGTGCTATATTGCACCATTTTTTGGATATATGACTATTAGCAAAATAGCTGAAATCAGTGAGGTCCTGGGGAAAAAAGAGGATACAGACTATTACCGCAGACTATCTCAGCTTATGAAGGAAGCCATTCAGGAGGGAATAATAAAAAGAAATGCCTTGCCGGAATATCTAATGGGTGCCTATGTTCTTGCCTTCGCATTTGACCTTGTGCCTAAGGAGCTAATGGCTTCCTATAAAGAAAGACTCGTTCACCTTGTACATGAGCATGGAGATTGTCTTGATACAGGCTTTCTTGCGACACCATATCTTCTCCCTGTACTGATTCAGTTAGGGGAGAGGGAACTTGCCTATAAGCTGTTCTGGCAGAATAAGAGACCTTCTTGGCTGTACGAGGTGGAGCATGGCGCTACAACCATATGGGAAGGCTGGGATGCAGATGATGCGAAGAAGGACGGAAGATATATCAGCTTTAATCATTATGCATTTGGCTGCGTAGATGAGTTCATGTGCAGACAAATGGCAGGAATCGATACAGATACAGTCGGCTTCAAACACTTGATAATCCGTCCGGATACAGAGTGTGGATTGACAGAGTGCAGAAGAACTTATATGAGTGAGGCAGGACTCATATCTGTTGATTGGAACAGGAATCAGCTAGAGGTAATTATACCATGTAATACAACGGCAACAATTTTCTGGAAAGGCTCTGTACATGAAGTGGGAAGCGGAAAACATCTGCTTGAGTAACAAAATTTGCTGTGAATGTATGAAGAATATAAAGGAAGATGGAGTATATTGCTATGAATGTTCAGAATAAAAAGTCTGAAACTGATGTTTCAAATATTGAATTGATGTCCCCAGATGCGGACAAGCGGTATATAAATGAATATATGACCGAATTAATAGAACATCAGGAGATGGCATCAGGTGCTCTTAGTGTTCGTCAATATGGTAATGTAGTTTATACAAAGACATGGGGAAGCTGTAATGTGAATTCAATTTTTCGTATGATGTCCATGACAAAATGTATCACTGCAGTTGGAATCCTTAAGCTGATGGAGCAGGGTAAATTGTCCATTGATGATGAAATCGACAGATACATTCCGGGATTCGCTGATATGCAGGTGGCGGCAGATGACAGGTATGTGATTGATATGAAGAATCCCAAAAGGATTCTGCTTCAGGTTCCCCTGTTTAAGCTGAACAAGGTAAAGACGGTTTCTGCGAATCGAAAAATTACTATACGTGATTTATTGTCCCATTCGTCTGGTTTGGAGCAGGGGGCAGTGGGACTTATTGCCATGCTTAAAATGAAGGCAGAGGATAAAACCTTACCGGAGAGGGTGGATCGTTATACCCACTACCCGCTTGATTTTCAACCTGGTGAAGGAACAAGCTATTCACCGCTGGCAGGCTTTGATATTCTGGGACGTATCACAGAGATTGTATCAGGAATGCGTTTGGAGGATTTTCTTCAGACCGAAATCTGTAAGCCTTTAGACATGGAGAATACCACGTTTTTCTTAAATGAGGAACAGAAAAAAAGACTGGTTCCTGTATATGTAAGAAAGAAGAATATGCTGGTTAATGTAACTGGGACGGATAAGGATATGCCAGGTGTTCTCAAACAGAAAAAACTGTTGTTCGAGGAAGGCAGCGGAGGTATCTTCTCTACTTTGGAGGATTATGACAACTTTGCTTCCATGCTTGCGGCGGAAGGAAAACATAAGGAAATACAGTTCTTGAAACCGGAAACGGTTCTTCTGATGCAGACTGAGGGAGCCAGAAAGCATCTGGAGCCGGAGCCGGGTATGACATGGGGACTCGGTGTAAAAATAAGACAGAACCCTAAGGCTGCAGGAAGTCATGCAACTGAGGGGACTTATGGCTGGAGTGGTGCCTTTGGAACTCACTTTTTCATAAGTCCCCGAGATGGTATTGAAGCAGTATTTTTAACCAACAGGGCAGACCTTGGAGGTTCCGGCTCCTATATCAGTACCGAAGTAGAGAAACTGGTATTCGGAATTTGGGGAGAAAAGAGCAAATGATAGTATTGAAATTAAGATAGAAGAGTGGAATTACGATATTGCGTCGGTGTCATTCCGGTCTTCTTCTTGAACAAGTTTGTAAAATTATTCATATCATGAATACCAACCTCGTGAGCAATTTTGGAGGCCGGGATTGTCGTGCTTGTCAAAAGCAGTCTGGCACGGTCAATGCGAAGAGTAATCAGGTAATCATTGGGAGAAAAACCGGTATATTTTTTGAACTCTCTTGAAAGATAATACTTGGTAATATTGGCAAATTCTGCCAAGTAATCAAGGGTCAGTGGCTTCTCAAAATTACTTTCCATGTATTTAAGCAGATATCGTATATTGTCAGGAAGCTCCGTTTTCATAGCTGCTTGGCTACAGCTGAGCAGCATGAGGTGATTGAGCATACAGTCAATACAGGTTGAAACCTGCCAGTCACGGTTCAGTTCAGGTTTGTTGTATAAGGTTAACAGCTTTTCGAGATAGGACTGAAATTTTCCGGTGGCTGGTTCATGAAAGAGAGGAGTTCCGTATTGCATAAAAAGCTTATGAAAGTCAGGCAACAGAGGACCGTTGATGTGCAGAATACCGGTATCCCAGTTTACACCCTCTACTTTGTAGAGGTGATAGTCCATGCAGTTAATGAAGAACCCATCGCCCTCATTTAGTGTGTAGGTTCTATTCTGATAGGTTAGTTTTCCACTCCCTGAATAGGTATATGCGATAAGAAATGAGTTGAAATATGAACGCTCTGTAAAAGAGCCGCTATTATAATGAAAGATGTTAAAATCCTGCATAAAGAATAACTTTTCCATAGCATATTCTGAGATGGGAGGCTTATGAAAGCTGTCAACACTGCCAGATATGGAAAAATTAGCGTTTACGACAGCAGCGCGGTTGTAATCATTATTTTGAATAATTTCCTCAGAAGCCCGTTTGGAGGAGAGCTTTCTTTTTGATTCGGTTTTGATAAATGGTATTTTGTCAAACATAATATTACCTCTCAGAATGATGATAGCTTTATTATATAGGATAATGAGGAAATGTTCAATGTTAATAATCAAAAGCGAAAAGGAGGTTATCTTGTGGAAGCACACATTAAAACAGAGACAAGAATTATGGATATGAAGGGTATTATGGAATTAAGGGATGTCATACCCTATCTGGTATACAGCAGTGATGGCATGGGTGGAAATATAAAGGAAGAAATGAATCTTCATGACATCGAAAAGGCAAATCAAACGTGGAATGCTCAGGATATGGCATATGGTTTGAATTACATCTGCAATCTGCGCAAGTCAAACTTCCCATTTATATATAATGTTTATGGTAAGGACGATATAAAAGATTACCCGGAAAAAGAAAATGTAAAATTATTCTATTATCCTGCGGAATCAAGGAAATTTGTTATTCTTGCTGCTGGTGGAGCCTATGGAGCAGTCTGTTCTCTTCCGGAAAGCTTTCCTGTTGCGGCAGAGCTGAATAGACTTGGTTTAACGGTATTTTGTTTAAATTACCGTGTAGGAGCACCGGCATTGTTTCCAAAGCCGATGGAAGATTTGGCAGCAGCATATAAATATATCAGTGAAAATGCTGAGCTATTTCAGGTAGATCCAAAGCATTATGCAGTCGGAGGATTTTCCGCCGGGGGACATCTCGCAGCAGAGTGGGGAACGAACAACATGGGGGCCAAAAAGTATGCCTCCCCTGCTCCAGAATTGTTGCTATTGGACTATCCACTGGTAGATTTGTGGGATACGCTGTCTCTTTTTCCAGAGCCTATCCGAGAAATGGTTATCAAAGGCTATTTGGGTGAGGGTGATGCAAAGAAAGTCTGCAAGCAATATGAGATTATAGCCAATATGGATAAGAATTACCCTCCGGTTTATTTGGTGCAGGCTGCGAATGATACTACCGTTCCGGTGTCAAACAGCAGAAATATGGACGATAAGCTGAAACAACTGGGAATAGCGCACAGATACGAGTGCGTAGCATCAGGAGGGCACGGCTTCGGACTTGGTACGAATACTCCTGCGAAAGGATGGGTGGAACGAGCTGTGACATTTTGGAATGAGTTGTATCAGTAATAGGAGAAAATGCTATGGTACGAATCAAGGATGACCTCGTGAATGATTACGAGATAGAACATAAGAGCGCTTTACGGAAGATGGCACCGGAGTGCATGGTGCTTTTAAAATATGATGGTTCTTTCCCAATAAAGGAACCGGGTAAAATAGCAGTGTATGGTAACGGAGCAAGAAATACGATAAAGGGCGGAACCGGGTCCGGTGATGTGAATGTTCGCTCGTTTCAGTCGGTGGAGGAGACTCTGATTGCAGAAGGATTTGAGATAACAACGACTGACTGGCTGGACGCCTACGACATGATTCGCGAAGAAGCATACCGAAAGTTTGTTGAGCAGGTCAAAAAAGAGGCAAAGAAGAACGATATTCCTGCTTTTTTTGCGGCAATGGGTGCTGTAATGCCCGAGCCGGAATATGATCTTTTGGTGCCGGATAAGGGAGAACTTGCTGTTTATGTGCTGTCACGAATAAGTGGTGAGGGAGGAGACCGGAGAGATGACAAAGGAGATTATCGTCTCACTGACACAGAAATCCGAACCATATGTACGTTGCAGAAAAACTATCAGAAGTTTCTTCTTGTATTAAATGTTGGCGGACCATTGGATTTAAGAGGAATCGAGGAAGTAAGAAATATTCTTCTTCTGTCACAGCTTGGCATGGTTACGGCAGAGGCATTTGTGGATGTGCTGCTTGGAAAGGCAAATCCATCCGGAAAGCTGACAGCTACTTGGTCAGCAATCTCCGATTTCTCGCAAATAAAGGAATTCGGCAGACACGATGATACGGAATATACGGAGAAGCTTTTTACAGGATATCGTTATTTTGAAAAGCATAACATTGATGTGCAGTTTCCATTTGGATATGGACTTTCATATACAGGATTTGAGATAAAAAGTTGTGATTTTTCCATGGCAAATGGCATATTACATATGGAAGTTGCGGTGAAAAATACCGGGAAGTATCCTGGAAAGGAGATCGTTCAAATTTATGGAGGCTGTGACCATTGGGGAGATGAAAGACCGGAAAGAATTCTATTAGGATTTGCAAAGACCGGGCAGATTAAGCCTCAGAACCAGAATCTGCTGGTTATTGATATTCCGATGAAAAGACTGGCAATTTATAGTAAAGAGGGGTGGTTATTATCTGAAGGTGACTACAAAATTGAAATTGGTACATCACTGCAGGATGCAAAAGAGTGTGGTCATTTTCATCTGAAATCCGATAAAAAGATAATAGAATACAAAGCAGACGATATCATCCGTAAGCCGAATGACAGAATAAGCAAAATGACGGATGAGGAGCTGGTTAAAATCTGTGTCGGTAAATATGGAACAAAAGCTGCTGGAGTATCAAGTATTATTGGAAATGCCGGAAGTACTGTTGCGGGCGCAGCGGGGGAAACAGGGGATGGCGCGCTCGTCATGGCTGACGGACCTGCAGGACTGCGTATCAGTAGCAAATACCGCCTGACCGAGCAAGGCGCTGTGGGACAGGGGCTTGGAAGTATGGATATGTATCTTGATTATCTGGAAGATGAAATGAAAGTTGCGATTTGTGCCGGTAAGAAACAGAGTGATGCGTTATTTACTAAGGGCAATACCTATTATCAGTACTGCAGTGCAATTCCTATTGGTACAGCATTGGCACAGTCCTGGAATGAGGAGCTAGTGTATAACTGCGGCAAAATTGTTGCAGAAGAAATGCAGTTGTTTGGAGTCAATTTATGGCTGGCACCGGCATTAAACATCCAGCGTTTTCCACTCTGTGGGAGAAACTTTGAATACTATTCGGAAGACCCGGTTGTTTCAGGAAAAATTGCAGCTGCAATGACAAAAGGGGTGCAGAGTATACAAGGCTGTGGTGTTACATTGAAACATTTTGCATGCAATAACCAAGAAACGAACCGTTTTCATTCTAACAGTATTGTAGAGGAAACAACCTTGCGTGAAATTTATCTGCAGGGGTTTGAGATTGCTGTGACAGAAGCAACCCCTGTTGCAGTAATGACCTCCTACAATCTGCTGAATGGGGTTCATACCTGTAACAGAAAGGACTTAATTACAGATATTTTGAGAAATGAATGGGGCTTTGACGGATTGGTTATGACAGACTGGCTTGTAACAGGAGAAGGATTTTTTCACAATAACAAGTATCCAAGTGGCAGTGCGGCAGGATGCATCTATGCAGGGAATGATTTGATTATGCCGGGAAGCCGGAAGGATGAGGAGGACATTCTTCACGCTCTTCATGAAGGAGATACGAATTACCCAATCAGCAGAAATGATTTAGAACAATGCGCATATCGTGTTTTACGTGTAACACAGGAGTTGGAGGATGCTGCATTAACGAATGGGAGGGAACATACATGAGAAGAGAGGAGAAAAACAAACATGAAGGCTGGATGCTCCCACTTGGTGAGCGGCTGGCGTATATATTTGATACCGGCGCAACGCAGACTTTAACACATTTGTATCCATGTTTCTAGCGGCGTACCTGCTGATGATTGGTGTAGATCCCAAAATTTCGGCAGTGGTTGTACTGTTCGTAAAAATCTGGGATGCGGCAAATGATGCAATTTTTGGCATCCATCGTCGGCATAGTGTACAATTTCCAGCTTCTTAAATATGCAGGAGCAGATGGTGTTGCCGCACACGGTGTGCTCATGTACGTTCAGTTCATATTTATTGCGATGTTTGTTGGCTACGCGATGGGCGGAGCACCGATTATCGGCTACCATTACGGCGCAGGCAACACCGATGAGCTCAAAAACATGTTCAAAAAGAGCAACATCATCATGGGAATTGCCGGAAGCATAATGACCGTTCTTGCGTTTACACTTGCCGGAACACTCGCAAAGGTGTTCGTCGGATACGATGCAGAGCTTTTTGCGATGACAAAGCACGCATTCAGAATATTCTCGCTGGCATTCATATTCAGTGGCTTCACGATATTTGCCTCGTCGTTCTTTACGGCACTCAACAACGGAGGTATATCGGCTGCAATATCCTTCCTCAGAACCTTTATCTTCAAGATGGCGGCTGTTATCATAATGCCTATTTTCCAGGGGCTTGACGGAATATGGTGGTCGGTGACTGCCGCCGAGGTGTTCGCGCTTGTAATATCGTTCATATTCCTTGTGGCGTATAGAAAGAAGTACAAGTATATATAATACATAACAATGATAAAAGAGAAGCTTTTCATGTAAAGGCTTCTCTTTTAATTGTGTTTTGTGCCTTATTGCTGTATAATATATTTTATATGATTTCAAATGAAACAAAACAGATAAAATAATGGAGGCATCGCATGCCGCGTATAGGTATTATGGGTGGAACCTTCAATCCCATCCACACAGGACATCTTATAATCGCACAGCAGACTCTCGTTGAGCTCGCCCTCGACAAGGTGTGGTTCATGCCCGCGGGCAATCCGCCGCACAAGGACACACCCGTAATTGACGGCGAATTACGCCGCCGCATGGTCGAGCTTGCGATAGAGGGCAACTCTGACTTCGAGCTTTTTGACTATGAGCTCAAAAAAACACGTCCGAGTTACTCGGCGATGACGATGACTGAGCTTGATGAGGCGTACCCTGAGAATGAGTTTTACTTTATTATGGGTGCCGACTCGCTCATGGATTTTCACAAATGGTATCATCCCGAGGTTATATGTGCCCACACCAAGCTTGTGTGCGCCGACAGGAATAACATTTCCGATGATATGCTCGAAGCCGAAAAGAAGCGCCTTGAGACAGATCTCGGTGCCACGATTTATCTGATTGACACACCGCAGATAGAGATAAGCTCAAGCGACATAAGGGACAGGCTGAAGGACAAGCCATCCTCGGTGCGGTACATGCTCCCGGAGAAAGTATATGATTTCATTATAAGAAATCATTTATACAGTGTATAAGAATTGCTGTAAATTTATATGACAATCAGGAGATAAAGACATAATGGACAACGAACAGATTACCTTAATTAAAAAGAACCTTTCAAAAAAGCTCACACCTTCAAGATATGAGCACACCTTGGGAGTGGCGTACACCTCGGCAGCTCTTGCCATGCGCTACGGATATGACATGGACAAGGCTTTTATGGCGGGACTTTTACATGACTGTGCTAAGTATCTGTCAGGCGAGAGACTCCTTGAAAAATGTTCAAAATATAACATTGCAGTCACTGACGCCGAGAGGATACAGCCTGACCTTTTACATGCCAAGGTCGGTGCCTATTTTGCTGAGTACAGGCATGGAGTTGCCGACACCGAGATATGTCATGCCATATGCTGTCACACAACCGGCTGTCCTGATATGAATCTGTTGGACATGATTGTATATGTGGCTGACTATATTGAGCCGAACAGGGATAAGGCTCCGAGACTTCCTTACTACCGCGAACTCGCATTTAAGGACATAAAGCAGTGTACCTATGAGATACTCGAGAGCACTATTGAATATGTAAAAGGCAAGAACGGCACAATAGATGACACAACAATCAAAGCATACGAGAGTCTTAAAGAAAAGATGTAAACAGTTTTTATAAAAGTAATTATCCGGAGGTAATTTATGGATTCAAAGGAACTAACCAAAATTATATACAACGCACTCGATGACAAAAAGGGCGAGAACATCAAGATTCTTGACATAAGCAAGGTGTCCGTGATTGCCGATTATTTTGTGATTGTAAGCGGAAGCAATATCAATCAGGTTCAGGCACTTGCAGATAATGTAAAGGAAGAGCTTTATAAGCTCGGGCTTGAGCCGCGCAATGTTGAAGGCTACCACGCTGCTTCATGGATACTTCTTGATTACACCGATGTCATTGTTCATATTTTTTCAAAGGATGACAGGTTATTTTACGACCTTGAGCGCATCTGGCGCGACGGCAGAGAAATCGAGGTCAGCCAATTATGAAATTAACGTATGAAGCCGCATTGGCTCTCATTCACAACGCTGAGAAGGCAGGAAGCATCATGGGCGTTGATACAATGCGGGAGCTTATGACGCGTCTTGACAATCCTCAGAACAAGCTTAAGGTCATTCATATAGCCGGCACCAACGGCAAGGGTTCAACACTTGCAATGATATCCAACACACTCTCTCATGCAGGCTACAGGGTGGGGCGTTATATTTCACCGACTTTGACCGCATATCTTGAGCGCATACAGATTGACGGAGTGTATATAACAGAAGAGGACTTTGCTTCGACAATGGAGACAATCTCCGAAGCCGTGGAGGATATGAGAAGCTCAGCCTTAAGACTTCCTACGGCATTCGAGCTTGAAACCGCAGCAGCATTCTTATATTTTTACAATAAAAGGGTGGATTTCGTGGTGTTGGAGACAGGGCTTGGCGGTGAATCGGACGCAACGAATGTATGTGACAAGCCTTTATGCTGTGTATTCACTTCAATCGGAATGGACCATATGGGAATTCTCGGCAGAACTCTTCACGATATCGCATCCGTAAAGGCGGGAATCATTATGCCTGAAACAACTGTCATATCCACACTTCAGGATGCGGACGCAATGGATGTGCTCAGGCAGAAATGCAGCGACACTGGCAGCAGGCTTATTGTATCTGATTACACCTCTGAGGTAAAAGATATTCACTACGCCGAATGTCCATGGTCTGATGCCGTCACGAAATACACTCATATAAGAGCAGGCCACATCAGGCTTAAGCTTTTGGGAACCTATCAGATTATCAATTCAGCTCTTGCAATAGCATGTATTGAAGCTCTAAGCGATATGGGCTATAATATATCCTATTCGGATGTCAGGGAGGGTATTGAAGGTACAGAATGGTTCGGAAGATTAACTCTTATCGGCAGTGAGCCGCCTTTTTTTGTTGATGGCGCACATAATGAACCTGCCGCAAAGCAGCTGAGCCTATCAGTCAAAAAATATTTTTCCGATGATGTTCTTAAGGGCAGGAAGCTTGTCTACATAATGGGTGTATTTTCCGATAAGGACTATGAGAGCATAATTAAGCTGATGCTTCCAATGGCTGATCATATTTTTACCATAGCAACACCGGACAATCCTCGTGCAATGTCAGCGGACGAGCTTGCCATGCGGATAAATGAACATAAGAATATTGCCGAAGGCTGTTTTTGCATAACCGAAGCAGTTGAAAAGGCAGTAAAATATAACAACGGTGATGTGGCTGTGCTTGCCTTTGGCTCACTTTCACATCTTAACCTAATAAGAGAGGCTTACAACGAATGGACAAGGAAAAGATAAAAGAAGGGGTACGGCTTATTCTTGAAGGAGTGGGCGAGGACACAGCCCGCGAGGGACTTATAGAGACACCGGACAGAATAGCACGTATGTATGAGGAGATTTTTGCAGGAATCGACAAGGACAGAATAGATGTAAATGACCCTGATTCCATTGTGAGAGATATATTGTCTAAGACCTTTGAGGCAAAAGAGGGACAATTCATACTTGAAAAGGACATTACATTCTACTCAATGTGCGAACATCATCTGCTTCCTTTTTACGGTAAAGCACATATTGCTTATATTTCAAGCGGAAGAGTAGCCGGCTTAAGCAAGCTTGCAAGAACCGTCGAGGAGTACGCTAAGCGTCCGCAGCTTCAGGAACGCCTTACGGCACAGATAGCAGATGCCATAATGGAATATCTCCACGCAGAAGGCGTTATGGTCGTTATCGAGGCAGAGCACATGTGTATGACAATGCGCGGCGTGAAAAAGCCGGGCAGCAGCACAATGACATATGTATGCAGGGGTTCCTTTGAAGATAATGATGCGGCAATGATGCGTGTTTTGGAGCTTATAAAATAACTTACCCGGAGGAAAATATATGTATATCGGCAGCAGGAATTTTGACCTTGAAAACAGCGCTTATGTGTGCGGAATACTTAATGTTACACCTGATTCATTCTCAGACGGCGGATGCTTTAACAATATCGACGCAGCTCTTTTTCATACCGAGGAAATGATTAAGGATGGAGCGTCACTTATCGATATAGGCGGTGAGTCAACTCGTCCGGGATATGTAATGATTTCCGACGACGAGGAAATCGAACGTGTCGCACCTGTAATAAGAGCCGTCAAGGAACGGTTCGATATCCCGGTATCGCTTGACACCTACAAGGCGGGCGTTGCGGCAGCAGGACTTGATGCAGGTGCAGACATGATTAACGATATATGGGGACTTATGTATAACTGCGAGACATCTGCCAGCGGTGTGCTCACATCACCTATGGCGAAGCTGCTGGCGGCAGCAGATGTTCCATGCTGTCTCATGCACAATAGAACAACCGCAGAATACAGTGATTTTCTTGCCGATTATCTTGATGACAACCGAAAAATAATCGACTGTGCATTAAATAACGGCATAAAGAAAGATAAAATCATTCTCGACCCGGGTGTTGGTTTTGCCAAATCATTAGAGCAGAATCTTATAGCAATTAACACGGTTGACAAGCTCTGCGGGCTTGGCTTTCCGGTTCTTCTCGGAACCTCAAGAAAATCCGTCGTCGGACTTACACTTGACCTTCCTAAGGACGAGCGTGTTGAGGGAACTGTTGCCACAAGCGTAATCGGACTTGTGCGCGGTGCCTCAATATTCAGGGTTCATGACGTAAAGGAGAATTACAGGGCGCTTAAGATGGCGGCAGCAGTCATCGGCAAGAGCTTTAACAAATAAAACATCAATATTAAAAACACACTGTTTTTAAACCACATTATTTATTGAGAAATGAGGAATTAACTTTGGATATAATACATATTAAAAACCTTGAAGTTTTTGCAAATCACGGTGTATTTGAGGAAGAGAATCGTCTTGGCCAAAAGTTCGTGGTGAACGCTGACCTGTATACGGATTTTACTGCTGCTGTCGGACAGCTTGTATATGCAGACAGCCTCGGTCATGCGGAATATACTCCTGAGAATCTTGATGCTTCGATTGATTACGGTGTCGCAGCCGCGAAAATCACGGCATTTTTAATGAATGATACCTATGAACTCATTGAGACAGCTGCAAGCCGTCTTGCCGAATATCTTCTGCTTGATATTCCGAACCTGAAAAAGGTTCATATCGAGCTGAAAAAGCCTTGGGCTCCTGTTAAGCTTCCTCTTGAGACCGTATCGGTCGAGCTCACAAGAGGCTGGCATCGCGTATATCTGTCACTGGGTTCCAATATCGGTGAGCGCGAAACATACCTTGAGAATGCGCTAAATGCCCTCAGAAGCCACAGAAGCATCAGGCTTGGCAAGATATCGCCTATATACGAAACCGAGCCATACGGAGGCGTAGAGCAACAGAACTTCCTTAACTGCTGTGTAAGCATAGATACCATATTGGAGCCATCACAGCTGCTTGATTATCTGCATCTTGTGGAGAAGGGCAACGATAGAACACGCGAAATCCACTGGGGTCCAAGAACCCTTGACATGGATATTCTCCTGTATGATGATGTGGTAATGCATACGGAAGACTTATGCATACCTCATATAGATATGCACAACAGACTGTTCGTATTAGAACCGCTGAATGATATCGCACCATATGCTTACCATCCTGTAAAGCATGCGACAGTGCATGAGCTTCTCGCAGAGCTTCTGTCCGGTTCAAAATAATGTAATATTATGATGTTGAAAATCATATAAGCCGAAGCATATCGTATGGCATGCTTCGGCTTATTCTTATGCATTAATTATACAATATTCGGTCTGATAAGTCGGATTGCCTTACCGAGAATCTCAACATGGTCAACAATAATAGGATCCATATAATCATTCTCCGGCTGTAAACGATAATGTCCGTTCTCAGCATAGAATCTCTTAACGGTAGCGGAGTCATCCACAAGTGCAACCACAACCTCGCCATTCTTGGCCGTGCCGGTCTTCTCAACTATGAGATAATCTCCGTCATATATTCCCATATTAACCATGCTCTCGCCCTTAACGCGAAGAATAAATGTCTCCTCATTAGGAAGAAGCTGTGCCGGGAAAGGGAAGTAGTCGGTAATATTCTCAACTGCAAGAAGAGGCTGTCCGGCCGCAACCGTACCTATAATAGGTATGCTTGTAATCTCTGTCTCCGTTCTGAGATAATTGAACGAATCATCCATAATCTCAATAGCTCTCGGCTTAGTAGGATCTCTTCTTATATATCCGTTCTTCTCAAGTGTCTCAAGATGTGAGTGTACACTGGAGGTGGACTTAAGATGAACCGCCTCACATATCTCACGAACTGCGGGCGGATAGCCCTTAGTAAGTATCTCCTTCTTAAGGAAATCAAGTATCTCCTGCTGCTTCGGTGTAATTCGTCCGCTTGCCATAATAATGTCCTCCTAAACTATGTAAATCAGCATATGCCTATATGTCTGTCAAATATAATTTTCTTAATTATAACACATAGTTCCGAAAAACGCAAACAAATGTTCAAAATAAATGTTCCGAATAAATGTTCTATTTTTCTATTGACAAACACTCGTTCGGATGCTATAGTCTTTGTAGAATATATGTTCGGAATGGTTGTTCGGTGTATTTTGACACATACAGGCTTTTAACATTTTATCAGGAGTAGAGCACAGGAGGAATTATTATGAGTACAGCAGCCGGTAACTTCAGAGTAGTAGAGGGTGGACTTTCAGTGAACGAGATTATGCGCAAGAGCCGTCTTGCCGCGGCACGTAGAAGACGCATGAAGAAGCTCAGCATAGTCTCCGTCGTCATAGCTCTCATTATAGTATTTACGGTAATTATTTTTGCCAATGTCGTCAGAGCAGACATCACACCTAAGACCGATAACTCAGTCAAGGGCTTCACATGCATAACCTTATCACCTGATGATACACTGTGGAGCATCGCCTGTGAATATTCCGACGAGCACTACAATTCCGTGTACCAGTATATCCGCGAAGTGAAGGAGATTAACGGTCTCACAAGCGACTCCATATACGCAGGTTCCAGCCTCATAATCCCTGTATACACAACCCATGACACATCGGATTCCATATACGCGGTTAATGATGATATATGCCAAGGTTATTAATGTGCGTTCTTATTGTCACGAGTATGCTCATTGCGCTCCGGCCAGTCCTCGAGATTTCCATGAGTGATTGCGGAGAATAACCTTGTATGAAAGCCCGAAGCTCCAGCGTTAATTTCCTTTATCAGCTCCTTAGTCTCATGGCGCTTGGTTACCCCGTCCGCCGGGCAGAGGTTCTTCACAATCGGAAGCTCATATTTTCTTGCGAAGCCGATTATATCTGCCTCAGGTGCGAATATCAGCGGTCTTATAAGTGTAAGATTAGTCTTATCAAGATGGCTCATAGGTGAGAATGTATGTATTCTGCCTTCATATATAAGAGACATCATGAATGTCTCATTCACATCATCCCTGTGATGCGCATAGGCAATCTTATTGCATCCAAGCTCCAGTGCCTTATTGTTGAAGGCTCCTTTTCTAAGCTTCGCACACAGCGCACACGGATTGGCTTCCTTTCTTATATTGAATACAATATCATTTATTTCCGTATCAATTATATAATACGGTACATCCAATTTTTCACATAGTCTGGCAACCTCTGAAAAGTCCATTCCATCTATTCCAAGGTTCACGGTAAGTGCATATACCTCGAATTTCTTCGGATAGAACCGTCTGAGCTCGCTTAATGCATAGAGTAGAGTAAGACTGTCCTTTCCCCCTGATATACCAACCGCAATTTTATCTCCCTCAGCAATAAGACCATATTCATCAACCGCTTTGCGCGTGTAACTTAACAATCTCTGAATTGTCATTCCTTCAGCTTCTCCTTATCAAAACAAATATCCATCATATATATTAGTAACATACCGCTTATTATATATCCTAATATTTTGGTAGTCAACCAACCCCAAGATGTGTTATAATAAGACCATCAATGGATATAGCGCGAGACTGCTTGCAGGCAGAGCGGTATATCCATTAGATGGTCAAACAGACATGAGCAAGTAATAGTTCAGCGAAGCTGAACTTATGGATTGCGAATGGATGTTATGGTTTCGGAAGTTCGAAGAACGGAGAAACCATAGTTATTATGAGCGCAAGCAGAGCAGTGCCATACAATAAAAATACAGTGGACTGTGCTTGCACAAGGTCCACTATATTTTTATTGTATGATAGTGCGAAGCACGTACATCGAGAAAATCGCAGATTTTCGAGATGGGCACTGCGTTGCATGTATATAGCGCGAGGCTGCTTGCAGGCAGAGCGGTATATACATTAGATGGATGAAAATGAACTATGAAAGGTACAATTATGAGTGAAAATTTTACAATACAACAGCTTGATTACAGAATAAGAAAGGCTCTCAACGCTCAGAATATTACTGAGCTCACTGAAATTCAGAGCCTGTGTATACCTCAGATTATAGAAGGACACAATGTATCAGGTGGAGCTAAGACCGGAACAGGTAAGACACTGGCATATCTTATCCCCGTATATGAATACCTGTTAAAATTGACTCCGGAGCAGACACATGACTTTGCGTGTGTCATTGCCGTTCCTGCCAAGGAGCTCGCATTCCAGATATCGAGACAGATAGAGCTGTTATCCAAGAACCTAAGCTTTAATGCCAAGGCGGTAGTTGCAGTCGGTAATTTTAACATGCAGCGCATGTCTGAATCGCTTAAGACCAAGCCTACGTTCGTTATTGGAACCCCTGCAAGGCTTAAGGAGCTCATAGCATTAAAGAAGCTTCCGGCGCACAAATGCAAGTTCCTTATATATGACGAAGCTGATAAGCTTATTGACAAGGATAACTTGCAGCTAAGCATGGAACTGAAAAAATGCTTTTACCGTGATGTTCAGACATTATTTTTTACCGCAACATATGGTGAAAAGTATCAGAAGAATCTTGAAAAGACAGGTATAGATGTAATGAAGCTTGCTACAAGCCGAATTGTGTCAACACCTGAGACCATCAAGCATTATTACGTGGTATGTCAGCATCGTGACAAGAATGAGACCGTGCGCAAGGTTATCAAGGCATCCAACGCATCTAAGGCAATTATATTTGCAAATAAGCGCTACGACATAGATGAGATTACTCAGAAGCTTAAATA
The DNA here is from genome assembly GCA_934343915.1 of uncultured Lachnospiraceae bacterium. Lineage (GTDB taxonomy): Bacteria > Bacillota > Clostridia > Lachnospirales > Lachnospiraceae > CAG-882. The sequence goes on along the minus strand of CAKRIL010000023.1, from coordinate 18,914 downwards.
TCATAATTACAAGGTGGATGCATTACATGCCGAAGGCAATAAGTTCCGCAACAAGAACATTGTCAAGGACTTTATGTCCGGCAAGCTGCAATACGTTGTCGCATCTGATTATGCCGCACGCGGAATGCATTTTGATGATGTTGACGTAATTATCAATATAAGTCTCCCTGAGGAATCAACTGAATATGTACATCGCGCAGGACGATGCGGACGCAATGGCAAAGCCGGCATGTGCATCTCGATAATTACCGACGGCGAGCTCAACAAAATTAAGAAATTCCAAAAAGACTTATCAATTAATATGATAGAAAGGACTCTGTACCAAGGTCGTCTTGTAGCAAAATAATACTGTTGGTAACACATTAATAAACAGTACTGTAAAACCTGCCAAAGGGGTAAAACTTCTTTGGTGGGGCAATATGCAACTATTCGCTAAACTCAGGTTTAACGAAAACGTGAGCCTTATTTTTACAGCCTTAGCACCTACTGTACACCTACACACTTGTAGGACTTGTCACCTGAGTACTCAGACAGTCTCACGATTATCTTGACTGGCTTAAACTGCTTATCCTTGAACATTGTAAAGCAAGTGTTGTCACATGCCATTTTAAGCACAGTATCATTCTGCATGACTGTGATATTTGAGTATGTCTTTCCGTCACGCTCTGTCTGTCCACCAGTAATATAAACCACTTCAAAAATTCCTTCCATAAGACTAACCCTCCTGAAGCTCATCATTATGTAATAATGCATAAAGGCGAGAAGCTAAAACCTTCATTGCTTCTGCTTTTTCCTCATTGTACATTGCACGTTGTGAATCTCCTCTTTTTATGGCTTCAACGCATCTTCTTCTTTCGACAATTTCCGCATCTTCAAGTGCGCTACCGATTAAACAAAGCTCTTTAATATCAAGCTTGAAAGCTTCAATTTTAACAATTTCCATTGTTTTCCCCTTTCCAGTATTTTCCAGTTGTGGTATAATGTAGGCTTGTAAAGGTTGCCAACCTATGCGCTATCTTCAAGGGTTCGCACCCTCGGTCATTTGGCTTATGTCCTCTTGACAGTTAATAGAGTACTACATATTGCACAATTTGTATATTCACATATTGCACAATTTGTTTATGGTAATAATATACATATTGCACAATTTGTTATAATATAGGAGACACATGGGAAATTTTAATCAAACGGAATATCAAAATAACTTTAACAAAGAGCATTACGACAGACTTAATATACAAGTACCTAAAGGGCAAAAAGCAGTTATTACCGAACACTACAAGGCGCACGGCTTTAAGTCCCTGAACGAATATGTAAACTCTCTCATACGGGAGGATATGAAAAGCAAGCCGTGACCGTTCGGGGATATGGTACGCGCACAAACCGCGCTACCGAGCTACGCTTCACGGTCACCACGTTTTCTTTACGGTCAAGGAAAAGCAGTGTGCTGAATCACTTCACGAACTTGTCGGTTGTGTTGAGCTGTGCTGTGCCTGATTGATTATGTTGGCTACGCTTCGCTCGTTGCACTCACTCACCCCACCCTATGGGTGAGGCACACATGGCTAGTTGATACTGCATCATGTCACTGAGTAGGGCAAAACGCAAATCTCCTACCGCATTCAATCATTCTATTTATGTACACGGTTAGCGGATAACCGATTGCTGCCCTAGCTTGTCGGTGCTATTGTAGTTTATTATCGTATCATGTAGGATATTTCAGACACTACACAAAAAAAGAGAACGTTTTCACGTCCTCTCCTCTGCGCTATCTATCAGATGCCGTACGCACTCATTCATTGACTTGTAACCGTTGACGCTTCAACTACTATTTAACCTCAGACAAAGAGAAATAAGCATCCTTGTAAAAATCAAGCTCTGAATCACACAAAGAATGAAGTACCTCATTACACTCATTAATATCATCCAATACATCGTTCAAGCGTTCCGTATCATCAGATAAAAACCTACACCAATCAACCATATCATCAACATGATGATAAAGCAACGTCTTTAAAATCTCTATCTGTCTACATGATACCTCAATCTTACTCATTGTTTACCTCCTCCTGTATATAAATAACGTGTCCGTAGCATGGTGTAGCCACGTCCTTAAAGTGACAGCCTTTAGCTAACAACTGCAACTTGAGCTGTTCAAGCTCCTCAACATCTACTTGATAAGTCATATCTGATGCCCTATCAAGGTTTCTTGACTTGATATATCGGTGTTGCCCTTGTGTATGCTCGATAAGGTCCTTAGTGATATACTTTGTTATGTATGTGGATACGCGCTTAGTGTCCCGTACAGCCGTCGCAGTACTGAATCCATACTTCCACCCGTTGACATTATAAACTCCGCTCTTTGGGCTTGGTACAATGTCAATTCCATCACAGTCAGCCATGAGGACATGAAAGTGCCAACGTCCGCTCTTGTGCTGTTCAGGCACACCGAGATATTTAACATCAGGAGCTTTCCGCTTATGCAGATTATTAAGCCACTGGTAAAGCTTTTGATAACAAAGCTTATAATCGAAACTATCGACTAAATCAGGGTTGAAAGTAAACGTACAGAACCACTCCCATTCATTCGCCCTAGCATACTCAATTATCATATTCTTACTTCTGTTCTTACTCGCTCGGTTCGAATGTTGGATACTGTCCTGACTTCTTTCTTGTTCCGGATACTCGGAATCGACTTGTTTAATTTCGCCAGTTTCCTCATCAACAACTTGCAGCCAACGCACACGCTCACACTTTTCACGCTCCTCTCTTACGCACCCCTGAAAAATTCGGTGCTCGACTGTCCCGTCAGGATATATCTTAGTCTTATAGTTATAAGACATTAATTGCACCCCCTTTTTTAAGTCAGTGACTTAAAAGTGTTGCCATTGTCAAGTAAGGCAACCCCCCACGGGGCGGTGTTGCTTCGGGTGGATAAACCACTGCCGACAGCAACACACGCACCCGTTACTTATTCGACCTCCTGACATATCTCTTCTTAGCCTTCTGACTATATCCGAAATCGGCAGACGTAAAGCTTGTCGTGTCGCTTCTGTCTGTTATCGTAATTGGATTATCGAATCCCCTGACAAACTCATGGGTGTCATATTGATTGCGTTTTTTATTGGTCGCAAATGTCATTGTTGGAAATATAGACAACGGTTGCACTATTCGAGGGTCGAAGCTGTACTCGAGGTCATACGGGTCATAGCGATAGAACCACATGAAGCGCCACAGCTTTTTGCACTCTCGCCATTCCATGCAAACCTGACGGAATATCTTGTCTACCATGCCGTACCGCTGTGTAGATATAAGCAGTAGCTTGTGCTCTTTGCGGAGCTGATTAAGGCTAGTAAGGTACTGACTCTCAGTAAGCTGTGTGCCTTTATAGTTACGGCTGTTAAAGAGACTTCCGAACTCGTCGCACACATAGATGCGAAACCAACCGTCCTTAACGGGCTCAGTAACTTGCTCGAAGCACTCAAACGGTGTATAGGGTATGTCATTAAGCGTGACGTTACTATATACCTCGATATTATCATAATGCTTGTAGATACGGGTAACATAGTCTACAATATTAAATGTTTTGCCAGTACCAAACAGACCGCCATACATGATAATGCCTGATAAGGTAAACTGCTTATATTTACGCTCCTTGAAATACTTGTATATATCTCGGATTCCGAATACTACCGCTTTGGGGAAATGCTTCTGTGCCTTCCAAAATGGGGCGAATCCGTGAAAGATAAGCGAGCCAATTACGAGGTACAATACGATTAAAAATATAATTATCATTTACCCACCCCCTTGCGGACACGAAAAGCGAGGAACAGCCACATGGTAAGAATTACGGCAAGAATACATGCTAACCTTGCATTAATGGCAGATAAAGATATATTAAACTCTTGTTGCTGTTCTACGGCAACCGAAGCATATTCAAGCTGTGCCGTGAGTATATCCGTGTAGTCGATTGTCTCACCAGCAGGAGCTTCAAGCACTATGTACTGTATACTTGAGCTTTCTGTTTCCTCTCCTGATACTTCCTCTGTCTCTTCCTCTTCTGTGCTCTCCTCGATTTCATCAGTATCGGTTGTTGTTTCTATCTCTTCTGAGACAGTTTCAGTCTGCTCTGTCTCCTCAACAGTCTCTAACTCGTCTGTAATCATAAGCTTTTTGACCCCCTAACAAATAGTCCCATTAAGTCCATGACACAATTATAGGCAAACATCATCAAACTGAGCTTGACGATAATAAGTACTTCAGGGAGCACTTCCGCCCCACCAGTAAGCCACATTAATATATTATCCATTCCTGATACCTCACTTTCTGAACAAGTCGATAAAGAGCCAAAACAGCATAGCCAGTACTATCAAGGCGAGCAATGCTGTACCTACTGAAACATTCTTAAGCCACGGACACGGCAGACTTAAGAAGTATGCTACCATCTGCGCACCTTGCATAAGAGCACTTTCTAATCCGTCTATTAATTCCATTTTTTCTCCTTCCTATCGTGCGAGCACTCGCAGAATTATGAGACAGCCCAGTCCAAACGTAACTAGAACTGTAATTTCATTTCCAAACATAGCCTGAAACATGTTACCGATAATCGTCGCAAACCCCGTCACCATACCGCCCAATGATGTAAACGCTTTTCCGATACTTGACACGTCAAAATCAACAGACTTCAAGAAGCCGTTAATCGTTGATACGTCCACTTCTTCTGATATTGTCGGATTATTACCACTCCCTCCAGGCTTAACCGTAACCGTGCCGTTACTGCCCGTTGTAATATTAGTAAGGTTGCCAAGGTCATCTATCTTAATATCCGGATTATCTATCAGAGCGGACTCAAATACATACCGATTGAATACATACGACGTATTATACCTACCAACAGTTGTACCACTTATTGTTGTGTAGTTATAACGTAAGCCCCATATGACGGCATCTACGGTTGGTAACACCACACTCTCATCTAATGGGTCATATCCTAGAGCAAGCATCAGGTCATCAAGGTCGAGCGAGCCCATTATGTTGTGAAAATCCGAGGACACATTCGCATTGAATACAGAATCATTCGTGATTGTCTGCCATTCGTCTATATCATGCAACTTGACAAAAAGCTTGTTGTAAATTTCGACCTTAGACGGAACAGACTCCTCATCATAGTCATATAGCATCATAATCTTATTAATGTCAGAGTTCAGCTTGGCGGAGCGGAGCTTCGGTTCTGCATATTCAGTAAGCTCTGTATTTCCTCTATATTTTTCAATAGTATCTTTAACTTTATTAAATATGTCTGTATCTAATGTAACAGACTCATAGTAATTTTGTTTATCATTAGTTAGACATACATCTGACGGTATTGTAAATCTGAAAGTACCTTTTGAAGTCATATAGCTCCTATTACAATCATAAGCAAGCACGTCATTGCACCGCCATGAATACTCAATAGACGAATACCATAAATTATGTCCGTCTAAACTTGTAAGGTTGATATTTGCCATTGACGATACATTTTTATCAGAATCATCTTTTGATAAATAAGTTGTTTTGTTAGTTTTTATACAACCATTGTCTACAATGAATATCGGAATTGATAATTCTCCTATACTCAATGTTTTAAGATATGTATTACCTTTTTTCTGCGTTAAATCATTAGAGCTAAATGCAATTTTATGATATTTATCGTCTTTGCTAATAACCAAATTAGGGTAAATATTATGCCAATTATACGGGTCGCGGATATAATAAGTTATAAAACAATCATATCCACTAGGATAATAAACAGTAAACTGGTACAAATCATCAACATATGTATACGCTTGATTGCTTGTATTTTTCTGCAAAAACTCAAATACAAATTCACGGCTCTCATAATTATCAGGAATAGTGTACCCGTCGTCACTTGTCTCTTCTGCACTTACCCTGATAGGCTTGTCAAGGTACATCACACCAAAGGCTATTATGCAAGCCATGAGCGCACATACCGCTACACTTATATATCTTTTCATATATGATACTCCTTCCTTATATTTTTAGGGGTGCATAGATACACCCCTATGTAATAATCGACATCACTTACGCACGTCCTGCTGGCTTCATCTTACGGATAAATGCTACCACACTTCCCGCAAGTCCAAGACCTACTCCGACATTAAGTGGGAAAGTTGTCAGACAAAACTGAATAAACTGCGGTGCGGCACTGATAAAATCAGTGAATACAGTCTGCAACCCTGAAATGCCGCTTATTGCTGCTTCTGCTACTGCCATATGCACATCTCCTTTCTTGTTATGAATTGAAATCTATGCTATAATGGCTGTAAAAATTGAAAGGACTTTTGTACACGTCTTGACGGCTCACATAGTCGTTAAACCTCCGTTTAGCAAATAGTTGAGGAACAGCCGAACCGCCGACGGGTGGAATTAATGCGGTTCGGCATCAACTACCACCCTTTAAAGACTGGGATTTTCGCTAAACAGCGTTCGGTTTAACGAAAACGTGAGCCTATGTTTACAACTATACCTTATTTAGGCTGATTTTAAGCATACCATTTGACGAATTGTACAGAAACATGTTATTTACGTTATGTCAGAAAAAACTTATCACGAACAGGAACGCAACAAATGTACCCTTGAGCTCAGACAGCTTCAAAGTGAGCTTCCCAAGTTCCTGAGAGAATATTTCCGCGGAATTGAGAATTCCACGGCTCCAAGAACACAGATTGGATATGCGATAGACCTGCGTACCTTCTTCGAGTACGTCAAGGACAATAACAGCACCTATAAGAATACAGATATGCATGATATCGGTATCGATGTTCTGTCCCAGCTTAATGCACAGGATATCGAGGAATATCTCGATTATCTGAAATATTATGTCAAAAACGGTCACGAATATACCAATGACGAACGTGCAATTAAGCGCAAGCTGTCCGCGCTGCGTTCGATGTATCATTACTTTCATAAGAACCGAATCATCGATGAGAATCCTGTATTACAGGTAGATATGCCGAAGCTTCACAAAAAGCAGATTATACGGCTTGACAATGACGAGGTTGATGACTTGCTCAATGTTGTCGAAAGCGGTGAACGCCTCACTAAAAAACAGGCTGAATGCCATGATAAGCTGAAGGTTCGCGATATGGCTATACTCACCCTGCTTCTCGGAACAGGTATTCGTGTATCTGAATGTGTCGGAATTAATTTGGATGATGTAGATTACATCAATGACAGAATCAAGATTGTCCGAAAAGGCGGCTATGAATCCTTCGTATATTACGGTGAGGAGGTCAGACAGGCTCTTCTCAACTATATGGAGGAACGCGATGAGATTGACGCAATGGAGGGGCATAAAAATGCTTTATTCCTCTCCTCCCAGCGAAGACGAATCACCGTTCGAAGCGTTGAACTCCTCGTCAAAAAGTATGCCACAACCGTTACCGGTAAGCACATTACACCTCACAAGCTTCGCAGTACATACGGAACCAATCTCTATAAAGAGACCGGTGATATCTATCTGGTCGCCGATGTATTAGGTCACAGCGATGTCAATACCACAAGAAAGCACTATGCCGAGCTTGAGGAGGACCGTAAAAAAAGTGTCAAGGATGCTGTTACCATACGGCATAATAAAACCAACTAAGCCTATTACGAAACAAAGAATGTGCCTTGGCACATTCTCGCGCCTGCGGCGGTCGCTTGCGACATCTTCATTGTACGTCGCAGTGCGCATCCCCGCGGAGCGTTTTTTGTAATAGGAAACTTCATTCCTATTACAAAAAAGAGGGTGGATTCTCAATCCACCCTCTTTAAATCCAGTTCCAAGGTTCCCGTATTCCCATACACATCAGTTGCTGAAAATGTAATATGCACATCTTCCCCATTCTCAGTGAGATTATATGTCACTCCGTCGTCCGTTAGTTTACATAAATCTGTTACTGTAACCATACCCAAAATATATTCAGGGCTCTCAATCTGTGCTCTGTTAATTTCCGTTATCTCACGGCTTAACATTATTACAGGAGCCGTCGTATCTACGACGCTTAAGTAACAACTGCTTTCAAGAGTCGTCCCGTATACATCCGCTGCACTGAATCTGACCACATAATCTCCCGGAAGCAGGAAGCCATTGACATTCATCGCAGCTATCTGTGCATCGACATACATGCTCACATCTGCCTGCGAAATCAGATATTGGCTTATATCCGTTCCATCCTCTGCTGTCAAAGTGACATTGTTGAATATTATACCCACAAGGCTGCTTCCTTCCTCTATAAAGGAATATGCTACCTGTCCCATCTCCACTGTCTTGTTCACCACATTATTAATGGAACCAAGTCTATACGGGCTGAATACATAATTTGCCTCTGTATCAGTCGGGTCACAATGGAATCCATAAGGTATGACCGGCAATGTACCATTCTGTAAATAACGTCCGTCCGCCGAATTGCTCACAGCCTCATTAATAATATTGTCAGGATTTCCCGACATTATTTCAGAGTTATTGAGACTGCTCAAGCTCAGCTCTTCACACACATATATATCAGTGTTGGATGGAACATTCTCATAGAACCAATGAGCACTCGCAACACTCATCGTTATTCCGCGAACAGCCTCCTGTGTACCACCTTCACTCTCATCACGCACATTGCTCTCACCACCGTAACCGTATATCGCATCATAGGATGCCTTGACTATTGAATTGTAGTCACCATTATCAGTATACAGTGACGAATGAAACTCTATGCCATTAATCATGGAATAATACTGGACATAATATACTGATGAATCATATTCATATTCTTTCCATATCGCCTTGGTCGGCACCACTGACAGCTCGCTTAACAACAGCTCCCCGCCATCCTTTATATATACCCTGACATCATCACCTATCGAGCACTTCGCCGCAGACACTATCTCAACAATATTGCCCTCGCCGTCCATCCTGCACAGTGCCGCAACGCCCTCTTTAACCAATATATAGACCACATAGCTTCCTGAATCGGCAGGTCTTATCTCAGATTCTTCCGTAACGTCCGTCGGCTGTGCTGACGATGCGATGCTGTCATTTATATTGCCATCCTGTCCGCCATCATGTCCCCGCAAGATAATACTAGCAGCAATTATACAAATTGCTGCCAACATTAGTACTGCCAAGACATAATATGTCTTATTATTATTGTTATTCCTGATACTTCTTAAAATACTTTTATTTTTCTTGTAATACATAAATCCTGCACTTTCGCGTAGCTGATTGACCTTACTCTGATTAGATTGTTCCGCCTGAGAACTCCTGCTTTGTCTTTATGTACTGCTTAAGAAGTTCAACAGTGCCGTCAATTCCCAATATACTGCTGTCTACACATAAATCATAGCTCTTGGAATCTCCCCACTTCTTACTTGAATAATAATTGTAATAGTTAGCTCTCTTCTTGTCAGTCTTTATACATAAGTCCTTAGCCTTCTCATCAGTATAACCGTACAATCTCTTAATTCTGGCTACCTTCGCATCCATCTGTGCCTTGATAAATACCTTAATGGTATTATCATGCTCCTCAAGCGCATAGTCGGCACAACGACCTACAATAATACAGCTCTCTGAATCAGCAAGTTTCTTAATCGCATCAAACTGTGCAAGAAATACCTTATGATTAAGCGGCATATCTATGAATGACGAAGTCGAATATCCCATGGAGTATGTATCCATAACCAAGGAATATAAGAAGCTGTTGGTTGGCTTCTCATCATGATTATGGAAAAGCTCTTCACACATACCACTCTCTTTAGATGCTAATGCAAGCAGCTCCTTATCGTAACACTTAATCCCCAAGTCAGCAGCAAGCTTACGACCAATCTCTCGTCCTGCACTGCCATACTCTCGTCCTATTGTAATAACTAATGGTTTACTCATATGAACCGCTCCCTTCAATGTATCCACGAATTTGCAGATAACTCTATTTGATAGAGATTATTATACACCAATTTACAGATAATTTCCAGCTTTTTTTGTACAAAATAAAACCCGGGCTTGAACTTATTAACGTACAAAGTTCATACCCGGGGTATCTTATCTTACAAAACTTAATTATAGCATGACATCCGCTCAGTAATTACTTTGCCGCAGCCTTTTTCTTCTTGCCGAACAATGTATCCCAGCCTTCAATTACAAGGAAAATTGCAAGTACTACAAGAAGTGCTCCTATGATTGTCTGAGCCCATGGGCCCCAGTCAGCTTCACCCTTAGCAATGATGCCAATCTGATTCTTGATTGTGAGGCATAATGAAGAGATTGTAACAACAATCATGAATGCCATAGGAATTAAGAACATCTTATTGTTCTTTCCGCAGTTAGCAAGCCAAGCTGCTACGGCTAAGAGACCGATACCTGCAAGAAGCTGGTTGGCAGCTCCGAAAAGTCCCCAAATCTTGCTGTAGCCTGTCATACCGAGAGCTACTCCGAGTACAACTGTGAGGATTGTTGCAAAGTAAGGATTAACGAGAACCTTCTTAAAGCCTGACTTAACATCCTTTGCAGTCTGTCCCGGCTCAAGCCAGAATTCCTGGAACATGAAACGTGCAAGACGTGTAGCCGTATCAAGTGATGTAAGACAGAAAGCTGAATATGTAAGTGTCAATAATGTTCTTAATACTGTTACAGCCTTAGGTCCGAGACCTTCATACATGTTCGCAATACCACCGGCAAAGATACCTGTTGCACCTACAAGTGCTGCATCAGGATGAGCTGAATTGTACTTGTATGCGAAGTTGATTGCGCATACAGTTACAACTGCAAGTACACACTCAAGAAGCATTCCGCCGTAAGCGATAGGCTTGGCATCCTTCTCCTTGTCAAGCTGCTTGGATGTAGTACCTGAGGATACAAGTGAATGGAAACCTGAAATTGCACCACAGGCAACCGTTGTGAAAAGAACAGGGAACATAAATTGTGTTCCATTGTCTGTAGGAATTGCAAATCCCTCAAATGCCTTAAGTCCGTCAGCTCCGCCTAAGTCGGCATGTGATACCACTACTCCGACAAGTGCTACTGCAAGCATTGCGTAGAGAAGGAATGAACTTAAATAATCTCTTGGCTGAAGTAAAATCCATACAGGTGTTACGGAGGCTATTGCGATGTAGAAGCCTACAATAATCATCCATGCCTTATATGAAAGGTAAATAGGATGGAACTTCATACCGATTGCCATACAAGCCACAATGGCAAGCACACCGATAATTGTGGCAACACCCATAGGAACATTACGTCTGTATACAAGGAAACCGAATATAATAGCAATTACAATGAATAAAAGAGAAACCATTGCAACAGAGGCATTGGTATCCTTAACCGCTTCACTCACGGCAGCTCCTGCGGCATTCGTTGTACCAAATGTACCTGCAACGATTGATGCGAACGCAGCAACTACGAGAATGAGGGTAAGATATGCAAAGATAATGAAAAGTCTCTTGGCTCTTCTACCCATATTGGCTGAAATAATCTCACCGATTGACTGACCCTTATGACGGAGTGATGCAAAAAGAGCACCGAAATCATGTACGCCGCCAAAGAAAATACCGCCGACTAAAACCCATAATACAACAGGAACCCAGCCGAAAATAGCTGCCCCGATAGGTCCTGTAATAGGGCCTGCACCTGCTATTGATGAAAAATGATGTCCCATAAGAACAGGTGCCTTAGCAGGAACATAATCTACACCGTCTTCAAGTTCATGCGCCGGTGTCGGAGTGTTGCCTTCGCCTACACCCCACTGCTTGCAGAGCCATCTTCCGTAGAAAATGTAACCACAGAGAAGGACTGCAATACAAATTAAGAGAAGTAATAATGAATTCATTTTTAACTCTCCTTTTCCTTTTTGTGATAAAATATTTTTTTCATAAACTTCGCCGAAGATTTTCCGGAAAAATTACTGTCTATAAGAGAGTTATCAAAGACAGCCACCGCGTTGTGATAATCCATCCAACCATGCAGCGAAAAATGAAAACTTTTGTAAATGCGTGTCTTTCTTATTGCGCGGATAACATCCTTATCACATGAATCGCACAGAAAGATTGCCGTAAGGTATGTGTACATATGTCCCGGTCCGATGTTAATACGTTCCATGCCATCCTCACACACATAATCCTTACACTTTTCAAACAATTCCATGGTAAGCTCAGATACATTGAACAGATATAAGAATTCCTCTCTGTCAGCTGACCACAGCTCAGCCTTCTGTGAAATAACATACTTTTGCGAATGCTCAAAGAAATCACATCTGGCAATCAGAGGCACTCCGCTTTCTTCTATATGAAGCTTAACCTCATCATCCGCTCTGCCCTTCGTCGAACCGCCCTCACGCACTGCCGATTCACCGCCGTCAAATCTGTGAATATTATAATACGACTTATACAGCTTAAGCAGCTTATCCTGCGCCTCACTTCGCGTCAGAGTGAATTTTTTTTCTGAACCAACCATAGCTTTCAACCTTTTCATTTTTGTAATAATTTAAAAAGAAAATGATTATTGTTAGAATAGCATTTTTATTTAAGTATTTCAATAGAAAATTTATAAATTTTTAAGAATTTATTTTACACAGTAATTGAGTAAAGTAGTAAGGCAGTGGAGCCTCAAATTCCATGTACTCTCCCGTACGCGGATGGTTAAAGCCAAGTATCCTTGCATGAAGTGTCTGTCCCTCCAGCTTATATGGGGACTTGTACGGGCTGTACAGCTCATCCCCGAGAAGCGGATGCCCGATGCTCGCCATGTGTACGCGAATCTGATGAGTTCTTCCTGTCTCGAGCGTACATCTTATATATGAGAACTTTGAAAAGCTCTGTAAGACCTCATAATGCGTCACGGCACGCTTACCGTCCTTGACAATCGCCATCTTTTTTCTGTCGGAAGGATTCCTTCCAAGAGGTGCATCCACCGTACCTGTAAGCTCCTTGAAGGTTCCGTGGCATATTGCCTCATAATGTCTTGTAATTGAATGTACCTTAAGCTGCTCCGACAAAGACTGATGTGCAAAATCATTCTTACACACAACAAGCGCGCCTGTCGTGTCCATGTCGATGCGGTGTACAATTCCGGGTCTTAATATTCCATTGATTCCCGACAGATTATCACGGCAATGGTACATTAAGGCATTTACAAGTGTTCCCGTGTAGTGTCCCGGTGCCGGATGAACCACCATTCCCTTCGGCTTGTTCACAACAATGAGGTCATCATCCTCATATAAAATATCAAGCGGAATATTCTCAGGCTCAACATGAAGCTCCTGCGGCTCCGGAATGACAAGTGATATGCTCTCACCCGAACAGAGCTTATAGTTTGCCTTTACCGGCTTATATACATCGGAATCTGCCGATGCAACCTGCACCTTCTCATCCTTTATAAGCTTCTGAAGCTGACTGCGTGAAAAAGAAGAAAGCATGTCGGCAAGATATTTGTCAACACGCTCCCCACTGCATTTTTCATCGACATCAACATAGAACGGCTCATTATACTCGAAAATAAAGTCATCCATAGCATGTCTCCATTCTGTTTTATTCGCTCTTATCCGATTTCTTTTTTTTAAAAGAGAACACGGCACTCATCTCATTCTCATCCTTATAATAGAATATAAAAAGAAATACGGTAAAAATACATGAAATAACAATATAACAATCCGCAACATTAAATATCGGAAAGTCTATAAGCTCAAAATACAAAAAGTCCTGAACGCAGCCGTACACGCTTCTGTCTATTCGATTGCCTATCGCTCCGGAGAACAGCATAAGTGCCGCGATATTAAGCGGAAGCATGCGCTTAGTCATCGGAACTCTCTGATATGCAATGGCAACAAGCAGTGCAATGATTATAGGCAGAATATTAAGAATCACATTCCCGCCGAGCATTCCCCACGCTGCACCGTCATTCTGCGTCCAAGTCAGTGAAAATACACCCTTAATTAAGGTTATCGGGCCGTTCACTCTTAAGCTTGTATGCGCCCAATACTTTGTAATATGGTCAATTCCTATAAGAATTCCCACTATCGGAATTGCAGTCAGCATCTGCAAAAAAGATTTATGCTTTACTTCATTCATATTAATCCTCATTTCCACATTAAAGAATTTCCTTCAATGCCTGTGTCATCTCGTCGTATGTTACGGTCTTGTCTATGAACGCACATCCGAGCTTTTTAAGAAGAATGAATTTTACAACGCCATTCTCCATCTTTTTATCCGACTTTGAGACCTCAAGGATGGAAAATATGTCAAGTCCTTCAACCCTTGTCGGAAATCCGTATTTTTTGAGCATATTTCTGATAAGCTCGTAATCGCCTTCACTAATCAGGCCGCGTTCCTTTGAAATATATGATGCACATATCATTCCGAGACCGACGCACTCGCCATGATAAAGTGAGAAGTTCATAAGCTTCTCTACGGCGTGTCCAAGCGTGTGTCCGAAGTTAAGGAGTGCTCGCTCACCCTTCTCGGTCGGGTCATGATTCACAACATCAGCCTTTATAAGGCAGCTTCTATATACTACCTCCATAATATACTCAGGCTCCAATGCCTTGATGTGCTCATAGTTCACGTCAAGATAATCGAAATAATCTCTGTCCTTTATAAGACCATGCTTGATTATCTCACCGAAGCCCGAATTGAAAAGCCGTGCGGAAAGCGTCGATAAAGTATCAATATTAATATAGACAAGTCTCGGCATATGAAATGCTCCGACCATGTTCTTGTACTTGGCAAAATCAACCCCCGTTTTGCCTCCTATGCTTGAATCAACCTGTGCAAGGAGAGAGGTCGGAACCTGAATAAAATCAATGCCTCGAAGATATGTCGCTGCGGTAAAGCCCGCAAGGTCGCCAACCACGCCGCCGCCAAGTGCAACGAGCATATCACGTCTTTCAAAATGCTGCTCTATAAGATATGTATATACAGTCTCAACGACATTAAGATTCTTATTTTCCTCACCGGCAGGTATTGTGAACACATACACGCTGTTGCCGGTCTTTTCAAGAATGCTCTTAAGCTTATCCGCATATATAGGACCCACATTGGAATCCGTTACTATGCACAGCTTAATTCCTCTGATATTAAGCCTGTCGAACTCGTCAATTACGGCATCAAAGCCGCGTTCGATAACAATATCATAGCAATGTACTTCATTCTTTTTGACATCCACTCTTCGATTCATAATCCCATCCTCATTTCATTATAGTGTTCTGTACCTTATAGAGCTATACATACAGATTGAGAACAACCATATATCTGCCCTTCTTTGTCTCACTTCGCGTGCAGATATACTTAAAACGCCCCCTGCCTCTTACGGATATAATCTCGCCCTCCTTAAGATTGTAGGCATTGGTTGTAATGAGCTTTCCATTGACGAACACCAGCCCGTCCTCAATATATCTCACGCTGTGGCTTCTCGATTCATTGAATGCAAGGCTTATAACAGCATCAAGCCTCAATGAAGCTACCGACCCTACAATCTCCTTGTATGTCGGTGTGAAGTTCTCATTCAGCCCGCAATGCCTTGTGCAGGTCACATAATCATTGCGCACTCTTGTAAGATTATCCGCTATAAAATCGGCTATACGCTCAAGACATATCACATATGCCTCACCGTCCGAGATTACAATATCCCCAACCAATGAGCGCTCTATGCCCAGATTCATGAGTGCACCCAAAAAATCTCTGTGGGTCAGATTGTCAGAGAATCTTTTATCTGCCTGAACCTTTATTATCTCAACCGGAAGTTCATACTCATAACCTTCATACGGAAGAAATACCGCTATGCGTCTTTCCGCATATTCATATCCGCCATCAGTGCATACATATATATATGAAAAATCTTTTCTTATACTGTGAAGAATATTCTGCTCATTGAGATTAAGAAAACTCGAAAAAACCGGAATATTCCGCTTGTAGCAGGCATCTGCTAAATCGGACAATCTTCCGGCTAAAATCTGTTCTTCTTTATTCTTATTCCCTAAGCCGCCATGATTAGTCTCTGAATACATACTTGGTACTTCCCGATAAATCAACACTGCCGTCAAGCATCTCATCGAAGTTGCCTGAAATGTCAACACTGCTTGGTGTAATTACAAATATGTAGCTCGTAACCTTCTGAAGATTACCGTCCATCGCATATACGGCACCTGAAGTAAAATCAAGAATCTTCTGTGCTAAGTCTCCGTTGAGTCCCTCAAGATTGAGCACAACCGGCATACCGCCTGCCAATGTGTCACATATCTCCTTAGAATCATCATACATCTTAGGTCTGATTACACGAAGCTCCATTCTGCCTGCACCTCCCTGAATTGACTTCATATGCACTACCTTGCCATAGTTCTTCTTAGGCTGCTTAACCGGCTTCTGTTCATAATCACCTTCATCATCGAAGCTCTCTTCCTTCTTACCAAACGGCTTTCTCTTAGGAAGCTCTTCCTCATCATCCTCGTCATCCTCAGTCACACGCTTAGAACGTGTACTGCTCTTCTTAGCAGGCTCTTCCCAGTTATATCCATCATCCTCATCGTCAAAATCATCGTCGCCAAGGTTAAGTCCGTTTAATAAATTTTTAAAAATATTAGCCACTGTAAAATCGCTCCTGTTAAACATTATAGTTGCGGGCTCCGAATATTCCGGTTCCCACCCTTACCATGGTCGCCCCCTCTTCAATAGCAACCTGATAGTCCCCCGTCATTCCCATCGAGAGGACATCCATATCTGTATTATCAATGTTTTTTGCTTTCAAGTCAACACATAATTGCTTTAATTTTTTAAAAATATGTCGATTTTGCTCGGAATCTTCAACAAATGGTGCAATTGTCATGAGACCGCATACATGAATGTTGTCGAGCTTCGCGCACTCCCTCACAAGCTTCACAGCCTCCTCACAGGCTGTACCGAACTTGCTCTCCTCACCTGCGACATTGACTTCTATGAGAATGTCCATACTTTTTCCGATTCTTGCCGCTTCCTTATCTATCACCTCTGCAAGATGCAGCGAATCGACGGAATGAATCATGGCAACCTTATCTATCACCTGACGCACCTTGTTGGTCTGAAGATGTCCTATCATGTGAAATACCGCACCCGGCATCTCACCGATTCGCTCATATTTTGCACATATCTCCTGCACCTTGTTCTCGCCAAATACCCGTTCTCCGGCCTCATACGCCGCCACAAGCTCCTCGAACGGCTTAGTCTTGCTCACGGCAATAAGCTGAACCTCTTCCTTATTCCTGCCCGCTTTTTTACAAGCTGCATCAATATTTCCATGTACAGTGAGAAGATTGTTCTTTATATCCTCGTCAATTCTTGCTTCAACATTATCCATACCGGCCGAAGCTCCTTCCATATTTAATACATAATCTGATTCTCAGTAACCATATCGGCATTAAGAATTATATAGTCGTATATTGACAAGCCATAGGTTGTTCCACGCTCAATTATATAATACTCATCATTTCTGTCAATGATTGATACCTGCCTGAACTGACAGTAGCCCTTATTGACGCAGTACGCGCCCTTAAGTGTCGCTACGGTTCCTATTATATACTTGTCATCATTGTAGGTTATCTCATTCTCCGACGGCGGCTTGACAATGCAGTCACCGACATTGAATATATCCTTATTTACATAATAATAGTCATTCATATCGGCATAGTATGTTGCCTCAACGAACTTACGTGTCTGATTTCCCTGCGTATCATACGTCAACAGAATGAAGCCTGTCTTTGCGTCATCTCCACCTATGTATCCGTACTCCTTCGGGATGGTGTAGAATTCCTTCTCGCACACCGCACTTATCGGAATCTTAAGTCCTGATGCGGTATTCTGTGATATTTCAAAGTCAACAAACCTTGTATCGAGGAAATTGACAAGATACTTGCTCATTGAAATCATTCCGTAGCTTCCATCCGCATTATATATAACGGAAAAACCCGCTGTCGTGGTTATATCCTGTGACAGAAAGCTTATCTTGACGGACGTGACATTGGCATACTGGCTCACCTGGTTCTCGGTGAGCGGAAATACTATTTTCCAGTTATCTGAATTGATTCTTCTGTACAGTGCATCACCCACGCCCACAAGCTCTCTGTTTCGCAGATTGGTGATGGAATAATTCTCCGTATCGAATGATGAAGCCGTTACCATGTCAGCTGTTATTCCGTAAAGAGAATCTACATAATACGAGACCATTGTTGACTCAGCCGGCTTGATGATATGTACAAAATTATTGCCCTCCCCGATGAGGTCTGCAAGATTATCGACCATATATTCTGCATTATAGCCATTGACAATCGCCTCAATATTGTCGAGGACATTGTATGTCTCGTAATATGAATGTGCATTAAATGACTTGGAAAAATTGACAAGCTTGTGACCTATGGTGTTAATTGTGCTGCTGTCTATAACTCCATCCGCCAGGTCTGCCGTAAGGCTTGAAGCAACCGTTCCGGTCTCATCCACAATACCTATTAACGTCTGAACACCCGCGCGCTCATTGTCATTCAAAAAATACTTCACATAGCCCGCGACTGATGAATTCTCGACTGTTTCATCCACTATAATTACACCTGAAAAGGTGTTGTCCGACACAAGCTGTCCCGCGCTCACCTCATAAGTAAGCACCTTGTCCTTAGTCATATATAGCACTACACTTATGATAAGGTACACAAATACAACAATCAAAAGAAGTATGCCGACATTAAATCTCGGCATATAATGAAGCTTTGTGACATTATTATTTTTTTTATTATTATAATGTGCAGCCATTTTCTAACTCCAACCATAAATGTAAATATATTACTGTATAAAACCTCTGACTTTTTCAAACCATAATTCTGTAACAAAATATATAAGTGCGGAATGGAGGATTGTCATGAATAACAGAGGTTTTGATT
>CAKRIL010000022.1 GCA_934343915.1 uncultured Lachnospiraceae bacterium | reverse complement strand
GTTTATCAGCGGCGGTGCTGTGATCGGCATCACCGTTTACAGCAAAAAGAAGAAAGAAAACGCTGAATAAATCAGCTACGAACCTTTGAGCGAAGGGCGGTAACGCAGTATAAAATTCGATAACTTGAAGCTGCATAACGTCAAATATTGACATGTAATCTGTTCTTGAGCGAAAACAAATTGCTTTGAGGGCAGGTGGGAAATCGTTTGAGCGAAATGCTCTTCGCCTCTTCTCGATAAATCGCTCAGAAAGAAGGATTAAAATGGTCGTAAAAATTATAGGATTGGTAATAGGAATTTTGATAGCGGCATTTGGAGGGTATTATTTTTCTAAGGAAAAGGACGATGCCGAGTCGAGAAAAATATATGGAATTGCTATGGCTGTTGGAGTGATTATTGCGGTTGCATGTGTAATATTTTTAATAGTTTAATCAGGTAATGTAGAGAATTGACAAGTAAACACTAATTCTAAAGAAGCAAAGCTTTCTCAAAGCAGGCGTGTGAAAGATGATAAATTCATTTTCACACGCTTTTTATTATGGAATTAGTGTATCAAAACATGATTTACAGCTTTAATTGTGTATATAAAGATGGGCTTGTCAGCGCCGGGTGTGACTATTCTGAACGCAAGCTTCTGCGCTGCTTTTGTGATGACAAAAAAAATAAGGCAGAACACGATGACGTATTCAAGCCACATTTCTTTTATGGCGAGCAGGAATACCTGTGATGTGAGCCCGCCCATTTTCAGGGCGATTGTGTAGCAGGTCATGCAAAAGACCATACAGAAAACCATGATTAATGTGAAAATAATACTTTGAAATTTTGTTTTTGGCATGATTAGCCTCCTTTGTCAGTTTTTGCACAAAAAAAGACACCAAACAGGTTCCCGCCATCAGACATAAGCAGGAACGATATTTAGTGTCGTGTGATTTATATTTATTTGTGCTCGGAATATAATAGCACATTCGGGAAAAAAACGTAAGCATAAATTTTGCGAAATTTTATTCGGTTGCAAATTGAAATCGAGAAGGGGTATAATTATAGTATTATTTTGATGATGGAATGGGAAAGTTTTAGCAGGCTTAGTGCTGTAGGAAAGGAGGCATGAAAGACATGGCTTTGATGACGGTGTACCATGGAGGATATCAGGCGGTGGAAATGCCGGAAGTTCGTGTGGGTAGAAATACAAAAGATTTTGGAAATGGATTTTATCGTAGATTGCAGAAGTGGAAAAACACATAATTATGATGTAGTAATTGGTGCGATGGCAGACGACCAGATTTACAATTACATATCAGATTATATAGAGGGGACAATCACAAGAGAACAGTTCTGGGTACTTGCAAAGTTTAAATATCCGACTCACCAGATAGTTTTCTGCACTGAAGAAGCGTTAAAATGCCTGAAATATAGGGGCTGTGAGGTGTTACAATGATGGGAAATGGAAGAGAAAACAATAAAGATAATGATTTATTTTATTTATGCAGTCTTATTGACTATATAGCTAGAAAGACTAAAAATGTCCGTTCAGATATAGTCAATAAACTTGGTAAGGAAAGATTGGAAAAGATATATGACCTCGCTGACGTCTATCATTGTGACAATATTGACAGGGTGAGCGAGGATTTTATAGAAGAATGTGATATCAAAAAAGGCACATTTGACAATGTAGGGGATTGTGGTTATGCAATCCCGTCGCATTGGGATATAGGGAAGGTTTATAAGCGACTTATCAAACAGGTGGCGCAGAGTGAAAATATTGATGTTATTGATGCTTTAATCAAGGTCTATAATTCATTTATCAGTGCAAAAATCGATGATTACAACAGCAGTGTGTATTATGAAAATCCTTCGTATTTGTTTGAGTCATATAGGGAGGGTAAGGTATTATAGTGAAAAACAAATTTTATGAGCATACAGCCCAATCCGTCACTGTTTCACATCGGACTTGCAACGCCGATGTCCTCGGCGCTGCAGCTCATCCTCTGCGTTGGGTTTATGCTGATATTAAATAAAAATGGTATGCTCAAAAAAGTAAAATTATGTGATTGTTATGCAGCATCTTTTCTTCATCTTGACAAACCTACGCGACAACAATCTCAACCTCATTCCTGTCCGTCGGAACACCTACTCTAATGCGGTACAGGCTGTGCTTCCAGCACTGCATAAGCCTTGGGTCGGTAATCGCAAGCTCTTCAATCTGCACGTTGCCGGACAAGTAACCGGAAGGAAGTGACAGGCTTGCGAGTTCACCGATGAGCAGCGTATCGGGCGCATCGGTTGACCTGACCGGCTTATCGTATGTGATGAAGTTGAGTATAACGGAGTGGTTTTCGCTGTCATCGAAGCTCCAGGTATCGGTAATTTTAAGACCGAAATCGGAGAGAACAACGCTTCTTGTATACTTTTCGATATGTGCATCTGAAGGGTAAGCCTTGGCAATGTCCATCGAGATTCTTCCGCCGTCCTCGGTGAAGCTGTGAGAGACCTCGGTGGCGTGGTATTCGGCTCCGTTCATCTGCATGCTGCCATTTATGGTAGGCAGATTGTGATAGTCCGACTGCATTGTCCATATCTCGTAGCGCTGTGCGGAGAAGGTCTTTTTTGTGTAGCTCTCGACGCCGATATCGACGAGGAGAGGGCTGCCGTTCTTGTATAGTGTGATGCTTCCTGTGTCGTTGTGGTTGTGGCTGTCGTTGTTATCGCCACACTTGGCTGCGGCGGTGTAGCGGTCATTTCGTGTAATCCACAGTCCTACGCTTGAGTAGAACACTGGTGGATGAAATATTGGCTCATCCGTGTTCTCCGAGAGAATATCACTTCGTGTGAATATCTCCTGAAGGCGGTAGTAGAGATTATTCTCCTCGGGCTGGAATTTCTCGGGAGTTCTCTTGTAGTCGAGTGCCGCAAACTCCGCAAGGTTCTTAAGACCGCATGCCTTGCCGAAGAGATATTCGCGTGTTCCTGCGCGTCCGGCGATAGGTGAGCAGTCTGCAAAATTAATGTAGTATTTGTCGTCGACGTGAACGTTAAGTATATACAGAGCGATGTTCTTGATTTTCTCGTTATCCCACAAGGATTCAAAATAATTGTCGGTTATGAGGCAGAGAATATCGAGTGTCTGATACAGACACAGACCTGCGTGGCGGTAGTACTGGGCTCCCTCGTCACAGCAGCCGTCGTCACCATAATCCTTGAGGAAGAAGTCCGTGCTTGCACATGCCTTTTTAAATATCTTTTGTCGTATGTTTTCAGGAAGCGGAAGGAAAAATGCCGACAAAAGAACGTTCTGTGTACACCATATTGTCCAGTTGCACATTTCCTCCTTTCCCTTGCCCATCCACCAAAAGTGCTTGGTCAGGTATGGAGTGAGCACGCGCCTTTTTACCTCATATACGATTCTTGAGCATATAAATGGACTTACACTGTCGAGCTCATCCTTAAGAAGATAGTACGTTGTGGCAAGAACTGAGGCGGCTTCGCAGGAAAAGAGCTCAATCACGGGATTGGTGACATCAGGGAGGATAAGCTGCGGTGAGTTCCTGATATATGAGTTGTGCGCAGGAAGCTGCCATGCAGTCTCATCACAGATTGCGAATATACCATTGATTATGTCGTCCATGAAGCGCCCGGAGTGCTCTGCACACTCTGCAAGCACCAGCGCATCAAGGGCTTTTCTTTTTATAAAAAGCTTATCCTCATAATGCACCCTGTTGCCTGTCCTTGAGAATTCAAGAAAGTCGGTCGCCTTAATATATGGGTAATCGAACCCGAGATAGCTTTCACCGCGTCTGATAAGCTCATCCAGAGCGGTCTTGTCAACTGCCTCCCACGCACCGCGCACGCAAGCCTTCGGGTATGGGGTAAACTGTGAAAAGGAATGACCGTCTGATAAAAAAAGTTCACCAATTTCTTTAAACATCTTAATCCTCCTTGTTCTGCGTAGATTGCTCAATCAATTTTCTGATTAATATACTCCTTAGGTGATACACCCTCGCGCTTTTTGAACACCTTGCTGAAGTAGAAGGAGCTCTCGAAGCCAAGCTTGTCGGAAATCTCATATATCTTCATGCTTCCGTCGGACATGAGCCTCTTTGCCTCGTTGATTTTGCATGCCGTGACATACTCGTTGAAGCCTAAGTCGTTATGCTTTTTGAAAAGCTGGCTTAAGTAGTTAGGCGTTATGTTGAAGCTGTAAGCGACATCATTTAACGTCAGCTTGTCGCATACATGCTCGGTTATGTAGCGCTTTACCATGTTGACGGTGTGATTGGTATGGCTGCTCTTGCGCTCAATAAAGTAATCTGATACCTTGTTTTTGAAGATATTAAGCCATGCTATAATCTGCTCCATGGACTGCTTATGATAGATGGAGCGGTAGCCGTCAGGGTAGTCCGAGAACATCCCGGCTACGGTCTGTTCGCCGCCGGGCAGGGCTGAGATAGCCATGTACAGGATGCTGCATGCAGCATCGAGTGCCTGAAAGTTCCTCTGCGGGTATTGCCTGAACATATCCGTAAGCTCATCTATGGTCTGTGAGAGAACCTCCTCGTCGAATTCCTCGAAGGCGGTCTGGAGCTGCTGTCGGAATATCGACAGGTTAAAGATTCTGTGGTTGTAATCTCCAGACTGACATTCATCTATCGAGAGGAAGGAATGCTCCTCATCAATGAAGGAGTAGGCTTCCCTTGCGTACTGGTAGGACTCGGACAGCTCAAGCGGACTCTTGACCACGGAGCCAATCCCTGCCTTGATGAGTATGTTGTAGTATTTGCGAAGTGAATCCTGCATCTCGCTGAGAACCTCGGTTATACGCGCCGTATCGGGATAACAGCGGTGGTCACCGGTCTCAATATCAATAATAATGACACAGTGGTTCACATCAAGAGGGATTACCTTGGCGGACAGATATTTTGAAATCAGCTCATTGAGCAGATTGAACGCGCTGGAGTAGAGCGATACCTGTTTGTCAGCCGACAGGTTGTTGCCCGTGTGGTCAAAAAATTCAATGTATATGCACTGACATGGCGTGCTGCCAAGGGTTATTCCGAGATATTCGCCCTGAGTCTTAATCTGTTCGGGACTGTCGAACATGTTCTGTAAAAGTCTGATATAGAACTTTTCATCATAGTGAAACTGTTCGGTATCGGGAGCGGAAGTCTGTGCGGACGGCTTTGCCGGTATTCGGTCGATGGCTCTTTTTATTGCCTCATCAAGCACGGCAGGGGTGAGCTCAAGCTTGACCAGATAATCGGATGCCTGATATGTCAGAGCCTCCTTCGCCATTGAGAATTCCTCATAGCTTGTGAGAAATATGAATACGGGCTTGCGGAAGCCGTAACGCTCACAGCACACCTTAATAAGCTCAAGTCCTGACATTATCGGCATCTTAATGTCACAGATTACAATATCGGGAGAGGAGGACTCTATTATTGCGAGTGCTGCTTCACCGTTGGCGGCAACACCGCAGATTTCAAGATTGAGAGCCTGACAATTAAGCATTGATTTTATTCCGACCTGAACGAGCGGCTCATCATCTACTATTAAGATTTTGTACATTTGTCAACCTCCATTCGCTTTATTTTTACTATCATGCGTGTGTATTTTCCAAGCTCACTTTCTATAAATATTCCGTATTCGTCACCGAATTCGTATTTAATGCGCTTGTGTATGTTGATAAGACCTATTTCCTTGAAAAACTGTGATTTGTCGTTGGTGTTCTCAGAGAATATATTCTCAATCTGTTCCGCGGTCATTCCCACGCCATCATCCTCAACACATACATGTATATCGGACGAACTTTCACTTGATACATGTATGGTTATGTGTCCCGTGGACTGCTTCGGTTCTATCCCGTGGAAGATTGCATTCTCGACAAGCGGCTGAAGAGTGAACTTGTTGATGAGACAGTTGTTGAGCTCCTCATCATCAACGATTATGTCCATCTTGATTGTGCCGCCGTAGCGGTACTGCTGTATGGTGAAGTAGTCTGTTATAAGTGCGAGTTCGTCGCGTATCGGGACAAGGTCACGGGTACCTTTTGAGATACTTCTGAGCAGTCTTGACAGGGCGGTTGTCATCTCAGCGATTCCGTCCGCGCCCTGAGTAACCGCCATCCACTTGATGGAGTTGAGCGTATTGTATATGAAGTGTGGGTTAATCTGGCTCTGCAGCATCTTGTATTCCAGGTCCTTTTTATCCTTCTCATCCTGAATCTTGCTGTTCATCAGGGATTCGATATTCTCGGACAGGTTGTTGATTCCGCGTCCTATATCGCCTAATTCATGGTTCCACTCTATTGATGTGTCACGGCTGAAATCGCCGTGTGATATCTTTTCAAGGCGCTTCTGTATCTTTTGTACAGGCACACTGATGAACTGGTACAGAATGGTCGAGAGCAGGAAGCCGATAAGGATTATAAGGGAGGTTATCGCAAGTATTATAATAAAGTAATAAGGAACGTAGGATTTCATTTCCTTGTTCGATATAAGCTGTGTGATGTAGCAGCCGTCCACGGAGAGCGGCTTGCTTATGAGATATCCCGAGTCCTCATCATTATTATTATAATGGAATACGCGCGCTTCGGGAGAAATCTCCGAATAGTGCAGTTCATCCGTCGATATATCCGATATGTCAAGCTCGGTGAGAGAGCCGTTGTCCATGAGGTATACATGTTCTCCGAGAGTAAGGTAGAGTCTGCTGTCGTTCGCCATGGAGTAGTAGTGTATCGGAGCGGTGAACAGCTCCTCGCGAAGTGACATGCACACATATCCGCCCTGCTTGAAGCTGTATTCGTATGCAATAGGTCTTATAATAATTAGAACGTTCCTTGAGGTTCTGTTAATGTACGGGTCGTACACGAAGCCGTCCGTAAAATCAAGACCTTCTGAGGAAAGCTGGCTTTCATATATATCAAGCGACCTTGTGACTGCCGCTACATTCTGTGACGTTGAATAGGTTGCATCCACTATCTGAAGGTAACGGTCGTGGCTGTTGCCTATTATAATACGGTGTATGTACTTGCTTGCGGGATTGGACATGTATTCATCGTTAAGTCTGTCGTAAGCCTTAAGTGCAGTGTTGGGCGAATCATTTTCCGTATAATTCATGAAGCGGCTGATATAGGAATGTGTCTGACAGAAGGATATAAGCCGGTTGATATCAGATATATTTTCATTAATCGAGTCAACCATGAAGGACAGGTTGGCATCGGCATTCTCAATAAGTCCCGTCTTAATGTACTTATTATAGAAGGACACGGACAAAAGGGACAGCACGGCACCTATAAATATTGTAAATATCAGCGTTATAACAAGAATGGTTCCCTGAAGGGAACGACGGTGTTCAGGCATATGAAGCTTATCATTTGATTTTTTTTTCATAATGTCTCCTGAGTGTAATATTTACTGTAAAATACATACGTTGTATGCTTATTTTATCATATTTTTATGAAATATAAAATATGGTCGTTAAATATTACATGTTTTTATAGAATTTTACATTATATTATTTTTTGAATACACAAAAATACCCAAAATAATTAATAAAAAATTAAATTTATCCATTCGATTTAAAGGGGGCATCCGATATAATAAAGCCATAGTTAAGAGATGTACGTATTCAATCATCAAAAATTAAAATCAGGAGGAATAATCTATGAGAAAAAAATTTTTATCAGTGCTGCTGTCGGCAGCCATGGTGACAACCCTTATGGCGGGCTGCTCTAACAACGCGGGAAACGACACGACAACACAGGCATCTTCACAGGGAACTACGGTGGAGAGCACCAAGAGTGACACAGAGCCAACCAAGGGAAATGACACGGCAGAAAAGGTTACACTTAAGTGGGCTATATGGGATAAGGAATCCACAGCATACTGGCAGGCACTTGCAGATGAGTATGAGGCAACACATCAGAATGTAACAATTGATATGGTAGACCTTGGTTCACAGGATTACATGACGGTACTTGCAACAGAGCTTTCCGGTTCCGGTTCCGACTTCGATGTCGTAACAATCAAGGATGTTCCGGGATATGCAACACTTGTTCAGAAGAAGGCGATTCTTCCGCTTGACGATTACATAAAGGCAGACGGAGTAGACCTCACAAAGTATGCAGGTGTTACGGATCAGGTAACAGTTGACGGTTCACTCTATGAGCTTCCTTTCAGAAATGACTTCTGGGTACTCTTCTACAACAAGGATATCTTCGATGCAGAGGGCGTTGCTTACCCGACCAACGATATGACATTTGATGAGTATGATGCACTTGCAAGAAAGCTTACCAAGACGGATTTCGGTAATCAGGTATATGGTGCACACTATCATACATGGAGATCAGCAGTACAGCTCTTCGGTGTACTCGACGGAAAACACACAATTCTTGACGGTGAGTATGGTTTCTTCAAGGACTACTACGAGATGGTTCTCAATCAGGAGAAGGACGGCGTATGCCGCAAGTACTCTGATTTAAAGACAGAGGGCTTACATTATTCAGCAGCATTCTCAGGCGGAGATGTAGCTATGATGAACATGGGTTCATGGTTTATTGCAACACTTATCTCTAACCTTAAGAGTGGAGAGTATGATTCAAGCCTCTGTGGCAACTGGGGCATTGTAAAGTATCCTCATGCAGAGGGCGTTGAGGCAGGTTCAACACTTGGTACAATCACAGGTCTTGCAGTTACAACAGCAACAGATACACCTGATGCAGCTTGGGAGTTCGTTAAGTGGGTAAGCGGTGAGGAAGGCGCTAAGGTTATGGCAGAGACAGGCAACTTCCCTGCAATCATGACACAGGAGGCCATGAACATCATCACAAGCCTTGATGGCTTCCCACAGGATGAGGCATCCAAGGAGGCACTTACTGTTTCCAACCTTTACCTTGAGGTTCCTTATGCTGAGAACGTATCAGAGATCAACAGCGCACTCGATTCATACCATGGTTCAATCATGAGCGGTGAGATGACCATTGACGAAGGCATCGCAGCTATGGAAGAGGCTGTAAAGGCAATTAAGAACAAGTAATAAATATTAAGCTGTATGTTAATTGGGACTGCCGCTCGTTGTGAGTGACAGTCCCATCTTTAAAAGAATCAATACAGGAGAGGATTGTATGGGTGAGAAGAGAATAGCGGAAATTAACACGATGCAGACCGAACTTGACGAGCTTATCGCAAGAGTCTGTAACGGAATATCAGATAAAAAAGAAGAGAAAAAATGCTTATCCCGTATTGAGAAGCTGAGAAGAACTCTCTCAAAAAAGAGATCGGGAAGTAAGCTGAGCCGTGATTTTAAAAGAGATTTGGTATCATATTCATTCATTGCACCGAACTTCATAGGATTTGCGGTATTTACACTTATACCTATTATTTTTGCATTTGCACTTGCCTTTCTTAAATGGGATGGAAGCAATGCAATCGAGTTCATGGGACTTAAGAACTTTAAGCGTCTTGGAAGTGATGTATTCTTCAAGGCGGCATTCAAAAACACAATTATCTATTGTATAGGAACGGTGCCTCTCACAATGGTGGCATCACTTGCACTGGCAATCATACTTAATCAGAAGGTTAGAGGAAGAGCGATATTCAGAACATTATCCTTCTTCCCTTATGTAGGCTCACTCGTGGCGGTCACATCAGTATGGAAGATGCTCTTCCATCCGTCAAAGGGTCCTATAAATTCAATATTGTATCACGTATTTAATGTTCCGCTTGATAAGCTCCCACAGTGGTTCTCGGGAGGACTTGTCCTTCTGTCACTGATACTTTTCAGTGTATGGAAATACATGGGTTATTACATGGTAATCTACCTTGCGGGACTTCAGGGAATATCCGGAGAGCTATACGAAGCGGGCTCACTTGACGGAGCCAACACATGGCAGAAGTTCAAGTACATAACGTGGCCGCAGCTCAGGTCAACAACGTTCTTCGTAGTGGTAATGCTCACAATCAACTGCTTCAAGGTATATGATATAGCAATCATGTTAGCCGGCGGCGGCTCGGGCGAGCTCACAACATCATCCACGGTGCTTGTATACTACATTTATCAAAAGGCATTCATTGATTGGGATTTGGGATATTCGAGTGCGGTTGCGATGGTTCTCTTTGCGATAGTGCTCTTGGTAACAATAGTGCAGTTCGCATATCAGAAAAAGACAGCGGACTAAAGGAGGGACAACGATATGGCAAAGACAAAATCAAAGTCAAAACATGATTTAATTAAAAAAGTTGTACTCTATGTGATACTTATACTCATAGCGGTAATAATGGCTATTCCTTTTATATGGATGCTCTCCGCGTCAATCAAATCCGACAGAGAAGTATTCCAGATGGATCCGTTCGTGCTTATCCCGAAGAATCCTAAGTGGAGCAATTACGTCAAGATATGGACCAAAATACCGATGCTTACATTCGTAAAGAATACGGTATTACTCACGATTATCGTCACGTTTTTACAGCTCTTTACGAGCAGCTTCGCAGCTTATGCTTTTGCAAAGCTCCGCTTCAAGTTCAGGAACGGACTGTTCCTCGCATACATAGCGACGATTGCGATGCCTTGGCAGGTATACATGGTTCCTCAGTTCCTTATGATGAGAAGCTTCGGACTCAATGACAAGCTGCTTGCAATGATATGTCTCCAGGCCTTTTCTGCATTCGGTGTGTTCATGATGAAGCAGTTCTATGAGGGAATACCGAATGAGCTGAGCGAGGCGGCGAGAATCGACGGCATGACGGAGTATCAGATATACTCGCACATCATGCTTCCGCTCTCCAAGCCGGCACTGTCAACACTTACTATATTCACATTCGTAAATACATGGAATGATTACCTTGGACCGCTCATCTACTTAAAGTCGGAGAGCAAAAAGACAATCCAGCTCGGACTTAAGATGTTCATAAGCCAGTACTCCTCGGATTACGGTCTTATCATGGCAGGTTCGGTGTTATCGCTCATCCCGGTAATCATTGTGTTCATGTGTCTTCAGAAGTACTTTGTAGAAGGCGTTGCATCGACGGGACTTAAGGGGTAAGATATAGATATAAATATAATAAACGGACGTTGTATAATTTATTCTGTAACACTTCCGGACGCGTTCTCACTCATTCGAAAACGCAGCGGTGCATAATTGACTACAATACAGTCAATAAGCACCGGCGCTTTCAAAAAGGTCCGGAAGTGTTACAGAAAAATTATACAACTGGTTGTTATAAAAGAGACAGAGCGTTATAAGCTTGCATTATATGGTTGTCCAATAAAACGCAGAAGGGAATTTGAGGCATGAAAAAATATTTTGATGATTATAAGAAAATTGGCAGCGGCGACATAAGCGGCGGCATGGAGTTCGCGGTGAAGCAGATTTTACATGTGCTGCCTGAATTTACAGAGCATTTTCAGAAGGCGTACAGCGTGAATGGCTTCTACGAGCCGACGGAGAATGTTGACTGGACTACGGGCTTTTGGACGGGCGAGATATGGCTGGCTTATGAGTATGTGCTGGACAATCCGGACTGCTTCGAGGCGGGTGCGGCAGATAAGCTCAAGGCAGCAGCCGAGATTCAGATGAAGTCGTTCTTGAACCGAATTGACAATAAGATAGAGGTTGACCATCATGATATGGGCTTTCTCTATTCGCCATCCTGTGTTGCAGGCTACAAGCTTATAGGTTCGGAGATAGGAAAAGAGGCTGCGATAAAGGCAGCGGACCAGCTTATAACAAGATTCCATCCGGTGGGAGAGTTCCTTCAGGCATGGGGAGCCATGGATGAGCCGGGCAATTACAGACTTATAATCGACTGCCTCAACAATCTCCCTCTTCTCTACTGGGCAAGCGATGTCACGGGAGATAAGAAGTACCGTGAGATTGCCGACAAGCACATTCATACCGCGATAAGCAATCTCATCAGAGAGGATTACTCTACATGGCATACATTTTTCTTTGACATGAAGACGGGAGCTCCTGACCATGGCGCAACCTGTCAGGGTTACAGGGACGGTTCAGCGTGGGCGAGAGGTCAGGCGTGGGGTGTATACGGACTTGCTACCGCATACAAATACACAAGACGCGAGGAGTACATTCCTCTGTTCGAGAAGGTTACGGAATATTTTCTTGACCATCTTCCGAAGAATTTGGTTCCATACTGGGATCTGGAATTCACGGATGGCGATGACCAGCCTAGAGATTCATCAAGTGCATCGATAGCTGCATGCGGAATGCTTGAAATGAGCAGATACCTTGATGAGGAGAAGGCGGCATATTACAGGGAGATAGCCGGAAAGATTATGAAGTCCGTGTATGATAATTATGCGGTAAAGGGCTTCGACGAGTCGAACGGTCTTGTTCTCCACAGCACATATTCCAATCATTCTCCGTATAACACATGCAACCATTACGGCGTTGACGAGTGCAACATATGGGGAGATTATTTCTACATGGAGGCACTCACTAGACTTTTGAAGGATTGGAAGCAGTACTGGTAATATATAATAGAGACTATTTTATGAAAGGATTCGAATGCCATGGGTAAGATACTAAGCATAGACAGTCCATTGTGGATGATATTAAATAAGATAACTGACACGATTGTATTATCACTTCTGTTTATTGTGACGAGTGTTCCGATTGTGACGATGGGCTCCTCGCTGTGTGCGCTCTACTATATGATGTTCCGCATTGCGGACAATACGGAAGGTCATATTGTGAGAGGATACTTTAAGGCATTTAAGGAGAATTTCAAAAAATCAACTCCCGTATGGATTGTGTGTCTGCTCGTTGGTCTTGTGCTTGCGGGTGACATATATATATGCGTGAAAATGCAGAACGCGGCGGCAGGTTTTATAATGGCGGCGGCAGGAGTGATAATCGTGCTCTACGCAATGCTTGTTCTGTATCTGTTTCCGCTCCTTGCCAAGTGCGTCGGAGACACAAGGCAGATTATATTCATGGCATTCATGATGTCGATTAAGGAATGGTGGAGAACCTTGTTCATGCTGTTCATCACTGTGATAATGTTCGCTGTGGGCGTGTTCGTCACGGCACCTTTCTTTATAGTGGCACCGGGGGTTATAGCACTGTCGCATGTTTACATTTTCAGGACTATATTTAACAAATACGGCATGAAAGAGGATGAGAAGATATGTCAGAGCTGTCAATAAAGGTTATAGACAAAAGCGGTAAGACGAGATTCGTCGCAAGCGGAGACAATCAGGTTGTACTGGTGAATACGGCTGAGTATCAGGAGGGCGACAGAATAAGTCTCGAGACCGGTGAGAAGAATATATATGTATGGTTTCAGGCGGATGATGCGCTTGGAGCTTCACTTGTGTATATAACAGATAATATATCATTTGATATACCTTTTGGGGAGAAGCGCATAAGCTATTCACCGAAGGCGTTCACTGGTAATTCGCATTATCTGTACGCAAGAGCGGCGAGGGAGGATGAGCTTAGAAGCTACCGCAATCTTGCGCTCAACGTGTATGACCAGCATGGAGATACACACTGCTATCCTCATGCATATGCCAATGTGGAGACCAGAGGTGAATCCGTGTTCGCAGCGAGGAATGCGATAGATGGTGTTGTAGCCAACCTATCCCACGGAGAATGGCCGTATGAATCGTGGGGCATCAATAGAAATCCTGATGCCGAGATGACGATTGACTTCGGAAGAGAGGTACTTATCGATAAGATTGTACTCTACACAAGGGCCGATTTTCCTCACGACAGCTGGTGGACGAGTGTTACGCTTAAGTTTTCTGACGGAAGTGAGACAGAGTGGAAGTTAGAAAAGAGTGTGAAGCCGCATGTGCTTGAAATTGAACCGAAGAAGGCAAGCTGGGTGACACTGTGCAGACTGATTAAGGCCGATGATGAATCACCGTTCCCGGCACTTTCGCAGATGGAAGTGTACGGTTATATTGAAAAATAAAATAACTTCGGAAATATAAATGACCGTTATTTAAGTGAAATCCAATGCTGCTTGTGGAACTTCACGAAATAACGGTCTTTTTTTCATAGTCTTAACTTTTCCTGAATATATTCGGCTGCCTGACCTGCCGAAAGCTTGAGTGAGAATGCAAACTCCTCATTAACGAAGCGTTCAGTCTCCTTAAGAATCATCTCGTCGGAGGCACTTAACTTCTTGCCGAGTGCGGACAGCTCCTTCTTCTTGGTATATATGCAGCTTGCAAGCAAAAGCATGTCCTGCTGATTCTTGGCGGAGAGAATCTCCTTGAACTGTTCCATGCGCCTTCGTCTGTCATCCTGCCAGATAATACACTGTGTGCGTACATTGTCAAGAATGGTATCAATCTCCTCCTTGGACATAATGCGACGCATTTTTTTGGTCAGCTTCTCATTGTCCACGGGAACATATACCATCGAGCTTGAATTACTTATGGGACGAAGCACATAGCACAGGCGCTCGCTGTCCCAGTAATCGAACTTCTTCGTGGTGATGTCTTCAATGAAACATACCCCGGCATTGTCGTAGACGATGTAATCGGATTTTACAAAATTTGTCATCATTTCACCATATCCTTTAAGTATGAATTACACACATAGCTACTTATCTAATTATACATTATTTTTCTATAAAATGTAAGTAAAAAATTGCGTTTTTATTGTGTTTATGCGAATAAATGTGTTACAATACCATTTAAGGAGTCTGCGAGGCAAAATATGCTGATTTAATCTATGAGTGTATAAGAGATTAGATTTACACATATTGATTCCGTTGTACGAAACAAGATATTCTAATGATTCTGATTAATATTATATCAGTGTCCGCCACCGCAGCAAAGCATACTTCCGTGTACGCGTTGCTGCTAAGCCGGCATCCGTGCCGGCTTTGGCTGTATTACGAACAGAATCCTAAGAATATCTAAGTTTCTCCCAAAGTCACAATATGTGTAAATCTAATCAGCTTATACACAATAAAGCTTTAACACATATTTTGGCATGCAGATTATTTAATAGATGTATTTTAAAAGGGAAATGCTTGATGAGTGAAAAGATTGTTGGAAATGGTGTGGATATAGAGGGGCTGAGTGCGGGTGACAGAGAGGTGCTTGGTGCGGTAGTGGGGCTTGCGAAGACGTGCGGGAATAATCCGTATACGGATGACACGGTGAAGCTTATGTGCGAAGCGTTGTCGAAGTTCGACAGAGTGCATGACGGCGGTGAGGCTTATGATACAGCCGGTGCAGCGCATATGGTTGAAGAGCTTCACAGAGAGAAGTATAAGGTGTCTCCAAGCTGTGCGGTGTGTCAGGCGAGATGCGGCAATACGGACGATTATGATATCAGCCTGATTTTGAATGAAGATGATGAGAAGATTGGAATTAAGGCGGAGCTCATATATGCTGCCGTGATGATGGCTAAGGCGGCAGTGAGTGATAACGGGCTGCGTTCGGATGATGATTTCAGGCTGGTATTTACGGGTGCGCTGACGGTGCTTTCGTATGAGATGTCTGTGAAGGGGCTTGAAAATGCAGTAGAACAGACAAAGAAATATTGTCGGATTGGAGGATAATTATGGCAGCAACGAATTGTGATATGTGCAGCTATTATGTATATGATGAAGAGTCAGAGTGCTATGTGTGCGACATGGACCTGGATGAGGATGACCTTGTTAAGTTCCTTCAAGGCACCAATGATGCTTGCGCGTACTTTTCCATGAATGACGAGTATGCGGTGGTAAGAAAGCAGATGTAAGCTTAAAGGGCTTATTATATAAAAAGTATTCAGTAAAAGATGAGGTAATATATGTTTCGTTTAATTTCAGATGGTTCCTGTGACCTTGGCACTGAGCGTGCAAAAAAATATAATATTGATGTTGTACCTTTCTATGTATCATTCGATGAAAAGCAGTATGACAGAGAGATTGTGGATATAGGAATCCGCGATTTCTATGAGAGAATGGTAAGGGACAAGGGGGTATATCCTAAGTCATCAATGCCGTCGGTGGATGATTATGTCAAGGCGTTCATGCCATATGTTAAAAACGGCGAGGAGATTTTATGCCTCTGCATAACAACGAAGTTCTCAGGCTCGTACAATTCCGCAATGAATGCAAAGAATATGATACTTGAGGATTATCCGGATGCAGTTATTGAGGTTATGGACACGCAGGTTGACACGGTGCTTCAGGGAATATTTACACTTGAGGCTGCAAGAATGCGTGATGCCGGCTGGAGCCTTACCGATACGGTCAAGAGACTTAACGAGATGATACCTCATTCGAGAATACTTTTTACGGTCGGCTCAATGGACTATCTTGTGCATGGAGGAAGAGCGGGAAAGACAGCGGGAATAATTGCGGGAACACTTGGACTTAAGCCGATGATTATTCTTAAGGATGGCGAAATCTTCTCAGGCGGAATAGCACATGGCAGGAAAAAGTCCATGATGAAGGTTATCGACCTGATGCACAGGTACTTTGCAGAGACAGGCGAGAACATTGACGATTATGTTATTGTTGTCGGCTTCGGCTATGACGAGGAGGAGGCGGTGCACTTCCGTGATATGGTGCAGGCTGATACAGGAAGGAATGATATCGACATATTCCAGATTGGCGCGACCATAGCGGTTCACACGGGACCTTATCCGCTCGGAGTGGGAATACTCAGGAAAGCATTCTAAAGGATGCTGCTTTTTGCCATATAAAATGAACGGAGGATGGAAACACATGAGTGAAAAGAAATTAGCCGCACTTACCTTCGATGACGGTCCGGCGGAGGGCATCACCGACAAAGTACTTGATGTGCTTGAGGAAAATGAAATTGTGGCAAGTTTTTTTCTTATCGGGAACAATATCACTGATGATACGGCTCCTTTGGTAAAGCGGGCCCGCAACATGGGCTGTTCAATCGAGAATCATTCGAGAACACACAGCGCGATGCCCGATTTGAGCAAGCAGGAGATTCTTGATGAGATAAGCTACACCTCGGATGTTATTGAGAAGATAACCGGCGATAGGCCTCAGTTTTTCAGACCGCCGTACATTGCGCTCGATAAAAAGATGTATGACCTCATTGACCTCACCTTTATATGCGGCTGCGGCTGTGAGGACTGGTTGGATGAGGTGTCGGCCAAGGAGCGCGCGAGGAGAATACTAGAGCAGGCGAGGCCGGGCTTTATAATTCTCATGCACGACATGCAGGGAAATGTGCAGACTGTCGAGGCAATCAAGACGATAATTCCCGAGCTTAAAAGGCAGGGCTATGAGTTCGTGACGGTACGCGAGCTGTTCAAAAAGAGCGGGGTAAGACCTGAGAGGAATACGATATATTCGGAAGTGGATTAGAAAATACGGGTAAAAATGACCACGTTAATTCCACGGGAAGAGAGGATTGACATGGAGACAAGAGTTGAAAAAGCGGCAGAGAAAAAGATGTGCGGTTTTAACTGCGCACAGGCAGTTGCGTGTACCTACTGTGACCTCGCGGGGCTTGACGAGGATACGATGAAAAATTTGAATCAGGGCTTTGCGGTCGGAATCGGTGCGAGCATGGAGGCGACCTGCGGTGCAATTATTGGGGCTGTGAACGTGCTCGGAGCAATCAATAAGAATCCGCAGAAGACGATGAAGAGCGCAAGAAATATTATCACGTCTTTTAAGGCACAGAACGGCACTGTTATCTGTAAGAAGTTAAAAGGAATTGAGGACGGTGTTGTGAAGCGCGAGTGCATCGACTGTGTCAGGGATGCGGCAGGGCTTCTTGAAAAAGAACTTAATCAGAATGCCTAAAAGGCATGAAAAGATATACAATACGAGTGGTGCGAGCCTGTATCCGATGAGGAGTACGGCAAGCTCATATTTTAACACATTTCAAAAGAGTGAAAAGCATTATCTCTCCCTATACTCCGAAGGTCTAACCCCTTCACAATCACGAAAACAAGTACAAAATCTGCTTTCGTCGGCGAAACCGCTGGCAAAGCAGATTTCTTTTATTGTAAGATTGGTGTTCTTTAAAAGGTATTTGGCGTGATTTAAGCGAGTGTTTATAAGGTATTCATGTGGAGTACAGCCCGTGCGCTTTTTAAAGAGGCGTATAAAATAAAAGCGGCTCAGGCTTGCGAGTGCTGCGAGGTCATCCACGGACAGCTCCTCCGTAAAATGCGAGTTGATGTAGCTTGTGACAGCCGATATTGAATCCTTGTCATTGACGGAAGATAAGGCTGTTTTCTTATTGTCAGCACTTTTATCGGCAGCTCCGCGCGAAAAATCAGCGAGCATTTCTGTTATCATCATCGACATGGATGCCTCGGCAGGAATTTTTCCGCACGAAAACGCAGCTATGAGAGCGGCAAGTCCGGTCGGTTCTCCATAAAAAACAGGGGCGGCACGGTCGTATATTCTGCTAAGATATTCGTAGTATTTCACGGCGGCGGCTCCGTCAATGTGAATCCAGTCCGCATCCCAGCCCTCGCTGCTCTCATAGCCGTGAGGTTCATAGCAATTTATCAAAACTGTTTGACCTGATGCCACATTGACATCACTTCCCGAGGCGTGCACCATGCAGCTCCCGGAGCGCACATACATAATCAGAATGCTGTCGTAGCTGTTTCTGTTAAGCGCATAGCCGGCACAGTACACAAAATGCCCGATACACACAGGATAAAGAAACAAAGCAACAGCCTCCTGTGTCGGGGTGTATATAAAGTATTCAGATGTGGATTTCACCAGTTCTTCGCTTGTTTTCATGTGGAATCTCCATTCATGTTCACTCTAAAATTTATTATTTATGTCAGATTTAGGTGTAAAAACATGCAGCTTTGCTTTTTATATGTATGTCATGTTATATCTATGTATATCAGCTCCATTGTACGAAGCAAGTTATTCTATATGACTTTACTAGAT
This sequence comes from uncultured Lachnospiraceae bacterium, assembly GCA_934343915.1. Taxonomy (GTDB): domain Bacteria; phylum Bacillota; class Clostridia; order Lachnospirales; family Lachnospiraceae; genus CAG-882. The sequence continues at coordinate 31,990 of CAKRIL010000022.1, read as the reverse complement.
TTCTTATGCTTTCGCCACCGTTGCAAAATCAGCCATCCATGGCTGTTTGCAACTCAGCCGGCATCCTTGCCGTCTGTGGCTGCATTTTAAACAAAGTCATAAGAATAACTAAGCTTCTCCCAAAAGTCGTGATATACATAGATATAACATGACATATATTAAGCCTGTGAAAGCATGCTTTTACACCTGAATCCATATAGCATATTAATATAAGTATAAGAGCAATTTTTATAAATATAACAGCAAATCACAGCAATGTCAATCGCACCGCAGAGTAGTATTATATACTTGAAAACATAGTATGACAGATGCCGCGGATAAAAAATAAGACAGCGAAGAAAAACAATATATCAAAACATATTTTTAAGAAGTAAATTAATGTATGATTACTGTATTTATTAATATCACGACTTTTGGGAGAAGCTTAGATGTTCTTATGGCTCTGCACAGTGTACAGCCAAAGTCAGCATGGATGCTGACTTAGATGCCATAGGTCACGGATGACCGTTTGGCATCGTTGGCGGCAGATTGCAGAGCATTTATCAGAGCCATTAGAACATCTTGCTTCGTACAACGGAGCTGATATTAATAAATACAGTAATCATACATCTATAAAATACATTTAATATGTTTTGATTTCATGAGTTGCCTGTCTTATTTTTTATCCGCAGCATCCGTGAATATATAGGAGGTGCTTACATGGACAGAGTACACGTCTGGGAAGAAAAAGTCATAATCCCAACCTACGAGGCTGGCAAGCCTGACAAGAATCCGATGTTCCTTGAGAAGAGAGTGTATCAGGGAAGTTCGGGAAGAATATACCCACACACGGTGATTGAGAAGATAAGCGACACGAAGGTCGACAAGGAGTACACGGCACTTTACCTTGAGAATGACTATATCAAGGTCATGATGCTCCCCGAGCTCGGCGGAAGAATACAGAGAGCATATGACAAGACCAATGGATATGATTTTATATATTATAACCATGTGATTAAGCCGGCACTTGTGGGACTTGCGGGACCGTGGATTTCGGGCGGAATCGAGTTCAACTGGCCGCAGCATCACAGACCGAGCACATTTGACCCGGTCGAGTATTCCTATGCGGAGAATGAGGACGGAAGTGCGACCGTATGGATGGGCGAGATTGAGAATATGTTCAGGACGGAGGGGGTGCTTGGAGTGACGCTCTATCCCGATAAGGCATACATTGAGCTGCCGGCTAAGCTCTATAACAGGACGAATGTGCCGCAGACCTTCCTCTGGTGGGCGAACCCTGCGGTTGCGGTAAATGATGACACAATCTCCGTATTCCCCGAGGATGTCAACGCGGTGTACGACCACGGCAAGAGGGATGTCATAAGCTTCCCTTACGCGGAGGGCACCTACTATAAGCACAAATATGACCATGTAAACATAGCGCAGTACAAAAACATTCCGGTGCCGACCTCGTACATGGCATACAGGTCTGATTACAACTTCATCGGTGAGTACGATTACGGAAAGCACGCTGGACTTCTGCATGTCGCTGACCATCACATCGCGCCGGGCAAGAAACAGTGGACATGGGGCTGCGGTGACTTCGGAAAGGCGTGGGACAGAGCACTCACGGACGAGGACGGTCCTTACATCGAGCTCATGACGGGCTGCTACACGGACAACCAGCCTGATTTTACATGGATGCTTCCGCAGGAGACCAAGAATTTCAAGCAGTATTTTATGCCGTATAAAAACATCGGTTATATAAAAAATGCCACGATTGATGCGGCGATTAACACGACCTATGATGCTGCGGAGAAAAAAATTAATATTTTTGCATACACGACGGCAGAGCAGAAGGGTGCGGTCATAAAGGCGGAAAAGGACGGCAGGGTGATTTTTTCCGAGCGGGTTGACATGTCCCCATCACAGACCTATGAAAAGCATGTAAACTTAACTGACTTATATGAAAATGCAGATGCTGTATCAGGTGAAGGTGCTGACGATATATTCGGAATCAGGGTGAGTGTCAATTCTGCCGATGGCAGAGAGCTTGTGTCTTACACATTCACGAAGAAGCAGGAGACTCCGATTCCCGAGCCGGCTAAGGCAGCGCCGCTTCCAAAGGACTGTGAGACAACAGAGGATTTATTCCTCTATGGCAGACATATCGAGCAGTACCGCCATGCGACGTACCACGCGGAGGACTACTACCTCGAGGGCTTGAGGCGTGATGCGACTGACATAAGGCTCAACAATGCTTACGGACTCTGCCTGCTCAGAAAATGTGATTTTGCGGGGGCGCAGAAGTACTTTCAGATGGCGGTTGATAAGTCAATACGTTCAAATCCTAATCCTTATGACCTTGAACCGTACTACAATCTCGGCCTTTCACTCAAATATCAGGGCAGGGACGACGAGGCTTACGACGCATTTTATAAGTCAATATGGGGCGGAAGCTTTCAAGCACCCGGCTTTTACGAGCTCGCATGCATAGATATGAAGAGAGGGGATTACAGGACGGCACTTGAACACATCGACGAGTCGATTTACAGACAGTATCACTGCATGAAGGCGAGGGCGTTAAAGGAAAATATACTGAGACTTCTCGGAAAAACTGCGGAGGCGGATGCACTCCGCGCGGAGAGCATAAGCATAGACCATTTATACGACAGAAAGCCTGAAAAAATCAATCACAATACGCTCATAGAGCTTGTGAACGACTGCTACGAGGCAGGGCTTTACAGACAGGGAATTGATTTGGCGCTCAAGTGGGTTGAGGTGCAGAAAAATAAGGGCGTTGATGAGAAAAATATTTATCCGCTTGTGCATTATTACATCGCGTATGGATACATGATGCTTGATAATGAGAAAAAAACAAGTGCCGGAAATGAAAATACGGAAGATTTTTGCAGTATGGCAGAAAAATATTCACGGCTCGCCGAAAATGCCGTTGCGGACGGCTGTTTCCCGCACAGAATGGAGGACTATATTGTACTTTCATCGCTTGCGGAGAGGTTCGGGCTCGGAATGGCACGCTTTTATCTGGGATGTCTTTTATATGATAAGAGAGTTTACGATGAGGCTGTTGCCGACTACGAGCTTGCTAGGGAAAAGTGTCCCGATTTTCCTACGGTTCACAGGAATCTCACGCTGGCATATTACAACGTCTGTAATGAGCCGCAGAAGGCTTATGAGGAGCTTGTTAAGGCATTTGAGCTCGATGAAAGCGATTCAAGGGTGTACATGGAGCTTGACCAGCTCAGGCGCAGAATGGATTTTTCGCTTGAGGAGCGTCTTGCCGACATGGAGAAGCACCTTGAGCTTGTGCGCGACAGGGACGATATGTACCTCGAGTATGTGACCGTGTTAAATACGCTCGGCAAAAACAAGGAGGCGCTTGAGCTTATGGAAAAACGTCATTTCCACCAGTGGGAGGGCGGCGAAGGCAAGGTTGCGGCGCAATATTTGACATCACTTTACATGCTTGCAAAAAAGGCAGCAGCCGACGGTGATTATGCAGAGGCGAAGAAGCTTCTCATACAGGCTGTTGGCGATTATCCGCACAATCTTGGCGAGGGCAAGCTCGAGTCAGCACAGGAGAACAATCTCTACTATCTTCTCGGCGTTGTATGTGATAAACTTGGGGAGAAGGAGTACGCGCAGAAGTGTCTTTTGAGGGCTGAAAAGGGGCTTAGTGAGCCTGTCGGAATGATGTATTACAACGACCAGCCGCCTGAGATGATTTACTATCAGGGACTTGCCTTTGCAGAGCTTGGAGACACGGAGCAGGCGCAGGTGAGATTTAACAAGCTTGTCGATTACGGCAAAAAGCATATCGACGACGATGTAAGAACCGACTATTTTGCGGTATCGCTTCCTGACCTCTTAATTTTTGAGGAAAATTTAAACGAGAGAAACAAAAAACACTGTCTGTTCATGATGAGCCTTGGTTATCTTGGACTCGGAATGACGGAAAAGTATAATGAATGTGCCAAAAAGCTGCTTGCCATGGACAATGCGCATCAGGGAATAAGGGTACACGGCGGAAAGTAAATTCTATTTTGAACACGGAGGATGTTATGCACTCATACAGCTATAATGAAAATTATCTGACATGCGATGGCAAGCCGGTTCTGCCCGTCATGGGCGAGTTTCATTTCTCGAGGTATCCGAAGGAGGAGTGGGAGCCGGCACTTCTTAACATGAAGCGCGGAGGAGTCGAGATTGTCGCGACCTATGTGTTCTGGATACACCATGAGGAGGCGCAGGGCGAGTGGAATTTTGAAGGGAACAGAAGTCTGCGGGATTTCCTTGCCTGCTGTGAGAAGTCCGGTATGAAGGTGTGGCTTCGCATCGGACCTTGGGCTCACGGCGAGTGCAGAAACGGCGGTTTTCCTGACTGGCTTGTGGATATGGAAAAAAGAGGAGAGCTTAAGCTTCGCGAGAATGATGAAAAATATCTCGCCCTCGTCGATGAATTTTATTCAAGGATTGGTGAGCAGGCGGCAGGTTTCATGTACAAGGACGGCGGACCTGTCATTGGAATCCAGATTGAGAACGAGTACGGCCACTGCTGTGGAGGACCATCTGAACAGTCGGACAGAATGGCGCATATGTGTACACTCAGAGACATGGCACAGGATAAAGGACTTGTAACTCCTTATTATTCTGCCACAGGCTGGGGAGGTGCGTGTGTGCCTGAAGGATTCCTTGCCGTTCTCGGCGGTTATGTCGATGCACCTTGGGCTGAGCACACGCATGAGCTTGAGGCGAGCGAGAACTTCCTTTTCAAGCCTTTTCATGACGACACCAACATTGGTTCTGACTTGGCAAATGGCGGTTCATCATTTACTTTTGACATTAATAAGGTTCCGTATCTTACGGCGGAGCTGGGAGGCGGACTTCAGGTGACGGCGCACAGGCGCACCTATCCGTATGCGAAGGACATCGAGGCGCAGACGGTCTGCATGCTCGGTGCGGGCGCGAACCTCATCGGCTACTATATGTATCACGGCGGCGTGAATCCCGACGGAAAATACTCCACACTTCAGGAGTCCAAGGCGACGGGCTACAACAACGACCTTCCCGTAAAGAGCTATGATTTCCAGACATGCTTAAGGGAGAACGGACTTCCTTCGGAAAGCTTTTACAAACTTAGAAAATATCATACCTTTATAAAGTCGGTTGAGAATATTCTCGCTCCCGCGAAGGTTTATCTTCCGTCGAACATTCCCGAGCCAAAGAGCGCGGAGGACATGGAGACACTGAGAGCGTGCTTAAGATATAATGAGGAGATTGACTGCGGATTTCTGTTCATAAACAACCATCAGAGAAAGCGTCACATGACCAAGAAGCGTGTTACGGCTGATATGCCGCTTGAATTCTGTGTTAGACGAAGGGATGACAATTATTGTGGCAGTAAAGTATGTGCTTCTGATAATGCAAATGTGACAGAGCAGGATGCTGATATCGTATTTGACAATATCAATATAGTTTCCGATGCGGTTTTTGTGATACCGTACAATCTTCCTGTAAAGACGGGCGATGCAGAGCTTCGGCTTACGCGCACCAACGCGTCCTATCTCGGCTGCTTCGGAGAAAAATACTATTTTTATTCCGATGAGCTCGAGAGCGATGTGTATTTTGAGTGGAGTGACAATGCCGACCACGCTGACATCGTGAGACTTCTCACAACACATGATGCGGAGCATTTTATTGTAAATGACGACGGCACTGTGGGGATGCTGCCTGACATTCAGTTTGCGAAGGCGGGGGAGGTGAGCGTAATTGAGAAAGGTTTGTGCATAAGCGATGCTGATGATGTGGATGGAAAGTCTGAAAAATCTGCTGCTTGTGTATATAATGCAAAAAATAAGCCAAGAGAATATGAGTTAAACCTTGAATATGATGCGAAAAGCCTCTCGTCAAGTGACATTTTCCTCGAGCTTGATTTCGGCGGTGATAGGGCTGAGCTGTACGCTGACGGAAGGCTCATCGACGACTGGTTCTCGAACGGCGAGCTGTGGCGGGTTGCATTAAAACGATATGGTTATCCTGAGCAGCTTGTTTTGAAGCTGTATCCGTTCGACGACAAGGTCTACTATGATCTCGAGCCTAAGAAAGAGTGCAGGCTTAATGAGACAAAGTTGGTGCATGTCCGTTGTGATTCTGAGAGTTCGAAGAACGGGGAAATCACATCTATGATATAATGAGCGCAAGAGAATCAGAGGGAGCTTGCTCACTCTTGACGAGCGGCGAAATTATTGAGTGAGCTGTGCTCACGATATAACAAGTGTAAGTGAGCTGTGCTCACGACATAAATAAAGGAGGGCGTATACTGATGACATTCGAAATAAGTGACAACAGCATATATTTTTGCAGGGCAGGTGAGACAGGGCGGCTGAGTGCGTGCGGTGATAACAGCATACGATTTCAAGCGAGCGCGTCGGTAAAGCTTGTGGAGCAGAACTGGACACTTATGCCAAGAAAGGCTGCCGCGAGGGCATGGCTTGAGGAGAACGGCAATACTAAGGAGGCATTTATCGAGGTCGGTAATCTAAGGGCAAGGCTTGAGGAGTGCGGACGCGTAACATATTTTCGCGATGGCGAGGAGATACTTCGCGAGCAGCCGGAGCTCACCTTTAATATGGGCTATCGCCATTACAAGAGCAAGGAAAGCAACTTGTGGAGTATTCGTGTCACTTTTGAGGCACGCGAGGATGAGGAATTTTACGGGCTCGGACATGAGAGAATGAATGTGTTCAGCAAGAAGGGCTGTACGGTTGATTTGCGTCACCTGAATACAAAAGCCTCCATACCGTATGTGTACTCCTCGCTCGGCTACGGTTTTATATGGAATATGCCATCGACCGGAACAGTTGAATTGGGATGCAACAGAACGAGGTGGAATAGCGATTGCGCGAAGGGCATGGATTATGTTGTGATTGGCGGAAACCCGAGACAGGTTACGGCAGAGCTTGCCAACCTCACGGGACATGCGCCGAATATGCCGGAGTGGGCACTCGGCTTCTGGCAGAGCAGACTGCGTTACGAGGACGAGGAGACTGTCCTTAAAGTGGCAGAAAGATACAAACAGTTGGGAATTCCGCTGTCTGTCATCGTTATCGACTATTTTCACTGGACTGAGCAGGGCGACTATAAATTTGATCCTAAATATTGGAAGAATCCTAAGGTTATGGCTGACAGGCTGCATGAGATGGGGACCAGGCTCATGGTGTCCATGTGGCCTACAATAAATGAGAATAGTGAGAACTATGCACACATGCTGGACAACAATATGTTGATACGAACCACAAGGGGTGCTAACCGCGTGTTTGAATTTTACGGTGCGCAGGCTGAAATCGATCCGATGAATCCACAGACGAGGGAGTATGTTTGGAGCAGGCTGAAGGAGAACTACTTTGACAATGGAGTTGACTGTATGTGGTTTGATGAGGCTGAGCCTGAGATACATCCGCAGGATTTTGACAATCTGGTATTCTATGAGGGGACGGGCGACGAGGTTGCACTTCTGTATCCGTATTATTACGAGAAGATGGTCTATGACGGCATGAAGTCCGAAGGAATGGATGACGTGGTCACTCTGTCGCGCTGTGCATATCTTGGCTCACAGAAGTTCGGAGCTGTAGTCTGGTCGGGTGACGTGGCATCCACCTTTGAGAGCCTTACTGAGCAGGTGAAATCAGGACTTAACATGGCAATGTGCGGTATTCAATGGTGGAACACGGATATAGGTGGCTTCTACGGTGGTGATATTACATCGGATTATTTTAAGGAGCTTATAGTGAGATGGTTTCAGTACGGAGTATTTTGTCCTGTCATGCGGCTTCACGGAAGCAGACTTGGTGCTGACAGAAGCAGGGACATCAAGGAGCCTACGGGTGGCGACAATGAGATATGGAGCTTTGGCGAGGATAATCTGCATATACTTTCAGACCTTGTAAAACTCAGATACCGTCTTGTGCCGTATATTAAGAAGCATATAGACATAGCCTCTGAGACGGGAGCCCCGATTATGCGACCACTGTTTTTTGACTATCCGGACGATAAAAAATGCTATGTGACGGGCGATGAGTATTTATTCGGAAGCGATATACTGTTTGCACCTATCACGAAGCAGGGACAGACGGTAAGAAAGGTGTACCTTCCGGTTGGAAGCTGGATATTGACTAAGGATGGCAGCAGGTATGCAGGAGAACGGGAGTACGAGGTGACGGCTCAGATAAGTGAATTTATCGCGTTTGTCAGGGATGGCAGCGATGTGCTTGATGCTTTTAACATTTCCACAAAGCGGTGACGGACAAGGACAATGAGGCGATAATAGTATGGCCTGAATATCTCTGCGATTATGAGAAAACAGTGTAAGAAAAAAGGACGGTGTCTTAGGTAAAGCACCGTCCTTTTTTTGTGTGATGATTACGGGCACAGCTTAATAATACTGCACGTCCTCGCTCCGCAGCGCGGCATCCGCCCATGCAGGCATTTCATCGGAGCCCGCGAGCTCATATCTTCCGCCTCCTGCCTTGAGCCCGTGTACGAGACGGCAAATCGGTACAGGTCGTCCGCATACGAATCTCATATATATAACGATTCATGAATCTGCTTTCTCACATTTATTGAAAAAATATTAAAAGTTTTACCATTCCTTGAATAATCATTTTACACAAGAAAATAAAAATGTGATATACTTTTGGTAGTAATTGCGGAGCGGATTGTAAGAAAGGAGAGGGTGGTATGGGACTGATAAAGGCGTTCGTCGGAAGTACGTTTTCTTATATCGGTGATATGTGGGAGGATTATATATATTGTGATGCTCTTGACAATGATACACTGGTGCAGCGAGGACACGCGAAGAGGAGTCCGGGAGCGGGAAATAACAAGGACGACAATGTTATCACACAGGGAAGCAGAATAGCGGTAAATGCGGGTCAGATGCTCATTATAGTTGAAAATGGTGCGATTATTGATTTCACTGCCGAGCAGGGTGGATACATTTTTAACAGCGCGACGGAGCCATCCTGCTTCATGGGCGGCTTGAGCGATGCCGTGAGGGTGTCATTTGAGGAGATTAAGGCGAGATTTGCTTTTGGCGGAATTGCGGGAAAAGACCAAAGGGCATATTTTATCAACACGAAGGAGATTATCAATAATAAGTTCGGTTTCGGGAAAATTCCGTACCGCGACAGTGAGTTCGATATGACCATCACACTTCAAGGCTATGGAACATTTTCTTATAAGATTGATAATCCGATTCTTTTTTACAGTAATATCAGCGGAAATGTAAAGGAAAAGTACAGCAGGGCGGTGCTGGAACCGCAGCTTAAGGCTGAATTGCAGGATGCCATGCTTGCCGCACTCAGTGATCTGGCGCGTGCCAAGGTGAGGTATGATGAGATACCGTCTAAGGGGAAGGATTTGGCACTCCTGTTAAATGAAAAGACGAAGAGCCGTTGGAAGGATGGCAGGGGCGTGGAGCTTGCGACGATATCATTTTCCAACATTATCCCTGACGATGAGAGCATGGATAAGATTCGTGACCTTCAGGAATCGAGAGTATATTCAGAGAACAAGGCGATGCTCGGAGCGAGAGTCGGGGCTGCACAGGCGAATGCCATGGAAGCGGCAGCGGACAATTCGGCAGGTGCCGTCACGGGCTTCATGGGGATGAACATGGCACAGAATGCAGCAGGAGGTGTCAATGTGGCTGAACTCATGAAGGACGCACCTTCAAAGAGCACCTCGGCAAAGGAATCCGATTCGAAGGATGCCGAAGCCACAGAAGAAGCCGGGGAAGACAAAAAGTGGTTCTGCCCTGGCTGTGGAATGGAAAACCACATGGCTTTCTGTCCAAAGTGCGGTACTAAAAAGCCTGAGGAGAAGAGCTGTCCGGGCTGTGGCTTTATTATCCCGAAAGAGTATGAGGGCTTTGCATTCTGCCCGAAGTGCGGCAGTAAGCTGTAAGGAGGTGCAGTATTATGGGAATATCAGAAAATGCCGAGATAGCATATACCTTTGCGAATGCATCATTTCATGATAAGAGCAGGGATGTTCATATGAATCTGGGAGGAAGCGGCAGAGCCATGTTAAAGTGTGAGGTTCCGTCGGGGGATGGTGAAGAATATGTAAAGAAGTTCCTTGGCACCGCCACCGAGAAGGCTGTGAGCAGTATGGCAACGTCATGCGCCGGTTATGAGCAGCTTGTATTACATGTCAATGAGCTCGCTGACATGGTGCGAAAGGTGATGAGTGACGAGAACGCGGCACTAGCCGAACAGGTGAAGACAATTTCAGTCACGGGTATATGGCCTGATGAGAACAGTATCAAAAAAATCAAGGAAAGCCGTACAAAAAAACAGGAGTCTGCACAGAACAAGCCGAAAATTAATGTGGCTGCACAGACGGCTGATAAGCCGGGGAACGGCACTGCCGGGGCAAGTGCAAGACCTAAGTTCTGCTATGCGTGTGGTGCGAACCTGTCAGACAGGACTGGAAATCTGAAATTCTGCCCGCTATGTGGTGCTAATCTGAATATGAATAATTGATGATGGGAGGATTAGAGAATGAATGGTGTGTTGATTACTGTGGTTATTATAGCTGTTGTGGTGGTAATTGGAGTGATAGTGGCTGCTGCCAAGGGAAAGACTTCTCATAATGCAGCGGTATTGCCGGGAAAAGAGGAGGTTCCTGCAGCTTCGGAGCCAAAAAGCGAGCCTGTCAGCAGTACATCAGAGCTTTTTTGCAAAAAATGCGGGGCAAAATTAAGGAAAAATGATGTATTCTGCGTGGAATGTGGCCAGAAGGTAGAATGAAACACCAATGAAAAGGGGGGATTTATATGGGCTTATTTGATACAATCAATCCGAATGCGAAGGAAAAGAAGGGAGCATTCTGCGACCCTATGTGCAGGGAGCCGGAATCAGCCTGTGAAGCCTGTCTTGCGTGGCAGAATGATTTCAGTGCGAGGCTTGACGGCGTAAAAGAGCTTGAGTACAGAATAAATCAGGTGAATAAAGGTGAGACACCTCCACCGAAAAAGATTGTGACAAAGTGCATGCTCTGCGGAGCTCCGGCAGAAAAAGGTGCTAAGGCATGTCCTTACTGTGACACACCGTACGATGGCAGTACGGATGACTCGGAGGAGCCGGAAATTCCGACTAACGGATATGAACAGAAGCAGCTTCTCTTAAAAAAATGTACAGAGGCATACGGTATGTACTATGCTCATTTCGTTGGTGATGTCAGCTACAAAGAGAGAGCAAAAAACATGAATATAAAGGGACTTGGAGGAACGCTTCTCTCGGTCTTTGCCGGTGCGATGGATATGATGAAGCAGAATTATAATCTGACGGAGCAGCAGTTCGCAGCGGGGGCGGATTATTATAACATCGGTTATGTGGATTATATGCTTGGGCTTATTGAACATAAGTACAAGGACATTGTGACAATCAAGGATGAGGAAGCACAGAAGGCAGCACATGAGGCACAGTTAAGGGCGATACAGCAGAAAGGAAAAGCTGACAGGGAATACTGGCAGCGCAGGGCGGCAAGCTATGTTGCCCCTCAGTACAATGGCGGATACGCCAAATCTACATGTTGCGGAACATGCAGTTATTATCTTGTTCAGGAAAAAAGATGCCTGTATTTTGCGGGAACAAGCGGGGAATACAGAAGCGGTCCTAATGATTATTGCAATAATTACAGGTCATAGATTTATGGAGGATTAACATATGGAACTTATGGATTTGATGAGAACTAACAGGACGTATCGCCGTTTTAAGCAGACACCGGTTTCGGATGAGATAATCGGTGAGATTATTGAAGCGGCACGCAACGCGTCAAGCGCGGCTAACAGGCAGCCTCTTGGCTATGTGGTGGTGAAATCCCCGGAAAAGGTTGCCGAGGTATTTGCACTCACCAAGTGGGCCGGCTATCTTCCGCCAGAGCAGGGACAGCCAAAGGCAGGCGAGGAGCCTGTGCTTTTCATCGGTGTTGTCGAGAATACCGATATCAACAAGAACTGTGATACTGACGCGGGACTTGCCATTGCCAATATGAGACTTGCGGCGTGGGCGCACGGGGTCGGAAGCTGCATCATAGGAGCGTGCGACAGGCAGAAGCTCTCCGAGATGTTCGGACTCACCGACAATCAGGCGTTACATACGGTCATAGCCTTTGGATACCCGTCGCACACAAGCCGTATTGAGGACATGAAGGACGGCGACGTGAAGTACTATCTGGATGAGAACAGGGATTATGTCGTGCCGAAGCGCAGTGTATGCGATGTGGTGAAGGAAATTTAAGAACATTAAATTTAGGACGGTTTTAAATGAAATACATGACCTTTAACTCATCCTGCTCATTTGCCGGTATCGCCAATATGCTAGAGCACATGGGACATGATTATGAGGATTACCAAGTCGCCGCAGGCATGGAACTGCCGTATATCGTTGCGCGTGACAATGGCGGATACATAGCGGGCGCGATGCTGCAGGAGAAAAAATACTTTGACATTTTTTTAAAGAAAATCGGTTATGAGCTTACAGAGGAAAAGATAAGCAGGCAGAAGGTTTTTTTGTATTTGAAGGAAACAAAGAGCTGTGCCATGCTGGGAATAAAAATCGATGAGAAGCACAAGCATGCCGTTGTTTACACAGGTAATGACGGTGATGTGCTGCTGTTCATCAACAATAAACACAGGGAATCGGATGAGCCGTGTGAGATAATGCTTGATGAAGGGGAACTGCTGCAACGCCTTGATGAGGTGACAGCCGTCGCATCGTTAAAGCCTTATGAGGGCGGGGCGGTTAATCCGCTCCCTTATATGCAGGCATCGCTTGAATGTCTGGGCGAACTGTTTTCAAAAACAGAGCAATTTTCGTCAGAGCATCAATCAAGGGAAAATGTGTTAAATACAGTGGACACGCTGTTTCGCCCGCTTCTCCTTGATTCCGTTGCGATGATGGAGCTTGCAGGTGCATCGGCGGTGGCTGAGTGCATAAGAGAACAGCAGAAAAAATATATTGATGCGGTGTTCAAGGGACAGACAGAGCGCATAAGGCTGTGCGAGTATATTGACATGGCGCAGTTAAAAAATATAGTTGATGAGTGGAAAAGGATGACAGCGGAAAGAATCGATAAATTAAAAAGGACAGTTTATTCATGAAAAACGGCACTCCATTTATGAAAAAAGAAGAGATAATAAAGTTGATAAAGTATGTTGCCGGTTCTGTGGCGGCAGTGCTGTTATCCGTGGCGGCCGGGCTTCAATTTGCTTATGCGGCGGGAATCATAACACTTCTGACCATTCAGGATACCAAGCGGGAGACGGTGAGAATTGCCGTTAAGAGGGTTGTTATTTTTTTCATAATGACGGTTCTCTCGGCAGCGATATTTCCGCTCGCCGGGTATCATGTGTGGGCGTTTGGAATTGTGCTGATTCCGTATCTTGCCTGCTGTATCGTGCTTGATATGAAGGAGGCGATAGCTCCGATAGCGGTGCTCTGCACGCACTATATCTCGGCGGCAAGCTGTTCGACATCGATGATACTCAACGAGTTTCTTATTCTTGTGATAGGTGCGGGAGTCGGAATTCTGCTCAACCTTTTCATGCCGGACAGCAGGAGGAGGCTTGTCGAATACCGCCGTATGGTTGACGACAAGATGGTGCATATTCTAAAGAGAATGTCGCTGTACATGGAGCGTGAGAACAAGTCCGACTACACGGGCGGGTGTTTTGACGAGCTCGACAGGCTGCTTGACGACCTGAAAAAAGAGGCGCTGTACTATATGAACAACCATTTTCTCGGAGAAAATGATTATTATTATGAGTACATGCAGATGCGCGCGAGACAGTGCGGAATTCTAAAAAGAGTGTACTCAGACATAGTCAGGCTTACGACGGCACCGCAGCAGACGAAGGCACTGGCGGATTTCGTAAAGAAGGCCGCCGACGAGTTCGCCGAGGATAATGACGTAAAAGGACTATTGGAGGAGCTTGGGACTCTGAGGGCAAGCTATACAGTATCTGAGCTGCCAAAGAGCAGGGAGGAGTTCGAGAACAGGGCAATGCTCTACCATATCATGGAGGATATGAGGGTATTTCTTGAGATTAAGAGAGAGTTTGCCGGGGCTTGTCTTTCAGGTAAATGAGGCTTGCCACAGAGAAGAGGATTCAGTATAATATTTTTGGATTTGAGTCACTGCCAAAGCGGTGACATGGAGGATTAGTGTGAAAAAGGAAGATGAAAAGACAAATGTAATGCGTATTCTTGACCAAAAGAAGGTTAAATATACCCCTCACAGCTATGACCCGGAACAGGCGGTAAGCGGAACTGAGGTAGCAGCGGTGCTCGGGCAGGATGTTGAGCGTGTGTTTAAGACGCTTGTGACGACGGGAAAGACAGGTAATCACTATGTGTTCGTGATTCCTGTTGCCGAGGAATTAGACCTTAAGAAGGCAGCTAAGGCGGTGGGCGAGAAGTCTATTGAGATGTTAAAGTCAAAGGAGCTTCTGCCGCTGACGGGCTATATACATGGAGGCTGTTCTCCGATTGGCATGAAAAAGTTCTTCAGGACGGTGTTCCATGTGCCGTCAGATGTGGCTCAGACTGCGGGTAAAAAGACGGCCTACGATTATGAGACAATCTTTTTCAGTGCGGGAAAGGTCGGCTATCAGGTCGAGCTGCCGCTTGAGGAGCTTAAAAAGGTGATACGTTTCGAGACAGCGGACATTATCGTGGAGAATGATTAAGTTACACGATGAAATACACGCGAATCTTGATGTATTTTAATCGGAACCGGCATGGCGCAGATTAAAATAAGTATACTTTTTACGGTAAAATGTTAATGATGTATCTTGACGCAGTGTGGACATGGGGGTATTATTTAACCATGCAGTTATTTTTAATGGGAAAATCCTCTGCCGCTTTTGGCACGCGTTTTCCTTAGAAAAACAAGGAGGATTAATTTGTTATGGAAAAAAAGAATATCGACTGGGCTGATCTTGGCTTCGGTTATATCAAGACCGACAAGAGATTTGTAGCTAATTATAAGGACGGCGTATGGGACGACGGTGTGATCACAGAGGATGACAAGGTTGTTATCAGCGAATGTGCGGGCGTGCTCCAGTATGCACAGACATGCTTTGAGGGACTCAAGGCATACACAACTGAGCAGGGCAGGATTGTTACATTCCGTCCGGATCTTAACGGTGAGAGAATGGAGAATTCATGTAAGAAGCTCATGATGCCTGTTTTCCCTAAGGAGAAGTTCGTTGATGCTGTTTTAAAGACGGTTGAGGCTAATGCGGCATATGTTCCACCTTACGGAAGCGGTGCAACACTTTATATCAGACCATATATGTTCGGAAGCAACCCTGTAATCGGTGTTAAGCCTGCTACAGAGTATCAGTTCAGAATATTCACAACACCTGTTGGCCCTTATTTCAAGGGCGGTGCCAAGCCACTCACAATCAGAGTATCTGATGTGGATAGAGCAGCTCCTCACGGAACAGGTGACATCAAGGCGGGTCTTAACTACGCAATGAGCCTTTTCAACATTGTAGATGCACATGAGCATGGCTATGATGAGAATATGTACCTTGATCCGGCTACAAGAACATACGTTGAGGAGACAGGTGGTGCTAACTTCATCTTCGTAACCAAGGATGGCAAGGTTGTAACACCTAAGTCCGGAAGTATCCTTCCGTCAATCACAAGACGTTCACTTCTCACGGTTGCCAAGGATTATCTTGGACTTGAGGTTGAGGAGCGTCCTGTTGCAAAGGCAGAGCTTAAGGATATGGCTGAGTGTGGTCTTTGCGGAACGGCAGCAGTTATTTCTCCTGTCGGCAAGATTGTTGACCATGGAACAGAGATTTGCCTTCCAAGCGGCATGAGTGATATGGGACCTGTTACCAAGAAGCTTTATGATACTCTCACGGGAATCCAGATGGGTAGAATTGAGGCACCTAAGGGCTGGATTTACGAGATTATGTAATTGCCTCGGGGCATTTTAAATATGCCTGTTCCGGGCAGTTAAATTAAGTCACTATAAAAAGAAAGAGGAGTTTCGCATTGCGGGGCTCCTCTTATTTACGCGGGTGTCCCACGAAAAGAAAGGAAGCGTATGCAGGAATTTAAGTTTTTATGGAAATATATATCGCGGCATAAGTGGCGGTATATCGGCGGTATAGCTACATTGTTTGTGGTGGATTTTTTGAATATATATGTGCCTAGGTTTACGGGAGAAGCAACCGATGGACTCACTGCACATACACTCAGCTTTAATGGGCTGTTAAAGATTATTGCGGCAATACTGATTGCCGGAGCACTTATAGCTGTCGGACGTTTCTTGTGGAGATTTTTCCTGTTCGGTGCGGCGAGAAAAATTCAGTATGAGATAAGAAACGATATGTTCATGCATCTTGAGCAGATGTCGGTTGAGTACTATAACGAGCACAAGACAGGAGACCTGATGTCAAGGTTTATCAATGACCTCAACTCCATCCGTATGGCTATAGGTATGGCTGTCATATCAGCGTTCGATGCTACGGTAATGGCTGTTATGGTTATATGCCAGATGATATTCTATGTCGATTTGAAGCTCACGCTGCTTGCAATTATACCTATGATATTCATTTTTGCAGGTGAGTTCTACTATGGTGCAATTATGAAAAAAAGATTCAATGAGAAGCAGGAGGCTCTTTCTGATCTGACTGATATGGTTCAGGAGAGTTTTTCGGGAGTGCGTGTCATAAAGGCTTTTGTTCAGGAGAGAGCGGAGCTTAAGGCATTTTTAAAGTATAATGACAGTACAAGAGATAAGAATATGAGCGTCGCAAAGCTTCAGGCGGTGGTTATGCCGCTTCTTGATGTCATCATAGGTGTGAGCAGCCTTATAACCCTTCTCTACGGTGGTTATCTTGCACTTGTGGGAGATATAACACTTGGACGCTTTGTCGCGTTCAACCAGTATGTGACTATGCTTGTATGGCCTATGCTTGCAGCTGGTGAGAGCATTACCTCAATATCACAGGGACTTGCCTCGGCTAAGCGTGTGAAGGAGGTATTAGATGAGAAGCCGGAGATATTTGATGCTCCGGAGGCGGACAAGGTCGAGAGGATTGAAGGACACATAACCTTTAACCACCTTACATTTATACACAATGGGCATACTGAACCGACACTCAACGATGTGTGCCTTGATGTGCCGGCAGGTACAACTCTTGCTGTAATCGGAAGAACAGGTAACGGAAAGAGTACGCTGGTAAACCTCCTGCTGCATCTGTACAACACAAAGCCGGGGATGATACTTATAGACGGAAGAGACATAAATAAGATTCCGTTAAATGTACTGAGAGCCAATATCGCGTATGTTCCGCAGGATAATTTCCTGTTCTCAGACAGCCTTAGAAACAATATCGCCTTCGGTGCGGATGGTGATGACATGGGCGAGGTTATAAAAGCAACCAAGGCGGCATGCATACATGACAATATTGTGGCTTTCCCGGATGGCTATGAGACTATAGTCGGCGAGAGAGGAGTGACCCTCTCCGGCGGTCAGAAGCAGAGAAGTTCAATTGCGAGGGCACTGATGAAGGATGCGCCTATACTCATCCTTGACGATGCACTTTCGGCTGTCGATACCGACACCGAGGAGCATATCCTCAACAATCTGAAGGAGAACAGAAAGGGGAGGACAACCATAATCATCGCACACAGAATTTCTACAATTCAGAATGCGGATGTGATTATGGTGCTTGATGACGGAAAGGCTGCCGAGATAGGAAATCACAATGAACTCATGGCTAAAAACGGAATCTATAAGAGCATGTTCGACAAGCAGCAGCTTGAAGCAGCAAAAGGACAGACGAGCGGGGAGGTGGCTGAATAATGAAAAGACTTTTAAAATATCTTAAGCCACATGTGCTTACAATGGTTATTGTGTCCGTCATGGTGCTTCTCATAACAGTGGTTGAGCTTTACAAGCCTATCATAATCGGTAATGCCATAGATTACTATATAAACGGTTACTATAATCCTTATGCCATCGTCGATGAGGAGGCGGCAGGAGCTATACGTTACGGCGATGTATATATCAGCAAAAATTATGACGCAGCTTCCTATGATGGAACATTCTGCCAGATGTTTTTGTACAATGACTGCTACTACATGGCGGAGAACATAACTACGGATGAATGTGAGATTCTAAAGGAGGCAGGACCGGAGATTCTCTCGGAATATGCACAGACTGCAAGGTGTCTTACAAGGGATGAATTAAAGAAATTAAGACATTTTGATTTTACCGGAATATGCCGTGCGGCACTTTTATATCTCGGTGCGCTGCTTGCGGGATTTATATTGAATGCACTTCAGACATATATGCTGCAGAAGCTTGGACAGGATATCATATTTAAGATGCGTGAGGAGCTGTTTGCACATATTCACAGCCTTTCACTCAGCTTTTTTAACACACAGCCTGTCGGCAAGCTGGTGACGAGAGTTACGAATGATACCGAGGCGGTAAATGAGATGTTCTCAGGTGTGCTTGTAAGACTTTTTAAGAATATTGTAAAGATTATCGGCTATGCTGTGGTCATGCTTTCAATCAATGTAAAGCTTGCGGGATATTCATTTTTACTCCTGCCGGTAATAGGTGTGCTCACATTCGTGTTCAGACATCTGTCGAGGCAGGCGTACAGAATAACAAGAAATAAGATTACGGATATAAATACATTCCTATCGGAAAATATATCGGGCATGAAGCTTATCCAGATATTCACACGGGAGAAGGAAAAATATGACCAGTTCGAGGAGAAGAACATGGGACTTTTCAAGGCAGGCTTCAGGGAGGTAATGATATTTGCCATTTTCAGACCTGTCATCTACTTCCTGTCGATTGTGGCACTTGTCATAATCATCGGACGCGGAGGAAGCCTTGTGCTCGGAGGTGCAATCTCAATAGGTACGCTTTATATTTTCATAAACTATATAAGTTCCTTCTTTGACCCGATTCAGGAGCTTGCAGAGCAGTTCGGAACACTCCAGTCATCACTTGCTTCAGCCGAGAAGATGTTCCAGATTCTTGATGTAAAGCCTGAAATTGTCAATCCTTCACACCCTGTCGATGTCAAGGTTGACGGCAAAATCGAGTTCAAGAATGTATGGTTTGCCTATGAGAAGGATGAGTACATCTTAAAGGATGTAAGCTTCACAATCAATCCGGGTGAGAAGGTTGCCTTTGTGGGTGCCACGGGAGCGGGAAAGAGCTCGATTCTCAACCTTATCGGACGCTATTTTGACATTCAGAAGGGTGAAATTCTTATCGACGGCGTGAACATAAAGGACATTGATACCGATGTGCTCCGTGGTGCGATAGGTCAGGTACAGCAGGATGTATTCCTCTTTACGGGAGATATAAAGAGCAATATTTCACTCAGAAACGAGAATATAACGCTCGATGAGATTAAGGCGGCAGCCAAGTATGTCAATGCGGACAGCTTTATAAGCAAAATGCCGGGCGGCTATGATGAGCCGGTTACGGAGAGAGGTTCAACGCTCTCAGCAGGACAGAGGCAGCTCATATCCTTTGCAAGAACACTTGCGTACAAGCCTTCGATTCTTGTGCTTGATGAGGCTACAGCCAACATTGACACCGAGACAGAGAGTCTTATAACGGAGGCTATGGAGAAGCTGATGACCGGAAGAACCACCATCATGGTAGCACACAGGCTCTCAACCATCCAGCATGCCGATAAGATTATGGTTATGGATAAGGGAAGAATCGTCGAATCCGGAAATCATCAGGAGCTTCTGGCTCAGAACGGAGTATACAGAAAGCTTTATGACCTTCAGCTTACCGCTGAGGTAACGGAATAAATACACAGGCAAAATAATAACACCCACCTCACAGAATGCAGTGAAGTGGGTGTTTTGTTATTGATATAAATTATGTACTAAAATTATGCCTGTGCAGCCGGCTGCTTCTTGATAAGCGGAAGAAGCTTGGACTTGATAAGCCATGAGAACGACATAACAAGTGAAGATAAAAGCAAGAGGTAGAAGCCGATGCTAGGATATGCCTTAGCGGAAATACCGTAGCTGCTGTAACCGGTAACGTCTGCTATACTACCCTTAATGCTGATTATTGTGATAAGAACGAACGCAAGCAAGGCATAAGCTGCAACCTGTGCAAAGCGCTTCATGCCGAACAGGTTAGCAGCGATATACACAAGAATGACTATCAAAAGGAATACGGCATTGCTTCCCGAACCGGAGAAGAAATTGAATGACTGCTTAGCGGTGTATCCTAAAGCTGAAGCTGATACTGTAAAGTAAGGCATGAACAGTGCAATAAATGCAACAACAGCAGCGATAA
Organism: uncultured Lachnospiraceae bacterium; assembly: GCA_934343915.1. GTDB lineage: Bacteria > Bacillota > Clostridia > Lachnospirales > Lachnospiraceae > CAG-882. The sequence continues at coordinate 11,611 of CAKRIL010000022.1, read as the reverse complement.
GACCGATGAAGTCAATCTTTTCCTTAACGATGGAAAAATTCATATTTCCAATCTTGAAGGCTACAAGAGGCTTGCTTGATGCAGGAGCCTGTGATGCAGGGGCAGCAGTTGTTGCTGCGGCCTGTGGAGCAGCGATTTTAGTGCCGCATTCACCACAGAATAAAGCGTCGTCGTCGAGCTTGGCACCACAATTAGGACAAAACATGATAAATCCTCCTCATAATTATAAAATTTTTATTAATTATCAATACAATACCATATACGAATTTTAATGGCAATATAAAAATTGAAATAACATGCGAAAATACAAAAAGAGTGAGGTGAATATGGAAATAACAAAACAGGTGTGCTATAATATATAATAAATTCATCAATAGATATAGTGTGTGGCTGCTTGCAGACAAAGCACTATATCTATTAGATGAATAAACAGACATGAGCAAAACAGGGCAATAGCCCGATTTGCGAATGGATGCTGTGATTTCGAGAGTTCGAAGAACGGAGAAATCATAGTTATTATAGATATAACAAAATAATAAAAGACAAGGAAATATGTTATGGAAGCAAAGACAAAGGCAGGACAGATTGTGCTTGAGTATCTTATGCTCACGCTTGCAACACTGGTTCTTGTGATTGGTGTGTATGTATTTAAGTTCCCGAATAATTTTTCATTCGGAGGAGTCACGGGTATATCGGTAATTCTGAGTGCGGTTCTGCCGTTCTCGCCGGCGTGGTTCACATTTGTTATCAATATGGTACTTCTTGTCGTGGGCTTTATTTTTTTGGGAAGAAGCTTTGGCGTCAAGACAGTGTATGTAAGTATACTTACATCAGTGGGCTTAAGCGTATGTGAGAAGCTGTTCCCGATGGACGGGCCTCTTACCAACCAGCCTGTTCTTGAGCTTATATTTGCGATTGTTCTTCCTGCCGTGAGCGCAGCGATAATGTTCAACATGAACGCATCGGGCGGAGGAACGGATATAATTGCGATGATATTGAAGAAGTATACAAGCTTCAACATCGGAGTTGCACTCTTTATCGTTGACCTTGCCATAACGGTAGCTGCATGTATGGTATTCGATATCGAGACAGGACTTTTCTCCTTCGTGGGGCTTATGGCTAAGACGCTTGTTATTGATGGAACCATAGAGAATGTCAATCTGTGCAAGTATTTTACAATCATCACGGATTCACCTGACGATATAGTGCTTTTCATCCACAATGAGCTAGTCAAGGGAGCGACCACCTTCAAGGCGGAGGGCTCTTTTACACATAAGCAGAAGTACGTTATTCTCACTGTGCTTAAAAGAGGTCAGGCGGTCGAGCTCAGGAATTATATCAAGATGAATCACGGCAAGGATACGTTCATCATGATAACGAACAGCAGTGAGATTATAGGAAAGGGCTTCAGAGGACTTAACTGATAAGACCACTTTTTCACCGGATAGTGTTAAATTATTGACTAAATCGCCTTTAAGATATATATTAATGTTATATTTACCGTGCGAAAGATAACGGGCTGAGATTTTTAAAAAGCTGCATGCGGTGTGCGGCGCGGAGGTGTTTTATGGGAAAGATTATTTTGACAGGTGACAGACCTACCGGAAGACTTCACATAGGTCATTATGTGGGCTCACTGAAGAGAAGAGTGGAGCTTCAGAATTCCGGGGAGTATGACAAGATTTTTATTATGATTGCCGATGCACAGGCACTTACGGATAATGCGGATAATCCTGAGAAGGTAAGACAGAATATTATAGAGGTAGCGCTTGATTATCTATCAGTCGGTCTTGACCCGGCTAAGTCAACATTGTTCATACAGTCACAGATTCCTGAGCTTACAGAACTCACATTTTATTACAGCAATCTTGTAACAGTATCAAGATTACAGCGCAACCCGACGGTTAAGTCGGAGATTCAGATGCGCGGCTTCGAGACAAGCATTCCTGTAGGATTTTTCACATATCCTATAAGCCAGGCAGCAGATATCACAGCCTTTAAGGCGACGACTGTTCCTGTCGGAGAGGATCAGCTTCCTATGCTTGAGCAGACCAAGGAGATTGTAAGAAGCTTCAACAGAATATATGGTGATACGCTTGTTGAGCCTGAGATTTTACTTCCGGACAACAAGGCGTGCTTAAGACTTCCGGGCATAGACGGCAAGGCTAAGATGAGCAAGTCTCTCGGCAACTGCATATATCTTGCGGAGTCTGAGGCTGATATGAAAGAGAAGATTATGAGAAACATGTTCACAGACCCTAACCACATCAGAGTCGAGGATCCGGGACAGATTGAGGGCAATATGGTATTCACATACCTTGATGCATTCTGCAAGCCTGAGCACTTTGCAGAGTATCTTCCTGAGTATGCTAATCTTGATGAACTCAAGGCTCATTACAGAAGGGGCGGTCTTGGCGATGTCAAGGTAAAGAAGTTCCTCATCAATGTGATGAACGAGGAGCTCAATCCTATCCGTGCGAGAAGAAAAGAGTATGAGAAGGATATCGCGTATGTATATGATGTGTTAAAGAAGGGCAGCGAGGCTGCAAGAGAGGTTGCGGCAAAGACTCTCGACGATGTCAAGAATTCGATGAAGATTAACTATTTTGCAGATCAGGCTCTTATTGACGAGCATATTAAGAAATATCAGGGTTAATATTAATGTATCGGAGGAACATATAGATGGAGATTATTTCAACAGCAGACAAGAGATTTAAGAAGTATGGCAAGGTTATTAAGAACATTGATTTCTCTTCACTTGTTGAGGAGATGAAGAAGACAGAGATACCTGAGGGAGTTGTGTACGAGCCGTCGGTTGATAGCCTGGAGAGCCTTCCTGTGGCAGAGGAGATTAAGAATAAGTTCTATGGCGAGCTTCCTATTCAGATCGGTTACTGCAACGGTCATAATCAGCTCCTTAATGCGGCAGAGTATCACAGAAGCTCTGAGATTAATGTGGCTGCCACGGATGCGATTCTTATTCTTGGAAATCTTTGGGATGTGGAGGATGATTTTACATACGACACAGCTAAGATGGAGGCATTTTTAGTACCTGCGGGAACTGCTGTTGAGCTGTATGCGACAACACTTCATTATGCACCATGCGGACCTGACAACAATGGTTTTCAGGTGTCGGTAGTTCTTCCTAAGGGAACGAACTATGGCCTTGCGGCAAAGCATGCCGACTGTCCTGTATGCGGCGGGGAGGATGCACTTATAACAGCGACCAACAAGTGGCTTATCGGACATGAGGAGGGTGGACTTCCTAAGGGAAGCTTCATCGGACTTAAGGGTAAGAACCTTAACATAGCGGAATAAGAGGTGTCGTCAGATGCGTACCATGCAGTTTAAAATGGAGCGCCCCGGGCAGGTAGAGGTAGGACAGATGGTTGACATCACAGAGGGTAAGCTCCCGTCAAGCTTCTATTATACGATAGAACCCGCCGTAGCAATGTCAGGTAATTACAGACTTGCGGAGAGGCTTAAGGCAAGGCAGGGCAAGGTTATTGATGTCGAGGAGACACCGCGAGGCTTCTTTGTAACATGCGAATTTAATGAGTAGAATTAATATGCAGAATGAAATCGGCTCGATTTACGGTCGGATTCATTCTGCATTTTATTTTGCGCATAGGAATCCATGCATGAAATTTGCACTATTTTTACATGGAATATGTATATTCTGTATTGACATAACTGAGCAATCATGTATAATAGTCCTTGGTTTAGCGTTGCTAAACTTTTTGTTTAATTATTTGCATCGCGCTGCGGGAGGTATCGACAATGCAGATTGGCAGTAAGATAAAAGAACTCAGGGTTCTAAAGGGACTTACACAGGAAGAGCTTGCGGATAGGGCAGAGCTGTCTAAGGGGTTCATTTCCCAGCTTGAAAGAGACCTGACATCGCCTTCAATCGCAACCTTGGTAGATATTCTGCAATGTCTCGGAACTGACCTTAAGACGTTCTTTGACGATACTGAGGACGACCGTGTAGTGTTCGGCAGGGATGATTATTTTGAAAAGACGGATACCGAGCTGCACAACAAGATAGAGTGGATTATCCCCAATGCGCAGAAGAATATAATGGAGCCGATAAGGCTTACACTCGAACCGGGAGGCTCGACATATCCCGATAACCCGCACGAGGGCGAGGAGTTCGGCTATGTGCTGTCAGGTTCGATAAGTATTGTTGTTGGTAATAAGAGATATAAGGCAAAGAAGGGCGAGGCATTTTACTTTGAGCCCAAGTTCAAGCATTATATAGAGTCCAGGAGCGGAGCTGTTATTATATGGGTAAGCTCACCGCCGAGTTTTTAATAAGGTCATGTGGAGGAAGATTGAAGAATTATGAGCAACAAGATAATTGAGTTAAAGGGACTTACAAAGAATTTTGATGACCAGCAGGTGCTTAAGGGAATTGACCTTAACATCTACGAGAATGAATTTCTTACGCTGCTTGGTCCAAGCGGATGCGGTAAGACTACAATTCTCAGAATTATTGCAGGCTTTGAGGAGCCGAGCAAGGGTGAGATGCTTTTTAACGGCATAGATATATCCAAGGTTCCGCCATATAAGAGAGAGATTAACACGGTATTCCAGAAGTACGCGCTCTTTCCATTCCTTAATGTGCATGACAATGTGGCATTTGGACTTAATCTTAAGAAGGTTGATAAGTCAGTTGTTGACCAGAAGGTTACAAGAATGCTTAAGCTTGTCGGTCTTGAGGGCTTTGAAAAGAGGGATGTAACACTTCTTTCAGGAGGTCAGCAGCAGAGAGTTGCCATCGCAAGAGCACTTGTAAATGAGCCTAAGGTTCTGCTTCTTGACGAGCCACTCGGAGCACTCGACGCAAAGCTTCGTAAGGAGATGCAGTTCGAGCTTAAGAAGATTCAGAAGGAGGTCGGAATCACCTTCATATTCGTAACGCATGACCAGGAGGAGGCACTTTCAATGTCAGATACCGTGGTTGTTATGAATAACGGAATCATTCAGCAGATAGGTTCACCGGTTGACATCTACAACGAGCCTGAGAACAGATTTGTAGCGAACTTTATCGGCGATTCCAATATTATTGAAGGAAACATGATAAGGGACTGCCTTGTATGCTTCGACGGAATAGAAGTCCCTTGTGTGGATAAGGGCTTCAAGGAGAATGAGGAGGTCGAGGTGGTGCTTCGACCTGAGGATATAGACATTGTTGAGCCTGATAAGAGCAAGCTCAAGGGTACGGTTGCTTCAATCGTGTTCAAGGGCGTTCACTATGAGATTATTGTAAAGACTGACCGCCGTGATTATAAGATCCACACCACGGACTACCATGAGGTGGGAAAAGCGGTTGGACTCAGCTTCACTGATGAGGATATACATGTAATGTATACCATGGAGAACTGAGAGAAGAGAATCACATGGAGGAAAATTAGGATATTATGAAGCAGTTTAAAAATCTTGTAAGACCTTATCTTATATGGTCGTTTATTCTGATTGTTGTGCCATTGTTTCTCATTGTGCTGTATTCAGTGACGACAGGTGGTAACAGCCTTGTGAATATACAGTTTACGGGCGAAAATTTTAAAAAGATATTTGAGCCGGTGTATATGAATGTGTTTATCCGTTCATTTAAGCTCGGCGCAATCACTACAATAGTATGTCTTGTGGTAGGCTATATGCTTGCATATGTGATTTCAAGATTCAGCGAGAAGGCTCAGACGATACTTATTCTTGCGGTTACAATTCCTACATGGATTAACATGCTTCTTCGTACCTATGCATGGATTAGTCTTCTCTCAGATAACGGAATCATCAACTCGCTGCTTGTCATGCTGGGTCTTGACCCGGTGACGATGATGTATACGGATTTTTCGGTAATTATAGGTCTTGTATGCGACCTTCTTCCATTTATGGTAATACCGATTCATACGTCACTTGCGAAGATGGATCATTCACTTATAGAGGCAGCTTATGACCTTGGAGCAAAGCCGATTACGGCATTCTGGAAGGTGACTTTCAAGCTGTCCATACCGGGTGTGGTGAACGGAACAATTATGGTGTTCCTTCTCTCGATATCAAGCTTCGTCATTCCGAAGCTGCTCGGAGGCGGTCAGTATGTGCTTATCGGCAACCTTATTGAGGAGCAGTTCATATCAGTGGGTGACTGGAACTTCGGAAGTGCCATCTCGATGCTGCTTGCAGTGGCAATCCTTCTCATGATAAGAATTATGAAGAAGATAGATCCTGATGAGAATGGAGGGGCATAATCGATGAAAAAGAGAGGAAAATTAGGTTCTATCATATATATTGCGATATGCTTTGCTTTCTTTTATATACCTATTATAGTGACGATGGTGTTCTCATTTAACTCATCGAAGTCACTCACAAGGTTTACCGGCTTCAGCTCAAGATGGTATCAGGCACTTGTCGAGGACAGGGATATCATGAGTGCGGTCGGTGTGTCGTTAAGTATCGCAGTCATAGCGACAGCGGTTGCGACGATTCTCGGAACAATCACGGCGATAGGACTTTCGAGAAGCCGCAAGGTTATAAAGGAATGGCTTATCAATGTCAACAATATCCCGATTATGAATCCGGAGATTGTCACGGCAATCGGTCTTATGATTCTCTTTTCTTCAATGAAGATTCAGAGAGGCTATGTGACCATGCTGCTTGCGCATATCTGTTTTTGTACGCCGTATGTCATAACAAGCGTGTACCCGAAGGTTCGAAGCCTTGACCCGAATCTTGCCAATGCGGCGATGGACTTGGGTGCCACACCGTTTCAGGCTTTGACGAAGGTTATCGTGCCGATGATAAAGCCGGGAATATATGCGGGAATGCTTTTGTCATTCACCATGTCGCTTGACGACTTTGTAATATCGTATTTCGTAACGGGCAACGGAGTTGCCAATATATCAATCGTCGTGTACAACATGACAAAGAGAACCAATCCGACAATCAATGCGTTGTCAGCGATTGTTATTGCGGTTATCATTATAACTCTGCTTATTGTAAATCTTGTTCCTGAGGCTGTGAAAAAGAGACAGGAAAAGAGAGCAGAGAGAAATAAGCAGAAGCTGGAGGGATAAAAAATGAAAAAGAAATTAATTGCTGTAATATTATGTGTGTGTATGGCTGCGCTTGCGCTCAGCGGCTGCGGTTCATCAGGCAAAAAGACTCTCAGAGTGTATAACGCGGGAGAGTATATTGATAAGACTCTTCTCAGCAAGTTTGAGAAGGAGTATAACTGTAAGGTAGTCTATGAGACATTCGATTCCAACGAGTCAATGTATACTAAGGTTATGAGCGGAAGCAAGTACGACATCATCATTCCTTCGGATTACATGATTGAGCGTCTTATCAAGGAAAATTACCTTCAGCCTGTTGACTGGAGCCTTATTACCAACAAGGACAACATTATCTCCGATCTGTTCGGAAGAAGCTTTGACCCTGAGAACACATACTCAGTTCCATATTTCTGGGGCTCGGTTGGTATTCTCTATGATAAGACAGTCGTATCCGAGGAGGATGCAAAGGAAGGCTGGAATCTCCTCTTAAATGAGAAGTACAAGGGTAACTTATATATGTACGATTCTGAGAGAGACTCATTTATGATAGCCTTAAAGACACTTGGATATTCAATGAACACTACTGATTATTCACAGCTTGACGAGGCATATCAGTGGCTCTGCAGCCAGAGAGATACAATGAACCCTGTATATGTAGGCGATGACGTTATCGACAACATGATTTCGGGCAACAAGGCAATCGCGGTTGTATATTCAGGCGATGCAGCTTATATTATGTCGGAAAATGAGAACCTTGCCTATATCGAGCCTGAGCAGGGAACCAATATATGGTGTGACTGCATGGTTATAACCAAGGATTGTACAGAGACAGAGCTTGCTCACCAGTTCATGAACTTCATGCTTGATGAGGATAATGCCCTTGCCAATACGGAAGAGGTTGGGTATTCTTCGCCGATTAAGTCAGCATTCGAGGCAATGCAGGAAGATGCTTACAAGGGCATCAGTGCTTATGTTACAAGAGTCGGATATGATAAGGACGAGGTATTTGCATATCAGGAGACAGAGATTAAATCATACTGTGCAGACCTCTGGACTAAAGTAAAGGCTCATTAGTTCAACGAAATCACAAAAAATGAAAACTGGTCATTTTTTTTATTGATAAATGGTTCACAAAGTAATATAATGATGTCATGGGTTATTTTTCGACCTGATATTATCATTAAGGGGAAGGGATGTGTGGATTATGAATAAGACGTACAACATATCGGTGGACTGTATCAACTGTGCCAATACTATGGAGGATATCGCCAACAACACGCCGGGGGTCATGGACGCTTCGGTAAGCTTTATGACGCAGAAGATGGAGATCGAGTTCGAGGACGGACAGGATGAGAGGACGGTTATGGCTGAGGTTATTAAGGCATGCAGGGAAGCTGAGCCTGATTGTAAGATAGAATTCTGATGTCCTCGTAACGGGAGGTGTTATGCACACGCAAGGGTCAATAACAATAATATCAAAGAGAAGAAAAAGGACGATTTCCAAAAAGCAGATACTGTATATTCACATGCGCAGAAAACATGCAGATATATACATGGATAACGGAGAGGTTATTGAGACAAGGACTACTTATAAGGAATTCTGCGATATGCTGGGGGATGACTTCATTGAAGTTCGAAGAGGTAATCTTGTGTCCGTGATAGCTATACATGATGTAACTAACACGGTAAACCTTAATAATGGCGAGGCAGTGGAATATACACTCAGCAGAAAAAACGAGATAGAGAACAGGCTATATCAAAGACAAAGAAATATTATTAAGAGTTTTTCAACAGAGGGGATACCCGCTACGTTCGAGGAATACTGTGAATACTATAAAGGCTATGATAAGATGCCGTTTGCGTTTACGGATATCGAGATGATGTTTGACGATGAGTGCCGTGCCGTCGACTGGGTATTCAGGTATGGAAATCAGGCACTTGCCGAGCTGGAAAAGGTACCCCTCGAGAAATTAATCGGAAACAGGTATAGAAGCGGACAGGATTTTGATCCGATGATTGTGGAGGTGTTCCTGGATATGAGAGATGAAATCGCTGCGATAGTGAATAATCAGTGAGACAGGGCAGCATGAAGTACAGATAATAATTTGTTAATAATTTCTTTATAATTTTATTAGCACTCACCTCTTGACATTGCTAATAAGTAGGTGTATAACGTACTCAGAACAAAGGAAAGGAACAAAGAAAGGTAAATAAAAGAATTGAAGATGCCTTGATGTTCCTGAAACATCCCGGTTCCAAAAATAAAATAACCAAGAAAACAGGGTAATGAAAATTAGGTTTGTTTTTATGAAAAGGAGAGATGACTTATGTTAATGCCTAGTATTTTTGGAGAGAACTTATTTAATGATGACTGGATGGATTTTGGATTCCCGGAGATTGACAAGGCTCTGTATGGTAAGCATGCAGGACATGTAATGAAGACAGATGTGAAGGAGACTGATGCAGGCTACGAGGTAGATATTGACCTCCCTGGATTTAAGAAAGATGAGATAAACGCAAAGCTTGAGAATGGTTATCTTACAATCAGTGCCGCTAAGGGACTTGATAAGGACGAGCAGGACAAGAACAGTAAGTATATCAGAAAAGAGCGTTACGCAGGTTCAATGAGCCGTAGCTTCTATGTAGGCGATGGCGTAACTCAGGACGACATCAAGGCTAAATACGAGGATGGTATTTTAAGGCTTGTGGTTCCTAAGAAGGATAACAAGGCAGTTGAGAACAATAGATATATAGCTATTGAAGGATAATGTCCTGAAATTAGCACAGCAAATGTAGCATTATAAAGTAACTTGTAAATTTCACTGCTGTGATTCGTAATATTGAACCACAGCAGTGTGAAAAATAATTGAAAATAATATAATAATAGAAAGAAGCGATATATATGGATAAAAATCCAAAGCATCCGTTAAAGAAGAGAAAAGTACAGACAAAGGTTAATGCTGTTGCTGAGAATGGTGAGGAGGAACATACCACAGGCAAGCATAAAAAGCATTACGAATAAAATTGAACATTGATTTTTGGAGCACCGTGGCAGTGAGTATTGCTACGGTGCTCTTTTGTTTAATTTATACAAAAAGCCCTCATGGCAGGAACGCACTGCGGCGGAACTGAATTTATTTCTGTGACGTAAGGATGCCATAAAAAAAGCTTGCCAAAACTATATCTTTATTGTAAAAATAATGTACATATATTAAATTTGTAATGAGAAATGGCAGATTTTATAATGTAACAAATTTGAAGTAAGAGAAAATTGATTTTGCAAAAGAATATGTAAAAAACGCAGATTTGGCAGAACAAAGTTTGAAAAGTTTGTTTTGTCTTGGAGGTTTAATGATGGAGTATCGTGAAAATAGTTTAACATATAAGGAATATATTGAATTAAGAAGTTCTGTTGGATGGAATAATTTTGCCAAAGATCAGGTTATAAAAGCTGTAAATAACGGTCTATACAGTGTTACTGTCAGAGAAAATGATGCCATAATCGGGATGGGAAGATTAATAGGAGATGGAATATATTATTTGATAGTTGATGTGGTTGTAAAACCTGAATTTCAAAAAAGAGGAATTGGAAGTAAAATTATTGATTTACTGTTGGCATATGTGGATGATAGAACTCCTGATGGCGGCAGAGCCAGTGTACAACTGATTGCTGAAAAGGAAAAAGAAAATTTTTATATAAAAAAGGGATTTAAGTGTATTCCACATGAATTTTGTGGTTGTGGTATGCGAAAAATTATCAAAAAATAGGACAAAATGGTTGGGACAGGGACCAGACCCCTGTGTCCCAACGCTCTGTCATTTTTTATTTATATTTTTTTATATTTTAATTAGCACTCGCCTCTTGACATTGCTAATAAGTAGGTGTATAACGTACTCAGAACAAAGGAAAGGAACAAAGAAAGGTAAATAAAAGAATTGAAGATGCCTTGATGTTCCTGAAACATCCCGGTTCCAAAAATAAAATAACCAAGAAAACAGGGTAATGAAAATTAGGTTTGTTTTTATGAAAAGGAGAGATGACTTATGTTAATGCCTAGTATTTTTGGAGAGAACTTATTTAATGATGACTGGATGGATTTTGGATTCCCGGAGATTGACAAGGCTCTGTATGGTAAGCATGCAGGACATGTAATGAAGACAGATGTGAAGGAGACTGATGCAGGCTACGAGGTAGATATTGACCTCCCTGGATTTAAGAAAGATGAGATAAACGCAAAGCTTGAGAATGGTTATCTTACAATCAGTGCCGCTAAGGGACTTGATAAGGACGAGCAGGACAAGAATGGTAAGTATATCAGAAAAGAGCGTTACGCAGGTTCAATGAGCCGTAGCTTCTATGTAGGCGAGGGCGTAACTCAGGACGACATCAAGGCTAAATACGAGGATGGTATTTTAAGACTTGTGGTTCCTAAGAAGGATAACAAGGCAGTTGAAGCTGACAGATATATTTCAATTGAAGGCTAAATTGCTTTGAATAAGATTGCACTACTATAATATATAGAAAAGAAGCGATTAATTATGGATAAGAATCCAAA